>JAYVCF010000207.1:0-10585 GCA_043750095.1 Deltaproteobacteria bacterium
ACCGGCTCGAGCACGAGTACGGCGCGAAGGTGTCGATGGAGCGCCTGCCCTACGGCTTCGCGCGCTGGGTGCGTGCGAACGACGGCTCGAAGCTCGACACCAAGATGCTGGAGCAGAAGCGCGTCCCGCTCGCGGTCAGCGACGTGGACGGGCACGTGGTCGCGCTGCTTCGCGATCAGTGGGAGCTCCTTCGCATCAAGCGCGACAACGACGCATGGAGCTTCCTCGAGACGGCGCCGATGGGCCCCGATCGCGCGAGCGCGACGCCGTGAGCGCGATCCCGCGCGCGCTCGAGCGCTATCCGCTCGGAGATGCGATCGAGGGCGGGATCGAGCGCTGGAACGCCACGGATCGTGAGCGCGGGCGCGACGTCGTGGTCACGCGTGTTCGATTCGGGGCCGAGGAGCGTGAAGCGCGCGATGCGCTGATCGAGCGGGTGCGCGCGCTGTTCGCGGTCACGAGCCCGGCGCTGATCGCGGCCCTCGATGCCGGAGAGTGGCAAGACGATGCGTTCGTGGTCGAGGAGCGCGTCATCGAGGCGCGGCCGCTCGACGCGGTCGAACTCGATGCGCGTGAGCGGACCCAGGCCGCGCGATCGATCGCCGAGGGCATCGCCGCGCTGCACGAAGCGGGATGGTCGCTCGCGTCGCTCGATGTCGTGGTGGACGCGTATCGGCAGGCGCGGATCGCCATCGCGACGGCGGTGCTGCGCGCGACGCCGGACTCGCGCGCGAGCGATCTGCAGCGTCTCTCGTCGCTCGTGTCGATGCTCGCGCCAGGTACGCCCGCCGCAGCGAGCGCGGCCGAGATCGCATCCGCGATCGCGATCGCGGAGCCGGGTCCGTCGACGCCGCTCGTGCACGCATCGACACCGACGCGCTCGCCGCTCGTGTGGATCGTGCTGATCGTCCTCGGCGCGGTGCTGTTCGCGATCGTGCAGCACTACCGCTGAGCGTCAGCTCGCGGCGAGCGTCGCGGTGTCGCCGCTGAGCGTGATGCCGTACACGTGCACGGCGCGCGTCGCGGGACCCGCGAGCACGGCGCCCGTCGTGCCGAAGGCCGATCCGTGGCACGGGCACTCGAGCGAGCTGGAGCCGGTGTCCCAGACCGTGAGGCAGCTTTCGTGCGTGCAGACGGCCGAGAGCGCGCTGAGCGCCGTCGCGGACGTTCGGATCACCGCGATGGAGTCGAGGCGCGCGCGGATCAGCACGGCGCCGCCGACGGTCTGGAGAGGCGCGTTCGCGGCCAGCGTGAGATCGAGGCAGAGCCCGCCGGCGCAAGCGACCGCGGCTCCGATGGGCATGCTCTGCTTGGCCGCGCAGCCGGGGACCGCAGACACGACGACGAGCGCGCTGATGCCCACGAGAGCGGTGCGCCGCGAGCAGCGAGGGCAGTCGGACATCACCCGAGAATGCGGCAGGACGCGGGGGAGCGAAAGCGATCGATGGTCCGACGCCTCTCTCCTTGCTACCGTCGGCACGTGCTTGTTCGCGGGTCCGTGCTCCTCGCTCTCTCGCTCGCCCTGCTGGCGTGCGGGGCGCGCTCGCGCGGCGGTGCAGCTCAGGGCCCCGACGCGCGCGCGCTGGTTCGCCTGGAGCGGCAGGCGCAGCGCGACATGAGCTGCCGGACGCCTCTGCACGTCATCGCTCTCGATCTGCGTGCGTTCCAGGTCGATGGGTGCGGGCAGATGCGTGAGTACGCCTGGGTCTGCGGCGGACGGCGCTGCACGTTCGAGCCGATCATCCCCGCAGTGATGCGCGCGTCCGCCGACCTGCAGTGCGCTCCGGACCAGCTCGCGGGCCAGGCCGATGGACCGAACCATCGCGCGTTCTTCGGATGCATGCGCGGCGCCGCGTACACGCTCATGTGCATGGATCACGGGTGCACGTGGTCGCGCACGCAGGAGGCCGTCACGATGGCGGATCCGGCGCATGTCGCCCCGGTCGTCGCGACGGCGTCGGCTCCCGCGGATCCGCTGCTCGCCGCGGTATCGATCCCTCCGCCGCCGGGAGCCCCGAGCCCGTTCGCCGCGCCGCTTCCGACCGAAGTTCCGGCCCCGCCCGCGAGCTCGGGCGCGGTCCCGCCGCCGCCTCCGTCGGCCGCCGTCACGAGCGACACGGTCGTCATTCCTCCGCCTCCGTCCTGATCTCCTTCCCTTGCTGCGAGGACCACGATGTCCACGGTGCGACGCCTGCTCTGTCCGATCGACTTCTCCGGCCCGTCCGACGCGGCGCTCACCTACGCGAGCCAGCTCGCCAACCAGCTCGGCGCGGAGCTGCACGTGCTGCACACCTGGCAGCTCTCCGCGTACGCCTCGCCCGCGAGCGATCTCGCGAAGGACACGGAGCGAAGCCTCGTCAAGGACATGGAGAGCGCGATCGCGCGCATGTGTCCGCCCGGCACGAAGGTGCAGAAGCACCTCCGCCTCGGGCCCGCGGCCGAGACCATCGTCGCGACGGCGCGCGAACTCTCCATCGATCACATCGTGATGGGCACCAACGGCAAGACCGGCATCGAGCGACTGCTCGTGGGATCCGTGGCCGAGGAGGTGGTGCGCAGCGCCGACGTCCCGGTGACGACCGTGCGCAGCAAGCCCAAGCGCTAGACCTTCTTCTTCGTCTCGAGCGTCATCTCGAGCATGGTGTCGCGGAAGCCGAGCTTGCGAAACAGGCGCTGCGCGCGCTCGTTCGACGTCGCGGTGTGAAGGACGACGCGAGGCACGCCCCGCTCGGCGGCCAGCCTCGCGAACTCGGTGATCAGCGCCTCGCCTGCGCCGGTGCGCTTCGCCCGATCGATCACGAGCACGTCGTGGAGCGCGGCGTGCGCCGAGAGCAGCATGTTGAAGTCCCGCTCCTCGAGGCGACCGTAGACGTAGCCGACGACCTCGCCTCCGAGCTCCGCGACGAGGACGACCGCGTCCGCGTTGGCCAGCTCGGTGCCGAGCCAGCGTCGGTAGCCTTCTTCGACGCCCGTCGGGAGAAAGAAGCGCTCCGGGTCGATGGCGTGGTGAAAGCGCACCAGCTCGGCGGCGAGCTTGCCGAGCACCTGTTGATCGCTCGCCACAGCGCGTCGAACGTTTCCCTTGAATGCGGGGCTGGACATCGTCGTCTCGGAGCGTAGCTCCATCGCAGGAGCGCGGCCGCGCCGTGCCATGCTCGCTTTTCGGAGGAAGGGACCCCCCATGAACCATTGCACGAAGGCTCGTCGCTCATGAACATGCGCTTTTTCATCGGTGTGGCTGCCGTGGCGCTGGGCGTCCTGACCGGCTGTCGCGCCTCGACCGCGCTCTCGTACGAGACCTGCCTCTACGACTCGGACTGCCGAGTCGCGACGGATCGCTGCGTGACGTTCGCGAGCGCCAGCGGCCACACGTCCGTGCGTCTCTGCAGCTCGGCGTGCTCGACGGGAACCCAATGCCCGAGCGATCGCTACGGCGGCGTCGGCACCTGTGTCGCGTTTCCCGGCGGCGTCCCGACGCAGTGCTACCAGACCTGCACCGCCGGTTCGTCGCTCTGCGAGTACGGCACCGTCTGCACGGCCGAGTCGGGCGGGAGCATCTGCTTTCCGCCGGCGGGCTCCACCACGGTCGCCGCGTACGCGGGCTGCGCTGGCGGCATGACCTGCCAGTCGGGCACTTTCTGCACCGCGGTGAAAGACGCGACGACGATCGATCTCTGCACCGTGACGCACTGTTCGACGGACAACGACTGCCCGTATGACGTTCGTGGCGGGCGCGGCGCGTGCGTCAGCCTCGACGGCGACTCGTTCGGCACCTGCGTCGAGCGCTGCACGCGGACCTCGGACTGCACGTACCCCACGGTCGAGCGCTGCACGACGGTCACGCACAACGGCGTGACGCTGCCGCCGCCCGGTCTCTGCTTGCCCTGACGGCCTCGCGTCTCTGCGAGCGCGGGCGTTTTCGTGAGTGCCGTGGGTCGGGCGCTCGTGCAAGCTCGCGCCGCGCATGGACCGAAGCGGACAAGTCGTGGTCGTCGTGCTCGTGGCCATGGCGCTCGCGTTCGTCATCGGTCGCTTGTCCGCGCGGCCCACGCGCGCCCGTGTGCCGCGTGTCGCGCCCGTCGCCGCGAGTGAAGACGCGCTCGAGGTCCCACTGCACATCCGCGCCATCATCGCGGGCGGTGGGCCGACGCCGGATCTCGATCAGGTCTCACTTGAAGAGGACGTCGCGCTCGCCCAGCGCGTGCTCGGCGCCGAGGGCACGGTGGCGCTCTTCGCGGGCGGTCCCGGCACGCACGCCGTCCAAGAGCGCGATCCCGATCCCGCGGGCGACCCCGTGGTGTTCGCGCTCGGGAACCTGTTCTCGCCTCGCGGCGGCCGGGACGCGCACTACCGCCCCACGCGGCTCGCGCTCCATGGCGGCGCGACGCTCGACGAGATCTGCGCCGCGCTCGAGCTCGCACTTGCCGACGGCGAGGAGCCGCTGCTCTTCTACTTCACGGGCCACGGCCGCGGCGGCGAAGCGCCCGCCGACTCGATCGCCGAGACCTGGGGCGGGGCCGCGTTCGACGCGCAGGCGGTCGCGGAGGAGCTCGAAGACACGGGCACCGCGCGGCAGGTGCGGCTCGTCGTGACGAGCTGCTACTCGGGCGGATTCGCGGAGCTCGCGTTCGAGGACGCGGACGCGACGCTCGGGCCGACCGACCAGGACCGCTGCGGGTTCTTCTCCACGTCGTGGGACCGCGAGTCCGGTGGATGCGACAGCGATCCGGATCGCGGCGTCCACGAGGGCTTCGGCGTTCATTTCCTCTCGGCACTCGCGGGGCTCGATCGCGATGGCCACGACGCGCGCGCGGAGATCGATCTCGATCACGACGGAACGATCACCCTGAGCGAGGCCATGGCGCGCGTTCGGATCGCCTCGCGCGCGATCGACGTGCCCATCACCACGAGCGAGCGTCTCTTGCGCATCCTCGCGCCCGACGAAGGGCCGAGCACGGCCGTCGCCATGCCCGATCAACAGGCCGTGATCGACGCGCTGCTCGCCTCGTTGAGGCTCCACTCGGTGGAGGAGGCACGCGCATCGCTCCTCGCGCTGCACGATCGCGCTGACGAGAACGACGACGCGCTCGCAGAGGCCTATGCGGAGGCGCAGGATCGCGCGGCCGACGTCGCGGGCGTCGTGCTCTCGCGCTGGCCGGTGCTCGACGACCCGTACCACCCCGACTATCCGGCGATGCTCGCCGACGACCACGCCGCCCTGGAAGCGTACTTCGATTCCGAAGAGGTGCTGGCGTGGAGCGATGCCGAGGACGACGCGTCGTCCTTACAGATCACCGACGACGGGCTCGCCGTGCAGATCGCCGTGCACATGCGGATCCTCCAGGCGGCCGAGACGATCGAGCGCGCGGGCCGCCTCGCGTCGCGCGGTGGAACGGACTACGCGGCGTTCGAGCGCATGCGCGCTTGCGAGGCGAGCGCCCCCTAGCGAGGTTGCCGCCGCACCTCGCACGGATCATCCGCGCTATCCTCGCGCGCGTTGTCCTCGATCGTTTGTCCCCACGCGGCGCAGTGCCCGGGCTGTCCGTCGATCGCGCTCACGCGGGTCGAGCAGCTCGCGCAGAAGCGCGGCGCGATCGTCCTGGCGATCACGCCCTACGGCTCGCTCGTCGAGCCTGCCGCCGAGATCAGTGCGCCCGAGGCCGACCTCGGCTACCGAACGCGCGCCAAGCTCGTGGCGGGCAAGGGCGGCTCGCTGGGTCTCTTTCGCGCGGGTACGCACGAGGTGGTCGATCTACCTGGCTGTCTCGTCCAGCGGCCCGTGATCGCGCGTGTCGCCTCGGTGATGCGCACGCTGATGGCCAAGCGCGTGCTCGTGTCGGTCGAGGATGGTGGCTGGCTTGCGGGGATCGACGTGCGCGAGGCACTCGGGCGCAAGGACGACGCGCTCGCGATGGTCACGCTGTTGGTGAACGGGACCCCGCCTGCGGGCGAGCTCGTCGATGCCACCGACGCGCTCGTCGCGGCGTGTCCCGAGGTGGTCTCGCTCGCGCTCCTCGTCGGTGAGCCCGGACCGCAGCTCCTCGCGGGCCGCTTGGAGGTGCTCCGCGGTCCGAGCGAGATCGAGGATCGGCTCGATCCCGCGGGGCCCTTTCACTACGCGGCGCACGGCTCGTTCATCCAGGCCTCGCGCAAGGCTGCGAGCGCGATCCACGCACGCATCGAGGCGCTGGCGCGCACGGCCAAGTCGGCGCCGCGCGTGCTCGAGCTCTTCGCGGGGTCGGCGACGACGGGCCTCACGCTCGCGCGCATGGGGGCTTCGGTCGTGTCCGTCGAGGTGTTCGGTCCCTCGATCGCGCGGGCGGAGCGTGCTGCGACGGAACAGGGCCTCGGTCACCGCTTCGAGGCGCGCCGCAGCGACGCCGACGCCGCCGTGCTGGCCGCGATCGAGTCGGACGAGCGCTTCGATCTGGTGGTGGTGAACCCGCCGCGACGCGGGCTCTCGGCCACGCTCCGCGAGTCGATCGTGCGGCTCGCGCCCAAGCGCGTGGCCTACGTCAGCTGCGAGCCGCGCACGCTCGCGCGCGATCTCGCGCATCTCTCGCGCATCGGGCTGACGACGAGGTCGATCGAGGGCTTCGACATGATGCCGCAGACCGACAAGGTCGAGAGCCTGGCGATCCTCGCGCCGGGCCCGGTTCCGCCGCCGGTGCTCCTCCACGAAGAGGGCGACCTCGTGGTCTTCCGGAAAGAGGCGCACGAGCCGACGACGCCGCATCCCGAGCACCCGACGTCGCTCACCGACCGCGTGCGCGCGCTCCCGTTTCTCGCGGCGGCGCAGCCGATCCATCGGCTCGACATCGGCACGAGCGGGCTCTGTCTGTTCGCGCGACGGCCCGACGCGGTGGCGGCGCTGGCAGCTTCGCTGGCCTCGGCCACCAAGACGTACGTCGCGCTGGTGCGCGGGATCCCGCACAAGAAGGGCCGCGTCGCCTCGCCCCTGCCCGAGCGCGGACGATTGCTCTCGGCCACGACGCGCTTCGTTCGTCGCGAGGTGATCGCGGGCCACGCGCTCGTGGAAGCGACGCCCACGGAAGGGCGCACGCATCAGATCCGGCGACACTTGGCGTCGATCGGCCATCCGGTGCTCGGAGACGAGCGCTACGGGCACGCGCCCAGCAACCGACACTGCTTCGAGCGCTACGGCCTCGATCGCACGTTCCTGCACCTCGCGTGTCTGGTGCTTCGCGTGGACGGACGCGATCTCGTTCTCGAAGCGCCGATGGCCCCCGACCTCACGGCGGTGTTGGCCACGATGCGGCAGGGTCACGAAAGGCGCGCCCCCGCTCGAACGTAGGAGTCGGGTGCGGGACCCAGGCGTCCTTGACCCACCAGACCCTCGCGGATAGAACCCGCGGGTTTTTCGGCGGATTTCGCTGCCCAACACGATCGAGACGTCCTCCGCGCGATGCGCCGACCCCTGCTCAGTACCCTCCTCGCGCTCGCGTCGCTGAGCACCGTCCTCGGTGCGTTCGCGCTGGAGCGTGCGATCGCGCAGCAGGCGCAGGCCGATGCCGATGCGGAGGCCGCGGCGGACGCGACCGAGGAACAAGAAGAAGAGGAGGCCCTCCGCGAGGAGCAAGCGGCCGAGAGCAGCGAGCCCTCGGGCACGATCTACGAGGGCGTCGACGATCCGGCGGTCGGCGTCCACGTCCCGCAGACGATCTGCGAGGGCAACCGCATCCGGCGCATCCGCATCCTCGGGAACCGTCGCGTCGCCGACGAGGACGTGCTCGCGGGCATCCGCCTTCGTGCGGGCCGCACGTGCACCGATCGCCAGGTCACGCACGACGCGCAGGCGCTCTGGGACCTCGGCTTCTTCGACGACATCGTGGTGGAGGGCGAAGAGCAGGACGACCACCGCGTCGATCTCGTGTTCCGCGTGCGCGAGCGGCCCGCGATGGGCCACATCCACTACGAGGGCAACAACCACGTCGGCGCGAGCGACATCGACGAGGTGATGCAGCTCCGCGAGGGCGCCGTGCTCTCTCGCCCCGACGTCGCCGCGCAGGTGACGCGCCTGCGCGATCTCTACGCCGAGAAGGGCTACTTCCTCGCCCACATCGAGCCGGTGATCACCCACACCGACAACAACGAGGTCGACGTCAACTTCCGCATCGACGAGGGCCTCGAGGTCTCCGTGCGGCGCGTGCGCTTCGTCGGCAACCACCACGTGTCGGACGCCGATCTCCGCGGCGTGATGCAGACGGGCGAGACGGGCTTCTTCTCGTTCCTCACCAACAACGACAACTTCCAGCAGGATCACTTCGACGAGGACCAGACGCGGCTCTCGGCGACCTACTACGACCGCGGGTTCCTCCAGATCCACGTGGGCACGCCGCGCATCGAGCTCACCGCTGATCGCCGCTACATCGACATCACGGTGCCGATCACCGAGGGCCCGCGCTTCCAGCTTGGCCACGTTCGCGTGACCGAGCTCGACGACACGGGCGAAGAGATCGACCCGCTCGGCGGACGGCGCACGCTCCGCGAGATGATCCACGCGCAGCCGGGCGACTGGTTCAACCGCACCGCGCTCGCGCAGGCGCTTCAGTCGATCACGCGCTTCTATCGCGACCAGGGCTACGCCCACGCGGAAGTGCAGCCGCAGATGGAGCTCGACGCCGAGACGCGCGCCGTCGATCTCACGGTCGGCATCCACCGCGGGCCGCTCACCACCATCGAGCGCATCAACATCCGCGGCAACACCAAGACGCGCGACAGCGTCATCCGCCGCGAGCTGCGCATCTCGGAGGGCGACCCCTACAGCCAGTCGCAGCTCGAGACCTCACGCGCGGCCGTGCAGGCGCTCGGCTACTTCGAGCACGTGGACATGAGCGAGTCGGACGGCTCGCGCGACGACACCATCGTCGTGAACTTCGAGGTCGCCGAGCGCGCGACCGGCACGTTCCAGGTCGGCGCCGGCTTCTCGTCGATCGAGAGCTTCATCCTCACCGCGCAGGTCAACCAGCAGAACCTGTTCGGCAACGGGCAGTCCCTCTCGCTGCAACTACAGCTCTCGGGCCTGAGGCAGCTCATCCAGCTGCAATTGGTCGAGCCCTACTTCTTAGGCACTCAATGGAGTGCCGCCGTAGAGCTATTCAGAACCACCCGGCAGTACCAAGCCTTCAGTCGAAACTCGACCGGAGGCAGCTTGAGCTTCGGCCACTGGCTGCTGGATCGGAGGCTCACGTTCTTCGCGAGCTACCGCGGCGACTACGTGGAGATCGGCGCGCGCACCGGCGGCTTCTTCGGATCGGGCACGGGCGCGGGCTTGTTCCAGCTCCCGACCTTGCAGCTCGCGAACCTGTATCGCACCGGCCTCACGAGCTCGATCCGCTTCACGCTCCAGTACGACTCTCGCGACAACCGCCTGTTCCCGATGAACGGCCTCTACGTGCAGGCCTCCACCGAGATCGCGGACGAGGTGCTCGGCTCGGCGAACACGTACATCCGGACGAGCGGCTTCGTCCGCTGGTACTGGGAGCTCTTCAGCGGCGTGGTGCTGAAGATGAACACCACGGCGGGCATCATCACGTCGCGCAACCTGCCGGGACCGCCCATCTTCGAGCGCTTCTATCTCGGCGGCATCTTCAGCGTCCGCGGCTTCCCGCTCAACGGCCTCGGCCCGCGCCTCGGCGTGTCGCAGTCCACCGATCCGAACGCGTCACTCGGCGACATCGGCATCCCCGTCGGCGGCAACGCGCAGTTCTATTACAACCTCGAGCTCGAGTTTCCGATCATCGCGCAGGTGCAGATCCGCGGCGTGATCTTCACGGACGGCGGCAACGCGTGGAACCTCGACAGCTACCTCTGTCAGATCCCGCAGGCCCCCGTGCAGGATCCCTCGTCGAACCCGTGCAACTACCTGACGAACCCGTTCGACATCCGAACGTCGTGGGGCTTCGGCGTCCGCTGGATCTCGCCCCTCGGTCCGCTCCGGTTCGAGTGGGGCATCCCGTTCATCCGAAGGCCCTGGGAACAGTCCGTGGATTTCCAGTTCACCATCGGCAACTTCTTTTGAAATCGCGGGCGTGCTTGACCCGTATCACCCGAACAGCTACCCATCCGCCCGAGAGAGCCGCCCGAGAGAGCCGCCTAGGACGACCGTGAACAAGACGTTGCACCTCCACGCTTTGAAGCGGCACGCGATCACTTTGGTCGCCGCTCTCCTGCTCTCGATGTGGGCGCCGCGCATCTACGCGCAGGTGCACATCGCGGTCGTCGACCTGCAGCGCGCGCTCAACGAGACCGAGGACGGCCGGCGCGCCAAGGCCCGCCTGAAGCGGCTCTTCAAGCAGCGCCAGCAGGAGCTGGACAAGGCCCAGGGCGAGCTGAAGACGCTGAAGGAGGAGTTCGACGAGCAGTCGGACGCGCTCTCCGACACGGCCCGGCAAGAGCGGCTCGACGCGATCCAGAAGCAGTTCGTCGAGCTGCAGTCGACCTACGTCGAGTACCAGCGCGAGCTCGCCGAGAAGGAAGCGGAGATGACCCAGGAGATCATCGCCCGCATGGAGACGATCCTGCGCCGCATCGGTCAGGAAGAGAGCTACACGCTCATCGTCGA
>JAYVCF010000208.1:0-13160 GCA_043750095.1 Deltaproteobacteria bacterium
ACCTCCGTCGACTGACGCTCCGCGGTCCAGCCGAGACGGGTACCCATGCGTGCGGCGACGGCCTTCGCCGCGCCGAGACCCTGATCGCGATCACGCAGCAAGATCTGCATGCGCCGGAGCATCACATCGATGAGCGTGGTGGCCAGCTCCTCGTCGACGGCATGATCGACCTGAACGAAGCGCTCGGGTCGGCCTTCGATGATCCGCGCTGCCGCGCTGGCGTCGGACGCGGCGCGAGCGGCGATGGCGATGGCGCGCATCCCGTAGTGGCCGGCGAGCGCGAGCGCAGTCTCGTCGTCGAACGCGCCCTTCGACGCGTCGCGAACGCGCGCGGCCACCCGCGCGTGGTCGTCGTCTTCGGGCCAGCCCTCGCCGCCGGGCAGTGGATCCTTGTCGGTGCGCGACGGCGCGAGCTCGCGCTTCAGCTCGCGCGTCATCTCGAGGACGCGCACGACGGTGTCCACGATCTCGGCCGACATGCGGCGGTACGTGGTGAGCTTGCCGCCCGCGATGGTGACGAGCCCATCCGCGCCGACGGCGATGTGATGCTCTCGACTCACCTGGCTCTCGTTGACCCCGGCCTCGGCGATGAGCGGACGCAGACCGGCCCACGTCGAGATCACGTCGCTCTCGACCAGATCCCGCGACGGGAAATACGTGGTGGCTGCTCGCAGCAAGTAGCGGACGTCGTCGTGCGTCGCCGCGACGTCGGCCGGGTCGCCCACGTAGTCGGTGTCGGTCGTGCCGATGTAGGTCCGATCACCCCAGGGGATGGCGAAGAGAACGCGGCCGTCGTCGGGGTGGTAGCAGACCACCGCGTGGTTCACGGGCAGGCGCGCGTGATCGAGGACGATGTGCACGCCCTTCGTCGGCCGCAGCATCGGCGCCGGTCTCGCGGACGTGTCCGTGCTCGCGCGCGTCAGGCCGATCGTCGCGTCCGTCCAGGGGCCCGTCGCGTTCACGATCGCGCGCGCGTGAAGCTCCTTGGTGCGGCCGCCGATCATGTCGCGGATCTTCGCGGAGCGAAGGCGCTCGCCCTTGCCCGAGACGAGCGCCTCGACGCGGGCGTAGGTCGCGATGATGGCGCCGTGGCGAGCGGCGTCGATGGCGTTCTCGAGCGTGAGCCGCGCGTCGTCGGTCGAGCAATCGTAGTAGAGGGGTGCACCCTTGAGCCCCTCGTTCCTGAGCGCCGGCTCCTCGGTGGCGACTTCCTTGCCGCTGAGCTGGCGGTGGCGCTTGGGGGATCGAAAGAGCGAGAGCCCGTCGTAGAGCCACATGCCCGCGCGGATCATCAACAGGTTGTGGCGGCTGCCCTGGTAGACCGGAAAGAGGAACGCAAGCGGGTTCACCAGGTGCGGCGCGAGGTCCATCAAGATGCGCCGCTCGCTCACCGACTCGAACACCAAGCCGAGTTCGTACTGCTCGAGGTAGCGCAGACCTCCGTGCACGAGCTTGCTCGATCGTGAGCTCGTGCCGGAGGCGAGGTCGTTCATCTCGACGACCGCGACGCTCAGCCCGCGCCGCGCCGCGTCTCGCGCGACGCCTGCGCCTACGATGCCTCCGCCGATGACCAGGACATCGACCTCGGGGGAGTCTTCGAGCCGCTTCCACATCGCTTCGCGCGTCATCGCGACCGGAGTGCTCGGCCCCGCCGAGTCCATCTTGCTCACGCTCATCGCCGGCCTCTCCTCGCTCATCGCGAACCGAAGCCTCCGAAGAGGCCACGCCGAAAGATGCCCGAGCGTGGATCGGAACGCGAGACGATCCGCGCGACCGCCCACGCTGCGGCGAGGGTGCCTTCGATCCCGAGGCCCGGGACGTTCTGTTCACCGAGCAAGAGCAGGCCCTTCACCGGTGTCCGAACCGGCAGCGCGGCCACGCCCAGCGTCGTGGTGATGGGAAACCCGTGGACGACGTCCATGGTCAGCGGACCGCGCGCCCACTTCGCCGGCGGATCGAGGGTGGTGCCGGTCCTCAGGTCTTGTGTGGGGCGACCGTCGTGCGGCGAGTCCACGAGCTCCACGTGCTCGCCGAGGAAGGGAATGAACTCGCCCAGCGTGGCGAGGAGGTCTTCGCGGATCGTGTCGAGATAGCCGGGCGTGTCCTCGACGCCACGACGGGGAAGCAGAGCCTCCACGGTGAGCAACCGACGCGGTGACTCCGTGCGCGGCGCGACCTCGACGTGGAGTAGGTTCGCGCCCGCGAGCGGCCGATCGGGGTCTCGCACCACGAAGAGATCGCGCGCCAAGCCCATCGGTAGGCCCTCTTGCGCGACGAGGGCGTTCATCGTGTAGCGGTAGTAGCGGACGACGGGCTCGCCTGCGCTCTCGAAGAGCGACTCGAAGGGGCGGCGGTCGGGGAGCATCCGCACGTACGAGGAGACATTGCCGCCGAGCACGACGTGCGTCGCGCCGACGTCTTCGCCGGAGGCCGCCAGTCGCACGCCGCTCGCGACGTTTCGATCGACGAGCACTTGATCGATCTTGTCGCGGTCGCGGACCTCGCCGCCGTGAGCGCGGATCGAGTCGAGCACGATCTTGCGCAGCGCACCGAGGCCGCCCGCGAGGCCTGCGCCGCCCGTCGCCCAAGAGCCGAGCGCGCGAACGAAGCGAACGCCATGCGCGAGGTCCGGATCCATCGCGTCGGCGAAGCGCAGCGGCGCGTGCGCGACGAGTCGGAATGGATGCGCCTCGGGGAGAGCCGCCAAGAGGTCCGCGCCTTCGAGGCTCGAGAGGTGCGCCGTAGCGCCAGCGACCTCGCGACGCTCGAAGAACGTCTCGGGCGGGATCACGAGATCGTTGGTGAGCGCCCCGTCGATCGCCTCCATGTCGCGCGTGAGACGCGCCACCAGATCTTCGATCGGACGCCGGACCTCGGGGAACTCGCGCTCGGTCTCGCGCAAGAGCGCAGCGCGATCGAGCGCTATCTCGAAGCGATGACCGGGCATCGCGATCTGGAACGCGGGATCGAAGCTCTCCGCCACGCGCCGAAAGGGCTGATGGATCGCCAGCTCCGCGAAGATCCGTCGCGCGATGGGCGAGCGCGCGGCGAGAAAATTGAAGGGTGCGCGCGGCAGCTCCAGCGAACCGAGCTCCGGCGTCGTGATCTCGTAGCTCGGCGACGGGTCTTCGTGCGCGAGCACGAGCACACGGAACCCACGCTTGGCGAGGAGCGCCGCGCCGACGAGCCCCGGCAGACGCCCGCCGACCACGATGACGTCATAGTGAGTACGAAACATCGTCAGCGCGTGCTCAGGCGAAGACGACGCGCGCTTCGAACTCCGCACCGGGCGTTTCGATCACGCGACCGACCACCGACGCGCGCTCTCCCGCCGACGTCAGGGCGTCCACGGCCGCGTTCGCGCTCTCCATCGGAACGACGGCGACGAGGCCGAGGCCCATGTTGAACGCGAGGCGCATCTCGGCGAGCGAGACGCCGCCGTGCTCCGCGACGAGCGAGAAGATCGGCGGCACGGACCACGTCTTCGGATCGAGCGCGACGCCGATTCCGTCGGGCAGCACGCGCGGCACGTTGCCCGGAAGGCCGCCGCCCGTGATGTGGCTGAGCGCACGCACCTCGACGCTCTCGAGCAATGCGCGAACCGCCCGCGCATAGATCCGCGTGGGCCGCAGCAGCGCGTCCGCGAGGGGCTCTCCGAGGCCGCTCGGTCTCGCGTCGAGCGTGAGTCCGGCCGTCTCGAGGAGCACCTTGCGCACGAGCGAATATCCGTTCGAGTGCAGGCCGCTCGAGGCCACGCCGATCACCGCGTCGCCGACGCGCACCCTCGTGCCGTCGATGATCTTGCTGCGGTCCACGACGCCGACGGCGAAGCCCGCGAGGTCGTACTCGCCTGCCGCATACATCCCGGGCATCTCGGCCGTCTCGCCGCCCAGGAGCGCGCAGCCGGCGTCCTCGCACCCCTTCGCGATGCCGCCGATCACGGACGCCGCGCGGTCCACGTCGAGCGCGCCGGTCGCGAAGTAGTCGAGGAAGAAGAGCGGACGCGCGCCGCACGTGATCACGTCGTTCACGCACATCGCGACGAGATCGATCCCCACGGTGTCGTGTCGATCGGCGAGGAACGCGACCTTGAGCTTGGTGCCCACGCCATCGGTGCCCGACACGAGCACGGGCTCCTTCAAGCCGGCCGGAAGACCGCAGAGCCCGGCGAACCCGCCCACGCCGCCGAGCATCTCGGGAATGCGCGTGCGCGCGGCCAGCGGCTTGATCCGCTCGACCAGCGCGTCGCCCGCCTCGACGTCCACGCCCGCTTGCTTGTAGGTGATGCCGCTCATCGGGCGGCGAGCCTAGCAGGCCGTGGATCGGAGTGTGCGCTCGACCAGCGAGGCCGGTCGGAGCCGGTGGCGCCGTGGGACAGGTCGTGTTTTGCGGCGAAAAGAGGCCGGGCACGCCACGCGCAATGCCGGGGCACTGGAGGCCCATCATGTGGCGATCACTCGCGCTCGTTCCGGTTCTCGTCGTCTCGTTGTTCTCGATGCATGCGGCAGCACAGGCGCCCGCGCCCGCGGTGGCCGCCGCCGGAACGATGGAGGAGCTGATCGGGCCGCTGGCCGATGGCGCCGAGGCCGCGCTCGCAGCCGATCACCCGGCGCTCGCCGTGGCACGTGCGCAGCTCGTGCTCGACGCGGTCGCGTCCTCGTCGCCGCTCGCGGCGCGTGCGCAGGCGGTCACCGACGCCGCATCGGTCGCGATGGCGGGAGGTCGCGCGCCGGACGACACGAGCACCGCGCTCGCTCCCATGCTCGACGCCGCCGCAGCCTCGGCCGACGCAGGACGGCTTCCGATCGCGGAGGCGCAGATCGAGTTCGTGCTCGATCTCGTTCCCGCGACGAGCGCGCTCGCGCACCGCGCGGAGGCCATCCGGGCACGGATGACCGTGGCTGCGTCACCGACCCTGGTCGCCAGTCCGCCGGAATTCGCGGGCGACGATTTTTCGGATGCTCCGACGAGCGCGCCCGTGACGCCTCGGACGACGCCTGAGACAGCGGCGCCGGCAGCGCCAGCCGATCCCACGCGCCGTGACGACGCCGAGCTCATCGAGACGTACATCACGATGACGACGTTCGGCGTCTACACGGGCTTCTGGATTCCTTTCGGCGCGGGCCTTCAGGGCGGCAACGATCGCAACCCGGAGAGCCTCCTCTACAGTCTCTCGATCCTCGCGGGGGGCGGCCTCTTCGCGCTCGGCGTCTCCGCGCTCGACGACGGCCCGGGGATGCGCGCGGGCGTCGGGTCTTCGATGAGCGCGGGCACGCGCTACGGCGTCGCGCTCGGCTTCATGATGTGGGGCGCGCTCGACCCCTACCTCTCGCCGAACGAGCACTGCAATCCGGCCGTCTCGTTCACGTGCTCGGAGAACCGCGCTGGGCTCTCCGAGCGCACCGCGCTGCCGCTTGCGTTCGGTGCGACGGGCGCGCTCGTCGGGCTCGGCGTCGGCCTCGGCCTGCGGCCGACCAGCGAGCAAGTGCGCGCCGTGGAGATGGGTGGGCTCTGGGGCGGAGCGATCGGTCTGCTCTCGTCGCTCGGTGCGGCGCAAAGCTCGTCGCAGGGGTTCATCATCACGGCCTCGGGCGTCGGCCTTGGCTTGCTCGGCACGGCGATCACGCAGGGCATGGGCATCCACTTCGGTGGCCGTCGGCTCGGCTTCATCACGCTCGGTCTCGCCGCCGGCGCAGCAGCCGGGCTCCTCGTCCCCGCGTTCGGCTCGATCGGCGCGCATGGCTGGTCGTGGCCGCTCTTCTCCGTGACGGGCGCCACCGCGCTCGCGGGCATGATCATCGCGGGCCTGGTCACGAACGGGATGGACGAGGGACCGAGTCACGGGCCGGACATCCACGTGAGCCTCGGCCCGACCGAGGGCGGTGCGATGGCGAGCCTCTCGGGATCGTTCTGAGCCGAGAGCGAGAAGGAGAAACGCCATGAACACGCTTCGTATGCCGCTCGCACTCGTCCTCGCCTTGACCATCGTGTTTGCGCTCGCGGGCTGCCACCGCCGAGCCCGCGTGCCGCGCTACGGCGGCACGGTGGAGGCTGCATGGAGCCCCGAGGAGGCGCTTCACCGCGCGGCGAGCACGGCCCTCAATTGTGCCGACGTCGCGCTCACGCCGATCGCGACCGGCATCGTCGAGGCGCGCGGCTGCGGGAACCTGAGGGAGCTGGTCGCCGGCGACGTGCGGAGCAGCTTCTGGCTCCCGCTCCCGGCCGCGCGGACGACGGCGAGCGCCGACCTGCACTGCTCGGCGACGTCCGTCGTCGTCGCCGCTCCTTCCGCGCGAACGCGCGTCGTCGAGGGCTGTGGTCAGCGCTTGCGCTACGACCTCGTGTGCACGGGCAGCGGCGGCTGCACGTGGACCCGCGGGCTCGTGAGCGCGGGCATGGAACAAGTCGCAGTCGCGCCGACCCGCGAAGCGCCCTTCGTGCCGACGCCGACGCCGACGCCGGTGGTCGTGAGACCCGCCCCGATGCCGCCGACCATCGCGCCGAGCGCGCAGATCACCGCGCGGATCGACGCGGCGCAGCGCGCGCTCCATCGATGCGCGTGGGGTCACTTCGCGGTGCACGCCGCGTGGACGTCGACCGGCGAGGTCCGCTACTCGCTCGCGCCGCCGCTCGCGGGAACGAGCGCCGAGGAGTGCGTGCAGACGGCGCTGGGCGACGAGCGCGTGTACGCGAGCGAGGCCGGCACGCTCGAGCGCGATGTGCGCTGAGCTCGACTACGTCCCCTCGAGCGCGCTCGCGATTCGCGCGGCGAGCGCGGCGCCGGCGGGACCCTCGAGCTTGCCCGGCTTCCACCCCAGGCCGAGGCCACGCTCGCCGATGCGCGGGATGATGTGGAAGTGAACGTGGAACACCGCCTGATGCGCGAGCGCACCGTTGTTCTGCAGAACGTTGTAGTCGGTCGCGCCCGTGGCCGACATCACGGCGCGCGCGATCCGCGGGAGCACTCGGCCGATCGCGGCGGCCTGATCATCCGAGAGCTCGTGAAGGTGTGCCTTGCGCTCCTTCGGGATCACCAGCGTGTGGCCTTCGCTCAGCGGACCCACGTCGAGGAACGCGAGCACGTGCTCGTCCTCGTACACGCGATGGCAAGGGATCTCGCCGTCGAGGATCCGTCCGAAGATCGTCATGCCCCGGTCCCCCGATGCACCACGCGCCCGACGAAGAAGGGGCCCATCTTCACGATGTACTCGGACGTCTGCTGCGTGTGCCGCATCGTCTGCACGATGTGCGAGAGCGGGTGCAGGTCCTTGCCGATGAGCCCGATCACGAACTCGTTGTCTCCCGAGTCGAGCCCGTGACACGCGAGCCGCACGTCGTGCGCGAGATCCGCGCGCCCGTACGCCATGCCGATCGAGGCGTGCTCGCGCAGGATCGTGGACTGCACGTGCTTGTCGAGCTTCTCGAACGCGCCGCTGCGCCGCAGCGGATACCAGACATGCCAGTTCCACGCGCTCTCGAGCACGTACTCGATGGGTCGCAACAAGATGGAGTGCTCGAGATCGGGCTCGTGCCCCAGCGCGTAGGTGCGCCCCAGCATCGTGTACGCGTCGCGCTGGATCATCGGCAGCTCGCGTAGCGCCGGGTGGAGCTGGGCCACGAACATCGTCGGATCGTCGGACCACGTGAGCACACCGAGCCCGCGCGGCGCGTTCGCATCTTCGTAGACCACGTGCGGCACCTTCGCGCGCTCGAGCTCGTGCAAGAGCTGATCGCGTGCGGTGACGAACGTGGCCCTGCGATCGACGTCGAACACGAGCAGCTGCATGAAGAGACGACGATCGAGCACCTGCCGCTCGCCGTCCTTCTCGGCAGGAGTGCCCGGTGCAGCCGGGCCGATTTTCTTCTCGGCAGGAGTGCCCGGCGCAGCCGGGCCGATTTTCTTCTTGCCGCCCCACTCGCGAACGTCGATCTCGGGTAGGCCAGGGGTGCCTTTGGTGGCTTCGTCGCTCATGCGCGAAGCTTAACCCTGCGCGTCCTTGCTCTCGGCTTCGACGCCGTCGTCGTCGTCGTCATCGTCCTCGGGCAGATCCGGCGTCTTGCCCTCTTCGGCGCGCTTGGCGACGAGGAGCACCGCGCGAGCGCGGACCTCGGGCTTGGGCGCGAGCAGGATCGTCATGGTCTTGGCTTCCATGCGCGCGCCTTGCTCGATCACGGCGATGTCCTTGGTCATCTCCATGAAGTGCACGAGCTGCCGCTCGGCCGTCTCCGGGTGCGTGATCTCGCGACCGCGGAAGCGGCACGTGACCTTCACCTTGTCGCCTTCCTCGAGGAAGCGGCGGATGTGCCGCACCTTCACGTCGAGGTCGTGGTCGTCCGTCTTGGGACGCAGCTTCACTTCCTTGAGCTCGGTCGTGAGCTGGCGCTTCTTCGCCTCGTTCTCGCGCTTCTTCTCTTCGTACTTGTACTTCCCGTAGTCCATGATCTTGCACACGGGAGGTGCGGCCTTCGGGTTGACCTCGACGAGGTCGAGCTCCTTCTCTCGCGCGAGACGCAACGCTTCGTGCGTCGCGAGGACGCCGAGCATCTCGCCTTCGGCGCCGATGACGCGGACCTCCGGCACGCGGATGCGATGGTTCGTACGAGGGCCAGTGAACGCACCAGGGCGGGCACCACGAGGATCGAAACGCGGATTGACGATGGGACTAACCTCCAGCGGGAAGGGCACGAACCCTTCGAGACCAAATCGGCGGCGAGTTTGCTGCCAGCATCGGCCAGAAACAAGGGGTGAAAAGGGCTAAGTTCGAAGCGAGGGCGCGATGGCCTCCGATTGGATCATGGCGATGACCTGCTCGATCGGCAGGGCGCCGAGCTCTTTGTTGCCGTCGCGCTGGGTGATCGCGAGCGAGCGCCCCTCGGCCTCTTTCTCTCCGAGGACGGCGCGATAGGGGATCCGCATGTTGCGCGCGTTGCGCACTTTGGCGCCGAGCTTGTCGGCGCTGGTGTCGGCGATGGCGCGGATTCCTGCCTTTTTCAGCAGGTCGAGCGCCTCGTGCGTCCAGGGCTCGGACTTCTCGCTCACCGAGAGGAGCGCGATCTGCTCGGGCGCCAGCCAGGTCGGGAACGCGCCGTTCACGTGCTCGATCAGCACGCCGAAAAAGCGCTCGATCGATCCGAGGACCGCTCGGTGCAGCATGACCGGGCGGGGGCGCGTGTTGTCCTCGGCCACGTACTTGAGGTCGAAGGCCGCCGGCATGTTGGGGTCGTACTGCATCGTGGCGAGCTGCCACGGTCGGCCGATGGCGTCCTTGAGGTGGAACTCGATCTTCGGACCGTAGAACGCGCCTTCGCCCTCGGCGATCTCGTAGGGGACGTTGCGCGCCTTGACGCCCTCGACGAGCGCCTTCTCCGCTTGGTCCCACATCTCGTCGGTGCCCATGCGCTTGTCGGGGCGGGTGGCGATCACGACGCGGACCTCGTTGAAGCCGAAGTCGAGGTAGACGCGATAGACGAGGTCCATCAGCTTCTCGATCTCGGCCTGTACCTGGTCCTCGGTGCAGAAGATGTGCGCGTCGTCCTGCGCGAACGTACGCACGCGCGTCATTCCCTGGGTGACGCCGCTGCGCTCGTAGCGATGCAGGCGCCCGAAGTCGGCGATGCGCATGGGGAGCGCGCGATAGCTGCGCTGCTCCATGCCGAAGAAGAGACAGTGCGAGGGGCAGTTCATCGGCTTCACGGCGAAGCGCGCGGTGTGCTCGATGTCGGCGACGGTGAGCTCGTGGCTCAAGCCACGCTTGGCGACGTCGGCGAACTCGTCGGCCGTCATCGCGAAGTACATGTTCTCCGCGTAGTTGGGCAGATGCCCGCTCGTCACGAAGAGCTGCTTGTCGAAGATCTGCGGAGTGACGACCTCTTCGTAGCCCTCGCGCTTGTACTGCGCGCGCATGTAGTCGATGAGGGCCGCGTAGATCTTCGCGCCGCGCGGCAGGAAGAAGGGCGAGGCGGGCGCGAGCGGATGAAAGCCGATCAGCTCGAGCTCTTTGCCGAGCTTGCGATGGTCGCGCTTCTCGGCCTCTTCCATCTGCCGCACGTAGATGCGCAGCGCCTTCTCGTCGGCGAACGCGGTGCCGTAGATGCGCTGGAGCATCGGGTTGCCCTCGATGCCGCGCCAGTACGCGCCGGACGTGCGCGTGAGCTGGAAGGCACGCAGGAACTTCGTCGACGGAACGTGCGGGCCCTCGCAGAGGTCCACCCACTCGGCGCCTTGTGGGCCGTGGCGGTAGAGCGAGATCTCCGCGTTGTTCGCCGCGAGCCGCTCGAGGTGCTCGAGCTTGTACGTCTCCTTCATGTCCGTGAGGAGCTTGCGCGCGTCGTCCACGCTGACGATCTCGCGGCGGAAGGGCGAGTCGGTGGCGATGATCTCGCTCATCTTCGCCTCGATCGCGCGCAGGTCCTCGTCGGAGAACGCGCCGCCCGGGCGGTCGTAGTCGTAATAGAAGCCGGGCGGGTCCTCCGTCGCAGGACCGAACGCGACCTTCGTTCCCGGGAACAATCGCTGCACCGCGTCGGCCATCACGTGCGCGCTCGAGTGGCGAATGATCGGCAGCGCCGCGGGATCCTGCACGCGCAGCGGCGTGACCTCGGCGCCCTCGGGGATCGGCGTCATGAGATCGCGAACGACCGTCTTTCCGTCCGTCGTCACGCGCGCCGCGACGGTGTCGGGCGTCAGTGCGCCTCTCGACTCGAGTGCTTGGCGGGGCGTGATCATCGGGCTCGGCATGGAACGGTCCTCTCTCGGGAGACACGCTTAGCGCGTCTCTCGGTCAGCGGGGAGCACTGCGGCAGAGCAGCGCTCAACTCGTCGTCGTCAGCGTCTCGATCGTGGCGCGCGAGAGCGGCTCTTCGATCGAGGACACGACCCGGCCTATAGCCAATTGGCCATAGGCCTTGCTCGTCATAGGCGCGCCCGGGCTTGAACCGGGGACCCCTACCGTGTCAAGGTAGTGCTCTACCACTGAGCTACGCGCCTGCAAAAGGACGCGTTCACTAGCGCCCGGCGAAGTGGCCGTCAAGAACGGAGATTCGCGCCGCGAGGCCGATCCCGCGGCCGCCGGTGACGCGCTCGAGCGCGCGGTACTCGGCAAGCGCTGCTGCGTTCGGTGCGTCACGCCGCATGGCGCGGATCAACGTGTTCTTCGGCGTGTGCTCGCTCGGAACGAACTCGAGCGACCAGACCTCGTAGCCGGCGGCGCGAAGCAAGAGCGAGCGCATCGTGTCGGTGATCGTCGCCGCGGCTTCGCGTCGCAGGTGAGGCGTGGCGAAGATGGGCGCGAACGCGCTCTCGCTGCCCGTCTCGGCGAGCTCGGCCCAAGCGCGCGCGAGCTCCGCATGACAGCAAGGCGCCACGGCACAGAGCCGCGCGCCGAGCGAGACCCCGAGCGTGATCGCATCGTCGGTGGCCGTGTCGCACGCGTGCAGAGCGAGCACGCCGTCGATGGGCTCCTCGGCCCCGAACGCGCGCGACCACGCTGCTCGCACGTCCACGCCCTCGAGGATGCTCGCCTCGTGCTTCACCACATCGTCGAGGCACGCCAGCTCCGCGTCGCGTCGGCAGCGCGCGATCAGATCCGCGTTGCGGTCGATGCCGAGCACCTCGACGGGATGCTGCCATAGCTCGCGAAAGCACCACGCGAGCAAGAGCGACAAGTAGCTGCGCCCGCACGCCGCGTCGATCAGCCGCACCTTCTTCTTTTCCGCACGCAGCTCGCGGAGTGAGGGGCCGAGCACCGCGACCATGTGGTTGATCTGCAGGTACTTCCGCACGCGGTCCGGTGGCATCGAGCCATCGCGCGCGAGCAGGCTCATCGCGCGCAAGAGCGGCGCGGCCGCGACGGGCGGAAGGAGCAGGGTCTTGCCGCGCGAGAGCCGTGCGACGCGCTCGGGCGTCCAGTGCGCCTTCGCGCGCGCCGTCACCTCCGCCGCCCACTCGCCTCGCATGGCCCGGTGTAGCGCGCTCGCGCGTGTGGCACCTGCGCGACGCGCGTTCTGTTAAGCTCGCGCAGCTGTTTGGAGGCGCCCATGCGCAACTTCGTCGCTTGGCTCGCGGGTACGGCTCTCGTCTGTGGCTCGGTCGTCTCGGTCGGCGGCTGCTCGGTCGGCAGTGGCTCGACCGCGCGCGACGCGGGTCGTCACCACGAGGGCGGCTACCCGGACGCCGGAAGTCTGTTCGGCGACGCGGGGCCGATGTGCACGAACGACGGTACCCGCCCGTGCTTGCCCACGTATCTCTGCGTGGTGGACCCGGGGACGCACGCGCCCCACTGCGTGCCGGACCCGAACCCCGCGCCGCCCGGCGACGGGACGCACTGCGAGCCCTGTCCGGCGCCCGGTCAGTGCCGCATGGGCGTCTGCATCCAGCCGACGCCCGGTGGCGGGCTCTGCGAGTTCGACACCGTCTGCGGCACGGGCCAGTTCTGCATCAGCGGTAGCTGCACGCCCGATCCGCGCATCCCGGTTCACTGCGCCGACATGAGCGTATGCGCGCCGGGCTTCACGTGCGTGATGGGCACGTGCCACTGCACGCACAGCTCCGACTGCGCGAGCGGGTTCTCGTGTGTCGACGGCGCGTGCACGGCGGGCAGCGGCTGCGTTGCCGATCGCGACTGTCCCAGCGGCGACGTCTGTGAGGCGGGCACCTGCCGCCCCGCGACGGTCTGCGACATCACCGCGCCCGACTTCAGCGGCGCTTGGCCGGCGCAGGTCACCGCGCGCGACGGCACGATCACCATGCCGGGCATGCACTCGACGCTGCGCCTTCGCGAGGCGCTGCCTGGCTGGCTCTCGAGCTTGCTCAACGCGATCGAGGGGCCGCTTCTCTTCCTCGCGGGCGACACGGCGTGCATCGACTTCGGGCTGCCGATGTGGGTCGAGACGGCCATCTGCAACGCGATCGCCCCCTACGTCGGCGACGCACTTCCGCACTGGGCCCCGCCGCTCTTCCGCGCGATCGCGCACCTGAACGACGTGCTCAACACGTGGGAGATCGACGAGCACATGACGCTCACCGCGGGCACGGTGGCGAACAGCTACCGCGGCTCGCACACCTGGGATCGCGTCTCGTTCGTGTACGCCGGCCGCACGGTGGTCGGCGATCCGACGACCGTGTTCGACTGGTCCTTCATGCCCAGCGACTTCAACGCGTC
>JAYVCF010000209.1:0-9418 GCA_043750095.1 Deltaproteobacteria bacterium
CGGGAGAATGGATCGCGCTTCGCGTCCGCGCCGTGACGATCGTAGAGTCGTCGCCGATGCCTCGCTATCCGAACGTCGCGGAGACCTCGCTCGGGCTCAGTGATCGGGTCTTCGGCGCGCTCGTCGCGAAGGCGCGCGCGCGCGGCGGACACGTCCATGCGCTTCACGTCGGCGACACCTATCTCGATCCGCTCCCAGCCGCGCGCGCGGAGGCCCAGCTCAGCGGCGATCACACCCGCCTGCACAACTATTCGCCGGTCCAGGGCGAGCCGAAGCTGATCGACGCGGTGCTGCGACACGTGCGCCGTCGCTCGGGCATCTCGCTCGATCGCGAGCTGGTGCAAGTGATGAGCGGTGCGACAGCCGGTATCGCCGTCGTGGTCGACAGCCTCCTCTCGTCGGGCGACGAGCTCGTCCTGCTCGCGCCGTTCTGGCCGCTGGTGCGAGGCACGTGCATGCGGCGCGGCGTGAAGGCGACCGAGGCGCCGTTCTTCGATCGGCTCGCCTCGTTCGCGACCGCCGAGGCGGTGGACGCGTACCTCGAGACCTTCGCGACGCCGCGCTCGTCCGCGATCTACGTGAACAGCCCGCACAACCCGACGGGCGGCATCCTCTCGGCTCACCACGTGGAAGGGATCGCGCGCTTCGCCGAGCGCCATGGCCTCTGGGTGATCTCGGACGAGGTCTACGAAGAGCTCTGGTTCGACACGCAGCCCGAGTCGATCTGGCTGCACCCGTCGATTCGCCCGCGCGCGGTCGTCGTTCACTCGGTGAGCAAGGCCTACGGATTGGCCGGCGCGCGCGTGGGATTCGCGCACGGGCCGGCCGAGGCGATGCAGGCCATCCGCGGTGTGCAGACCTTCGTCACATACTGCGCGCCCCGCCCCTTCCAGCTCGCCGCTGCGCGCGTGCTCGACGAGGGCCAGTCGTGGATCGCCGATGCGCGCCGCCACTACGGCGAGCTCGCGAAGAAGGCCGCCGACGCGCTCGACGTCCCGCGCCCGCCCGGAGGCACGTTTCTCTTCATCGACGTGAAGAAGCACCTGCGCGAGGGCGAGACCGACGCGACGGGCTTCCTCGACCGCTGCGTCGACGCAGGCGTGCTCCTCACGCCGGGCCAAGCGAGCGGTAAGGACTACCCCGCGTGGGTGCGCCTCTGCTTCACGACCGTGCCGCCCGCCGAGCTCGACGAAGCGCTCGCGAAGCTGCGCAGCTTGATGCGATCAGCGTGACCGGCGTCGTCCGCTACGCACACGCGACACCATTGTGTCGGCCCGGAGAGCCGGGCACTCCTGTCGAGATCGCCTCGGTCAGCCGACGCGCTTCGACTCGGCCCTGACATCCCAGTTTGGCCAGAGAAGAACCGCCGGGTGGACTGCGAGCGCGCGTGCGAGCTTCTCCGCGCGGTCGGCACCAAGCGTGACGCGCCCGCGCTCGATACTCGAGATCGTCGGCTGTGGGATTCCGCTCGCCTCCGCCAGCGCGGCTTGGGTCATCTCTTGAACCTCGCGCGCGACACGCACGGCGTCGCCAGGTTCGAGGACCACGCGGACACGGGCTGCTACGTAGTCGGTGCGCTTCGTCGTATGGACCTTGGATGTCATCGTCTCATCGCTTCCCTACGTTCGGTAATCGTGCGGCGTAACCCGCTCTACGTGGACGGTCACGGTGGACACGTCAGCCCGATAGACGACTCGCCATTGCTGGCTGAGTCGCGAGGACCGCAAGTGCGCGAGCTTCCCTGCGAGCTTCTCGTCGTGGAACCACTTCAGGGTGCGAAGCCCCCGTGGCCCCGACTGACGGACGACTGCGCACCAGAACGCGTACTTCTCGGCAACTTGCGGTGGAAGCTTGTCGATGGCCTTCGCAGCACTGCGGGCCTCCACGATCGTCCACATTCCTCATGGGATATATTGCCCTCGGGGTATGGTCAAGCGCCTTCGACGACCCGCGTGGGTGCGGCGCTCCGTCACGACCGTGCCGCCCGCCGAGCTCGACGAAGCGCTCGCGAAGCTGCGCAGCGTGATGCGATCAGCGTGAGGAGGATCGCGAGAGGCGCGATCGGCGCACGAGCGTGCGCGACGCCACACGCGCAGTTCGGCTGCGTGTCTGGCTCCGTGTGGACAGCACCATCGAACGCGCCGCCGGCGTCCATTCGGACGCTCGCGTCCATCGACATGCTCGCGCCGAGCACCGACGACGGCGAGCACGACCCGTCGATGTCGGTGTCCCAGTAGGCGATCTCGGTCGGAGTGAGCGGTACGCCCGTGTGGTAGTCGACGCGCAGGGCGTCGGCGCACGTGATCGTGTGATCCAGCGTCGCGGTCTCGAAGAACACCGGACCAGGCGGTAACCAGGGCGAAGCCACCGCGCGGAAGCGGTGAGCTCCTGGAAGAATGCCGCCGCCCTCCGGGCCGCATCCAACCCGGAGCTGCGTCTCACGGCCCGACACGAGGCCGAGATCCGATCCCGAGGTCGAGTCGACCGAGACCGCCCACGCGAACGCCGACCAAGGCTCTGCGTCGAAGGCGCTGTCCGGGTGGAGCGTGAGCGCGATGTAATACTGCCGGTGGCAAGCACCCTGCCGCCAGTTCGCCGCAAAGAGCCCGCGAGCTTCGAGCGTTCCGAGCGTCGAAGGCGCCGTGACGGGCGCGATCACGTCGTATGTCGTCGTGTGTCGAGGCATCGTCCCGCAGAGCGGATGCTCGACGACATAGGTCTCGCCCGCGACGAGCAGCTCGCGAGGCGAGTACGAGAAACCGCTCGACGACGGCGGGCTGAATGCGAGCGGCACGACGTGACCATCGCTCATGCGCGTCATCCTCGTCTGCGATGCGTCGACGAATCCGGTCAGCGCGATGGCGAAGACGGGCCAGTTCGCAGGCACCGAGCCTGAGGGCGGCGTCGCGTCCGGCATGCCGTAGAGGCATTGAGTCGACGCATCCACGCGCCAGACCGCCGACTCCGCGCGCGCGCTCGACACGCACGCGAACAACATCAGCGCGGCGAGCGAGGCCCTCGTCACTCGATCAGGGTAGCCGATGACGGCGCTCAGCGTCCGCCGGGGCCGACGCCTTCGATCGGATCGCTGCCGCCGCCGAGATCGCCGAGGCCGAGATCACCGCCGCCGCTCGTGCCCGACGCGGGGGGATGCGCGGGATCGTGATGGTGCGCCACGTGGTGCGCATCGGGGCCCGCGTCGTGCGGAACGTGCGCGGCGTCGTGGAACACCGGCGGCGGCCCCGTGTCGGAGGGGTGGTAGACGAAGATCGGCAGCATCGCGCCTGCGACGGAGGGGAAGCTCTCGCGCAGCGCGTAGACGAGCCCGAAGAAGACCAGGATCCCCACGACGACGATGCCGCCGATGGTGCCCCAGGGAAACGCGCCGGCCTTCTTCTCTTGCGCGCGCATCCGCTCGCGCGATTCTTCGCGTGCCGTCTCGGTGCGCGTCTTCTGGACTTCGAGCTCGCGCTTGAGCGAGCCGAGGCTCATGCGCTCGTAGTCCTTGCTCGGCGGCTCGTCCCCTTCGTTCGCCATGGCGGGACTATCTCATGTCCTCATCGGGTGGGTTGACCGCATCCGCGAACGTCTTATCGTCGGCCGAAGTCTGCGATGGCCGAGAAGCGCGACTACTACGAGGTCCTCTCCGTCGAGCGGACGGTCACGACCGTCGAGCTCAAGAAGGCCTACAAGAAGGCCGCGCGCGAGCTTCATCCGGACGTGAACCCGAACGATCCGACGGCCGAGGATCGGTTCAAGGAGGCCTCCGAGGCCTACCAAGTGCTCTCGGATGATCAGAAGCGCGCCATCTACGACCGCTATGGGCATGCGGGCCTCGAGCAGCGCGGTGGCGGCGGCGTCGGCTTCGGCGGGATCGAAGACATCTTCTCCTCGTTCGGCGACATCTTCGGCGACATCTTCGATTTTGGCGGACGCGGCCGCGCGAACGGTCCCCAGCGAGGCGGTGACGTGCGCGCGGGCGTGCGCCTCACGCTCGAAGAGGCAGCGTTCGGCACGACGAAGGAAGTGAAGCTCGCGTTCCCCGCACCGTGCACCGCGTGCAACGGAAGCGGCGCGGAGGGCGGCAAGTTCAACCCATGCACCACGTGCAACGGACACGGCCAAGTCGTGCAAGGACGCGGCGGCTTCATGCTGCGCATCACGTGCCCCGCCTGTCGCGGCGCCGGCCAGACGCCCGTGAAGCCCTGCCCCACGTGCCAAGGCCGCAGCGAAGTGCCGATCGAGCGCACGGTGAAGGTGAACATCCCGGCCGGCATCGACGAAGGCCGCAGCCTCCGCCTGAGCGGTCAGGGTCAGCCCGGCCGAATGAACGGTCCGGCCGGTCACCTCTACGTGGTGATCGAGGTCCTTCCGCACGCGCGCTTCCAGCGCGACGGGGACGACCTGATCCACGAGCTGCACATCTCGTTCACGCAAGCGGCGCTCGGCGCGACGGTGCCGCTCGAGCTGCTCGGCGGCGAGAAGATCGTCGTGTCGATCCCCGCGGGCACGCAGCCCGGCGAGGCGATCAGGGTCAAGGACAGGGGCGTCGCGAGCCTCGAGGGCCGCGGCCGAGGCAACCTGGTGTGCGTGACGCAGGTCGACGTGCCGAAGAAGCTGAGCGCGAAGGCGAAGAAGCTCCTGCTCGAGCTCCAAGAGGCGTTCGAGAAAGACGCCTGAACGATCCCGAGGCGCGCTACGAAGCCCTGCTCGCGCTGTCCGGCTGACGCGCGAGGCGCTTCAGCGGCGTGATGAGCTGCGCCCCCAGCGACTCGGGGAGCGCGTCCGGACCCACGACGCCGAAGCGAGTCGCACGCTCGCTCGGCATGCGGAACGTACCGAAGAGCACATCCCAGATCGAAAACACTCCGCCGAAGTTCGCGCCTTGTGCCTCGAGCTCCACGGCGTGATGCCAGCGATGAAAGTCCGGCGACGCGATCACGAAGCGCAGCGGACCGAGCGACAAGCGAACGCTCGCGTGCAGATAGAGCGTGTGGAGGATCAGCAGCGGTCCGAGCGCGAGGAAGATCCGCGGATCGAAGCCGAGCACCAGCACGGGCAGCGTGACGGCCACGTTGTCCGCCAGATCGTCGAGCGGATGCAGGCGCGCGGCGGCGAGCCAGTCGAGCTTCTCCGCCGAGTGGTGGACCGCGTGCAGCGGAAAGAAGCGCGCGTGATGACGAAGGCGGTGGCTCCAGTACGAGACGAAGTCCGCGAGCACGAGCGCGAGGACGAACTGCGCCGCGATCGGCCAGCCCGCGATCGGCGAGCGCGCGTGGAACACCTCGAGCAAGTCGTTCGCATCGTGGAACGACCAGCCGAGCGCGAACGCGACGACGGCCGCCGCGCCCAGCGTGGCCGCGCGCGTCAGGAGCCCGGTGCCGAGCGGCGTGATGAGCCAGTACGCCCAGTCGACCCCGCGCGAGCGCTCGAACGCGCGCGGCGTCGCATCGTCGGCGGGCCAGAGGTGCTGCGCGAGCGCGCAGAGTGGAGCGACCACCGCGAGGCCCACGTAGACGAGGGCCCAGGAGATCACGACGGCCCAAAAGCGTCGAGCTGGATGATCACGCCGATGCGCCGTCTTTGGTGGGGAACCGTGTCCAGGGATCGGCGCGGCGACCGATGGCGTTGTACTCGCAGAAGCTCCGCAGGCCTCCGTGCGTGTCGGTGATGTGGTGGCAGCAGTTCGCGATGCGATCTTGGTCGTACGTGTAGCGATCCATGAACGGCTTGATGGCGATGGAGAACATGTCGGTGGACTTCACCACGCGCCCGCCGATCCAGCCCGCCACCCTCGAGATGACGTTGCGATCGTCGGTACCGACGACCTTCTTGATCTCCTCGGTGGAGAGCATCGTCTTGTAGGCGACGTCGTTCATGGCCTTGTCGAGGTCCACGTAGCGCACGACGTTGTGGACCATGCCGAAGCGGCGCAGGAACACCGTGAGCCAACCGCAGTTCGGATGGCTGCATGGGATGGGCACGAAGTCTTCGCTGCGCATGCGAACGCTGGCGCGCGTGAGCACCGCCGCGGCGCAGTCGGAGAGCGTGAGGCGCTCCATGGGATCGACCCCGAGCTCGAAGCGGCCGCTCCACGTCGCCGGCTGGAGCGCCACCAGCTTCACGAAGTGGTGTGCGAGCGCCACGTCGACGACGTCGCCCAGCTCCGACTCGTTGACGCCGCGCGTGAGCGTCATCGTGAGCTGCATGGGAACGCCGAGCCGATCGAGATCCGCGATGATGGTCCGCCGAAGATCCGCGGGCTCCGCGCGGCGCATGGTCTGGTTCGCCTCGCGCGAGAGCGCATCGAACTGGAGCAGCACCACCAGCTTGTCGGCGAAGGGTGCGAAGCGCACGCGCTCTTCGGCTCTCGCGAGGCGCAGGCCGTTGGTGGGCACGAAGATCTTCTTCACGCCCGACTCGGCGTGGAGGAACGCGATGATCTCCCAGAAGCGCGGGTGCAGAGTCGCCTCGCCGCCCGTCACCTGCACCGAGTCGAGCAGGCCCTTCTTCGCCACGAGCTCGCGGATGTGGGACTTGAACGTGTCGAAGGGCAGATAGCGATCGCCCGCGCTCTCGGAGTAACAGACGCGGCACTCGAGGTTGCACGCGTTGGTGATCTCGACGAGCACGGTGCAGGTGCGGTTCGCCAGTTGATCGGTGCCGCCGTCGCCACAGCTCTCACCGGGCGCGCAGCAGGCGTCGCCACCCTCTCCCGGGAGAAAGGCCGGGATGTGGAACACACGATCCTCGGCGAATCGCCGGCCGCTCTTGTCCTTGTTCGAGAGCGCGTAGAAGCGCGCGTTGTTCTCGAGCAGCGCCTCGCTCGTGCCGTGCTCCGCGCATCGCTTGGCCATGATCACGCGGCCGGCGCGCTCGAACACCAGCGCAGGAACGTACGCGAGACAGGTCGGGCAGAGGCTGACCGTGGTCTTCAGCGCGCGATCGAGGTGGGGGGCGCCCACGAGATCGATCGCGTGGCCCTCGTCGAGGACGCGCAGCTCCGCCATGACGCGATCGAGCGCGGACATGGGTGGGGTCGACGCGAGCGTGGTGAGCAGCCGCTTCTTCTTCGCCGGCGGCGCGGGATTGTCGATCATGCCTGCTCCATCACGAACGCCGATGCGGCGTAGAAGATCCGATCGCCCAGCGGCAGCGACCCCCCATGCTGCGCCAGCAGCGTCCTCAGCTGCCGGGCCGAGAACGCGCGATCCGCTCGCGATTCGCCCTCCGCGTGCGCGCGCATCACGTCCTCGCGCTCGCGATGCGTGGTGAGCTCGATCGCCGCCTCGCGCGTGTACGAGACGTGGCGCTCTTCGTCGGCGAGCACGCGCTCGACCGTGGCGCGCACGTCGTCTCGGCCCGCGCGCACGCAGCCCTCGTGATGAAAACGCAGCGAGCCGCTGATGCGCTTCTCGAGGTGGTGCGCGTGCGCGAGGAAGTGCGCGAGCTTCAGCCGCACGGCGTCCATGTCGTCGGCCTCGTCGATGCGCCAGGACGCGCGCGTGTGCTGGCGGATCACCACGTTGAACACGTCGCCGTCGTCGATCTCGAGCACGCGCTCGCCCATTCGCTCGATGGCCTTCGCGTAGAGCGCCGCGTGACCGCGCTCGTCGCCAGCGTGACGCTTCATCGACGCCGCGAGCTCGGGCCAGCGCTCTTTCGCGCGCTCGCACGGGAAATAGTCGCTCACCGTCTCGGGATGCTTCTCGCCCGCGCGATAGAGCGAGAGCGTCCACGCATGCGCGCGCGGATCCGACGCGAGCTGCGCGTGCAGCCGCACCTTCCCCGCCCGCTCGAGCCGAGAGAGCACCTCAGTGGCCGCCGCAGGTGAGGTAGAGGAGCAGCGCGCCGACCGCGACCAACCCACCGAGCACCGCGAGGCCCGTGGCGATCACCATGCCGACGGCCCCGAAGCCCGCGAGGCAGCCCATGGCGGCACCCTTGGCGACTTCCTTCGCGGGATCTTGTTCGGGCGGTGGCCGAGGCTCACGCGAGCTCGGGGGCCGATTCGGGTCGTTCATCGCGCCTCTCGGTCGGGACGGTGGGAGGAGGAAGGTTGCGGAGCATACCGAAGACACCGCACGCGATCATGGCCAACGCGAAGATTTGGTAGGCGCTCATCCCGAGCACGTACTCGCGTGTATCGCGGAGCGGCTCGATCGCGAAGCGAAACGCTCCATAGAGCAGCAGATGCAGCGCAAAGAGCCGCCCGCGCAGCACACCACGCCGAAGAAGGAGCACGAACGCGACGCCGAGCACGAGATGGAAGAGCAGGTCCATGAGCGCGGTCGGGTAGCGCATCACGCCGTGCTCGTCGGGCAGCGCGATGAACGAGTCGGTCGGTAGCCCCGGGCAGCAGCCCACGAGAAGACAGCCCACGCGTCCGATCGCGATCGAGAAGGGCAGCACCGTCGCGAAGCGATCGTTGGGCGGCTCGCGATAGCCCACCAGCGGCTTGAGCACCTCGGCCGTGAGGAACCCGAACAGGAGGCCACCGGTGATCGATCGGCCGGTGTGCAGGACTGCGCTCGTGTCCACGGCCTCGAGCGGCCAGCGCAGGTCGCCGATGATGGCGGCGAGCTTGGCGCCGACGAGCGCGCCGATGAGCGTCGCGAGCTGGATGCGCTGGTACTTCCGACGCACCGCCGGATCGCGGATCACCGTGCCCGAAGGAAAGAGCGCCGCGAGCGCCAGGCCCGCGAGCACCGGCAGCACGTATCCGGGGTGGAAGCCGCGCCAGATCGCGTCGAGGAAGTCGCTCACGTCTGCCGACCTAGAGCGCGAGCGCGCCGAGCGCATCGAGGAGCGAGAGCAGGAGCGCCTCGATCCTCGCGACGCCATCCGCATCGGGCTCGCCCGTCACTTCGTCCGCGTAGAGCGCGCGGTTGATCTCGATCTGGATCGCGTGAACGCCGCGCTCGGGGTGGCCGTAGCGCTGCGTGGACCAGCCACCGCGATAGGGATCGTCGTGCTTCACGGAGAGCCCGGCGTCGCTGAAGTGGCGATCGACGAGATCGATCACGAGCGGCGAAGCGCTGGTGCGGCCACGCGAGCCCGGGACGACGTCGGCGCGCCGACCCTGCCCGCCCTTGCCGGTGGAAGGCATCGAGTGACCCGCGACGACGATGGCGTGACCGAAGCGCGCCTTCTTTCGCTCGATCTCGGCCTCCAGCGCCGTGTGATAGGGCGTGTGGTAGCGCGCGAGCCGTCGCTCGAGCTCGACGAAGGTGATCGGCTCGCGCAGCGCAGCGAGGCCCTCCGTCGTCGAGCGCCAGACGACGCCGCGGCTCTGCGTGGGGCGCGGCGCAGGATGATCGCGCACGGTCTGTCGATCCACGTCGTCGGGCGCGCGGTTGAGATCGACGACGTAGCGCGAGAGACCGCTGGTGAGCAGCGTGGCCCCGTGGCGCGGCGC
>JAYVCF010000210.1:0-6801 GCA_043750095.1 Deltaproteobacteria bacterium
GGGAGCTTGCCTTCGAGGACGGCGATGCTGCCATCGGGCCGCCGCACCGCGACCGACAGGCCCTCAGGGGCGCGCATCATCACGCCCTCGATCACGGCCTGCCCGCCGATGTACGGCTTCGTCACGGCAGGAGGCGCCGACATCAATCCGGCTTCGGCTTGCGAACCTTCGCCGGCTTCGGAGCGCGGGGCTCCTTCGAGAGACCGTCGTACTTCTTGCGGAAGCGCTCGACGCGACCTGCCGTGTCCATCATGCGCTGCTTGCCCGTGAAGAACGGGTGGCAGGCGGAGCAGACGTCGATGCTGAACGAGCCGCGCGTCGACTTCGTCTGCACGACGTTGCCGCACGCACACGTCACGGTGGCGTCCTGATACTCGGGGTGGATGTCGGCCTTCATGGTGTCTGTCCTCGCTGACCCTCCGGGTTCCGGCCGAGACGGCGCGGGTGAGAGGGGCTGGCGTATGTAGCGAAGGAGAGGCCCCACCGCAAGGTCGTGCCTGGCTGAACGGAGGATCCCTATGGGGATCACGTCTCTACTTTCTACGCGCGGCTCGCACCGAGGGCCGCCGACCAGCGCAGCGTGCCTCGCTCGAACCGAACCGACTGCGGCGCCGACGGATCATCGGGAACCTGCGCGTCCTCGAGCGGGTAGCCGAGCCCACTCTCGAAGCCACCGAGCGAGCACCAATAGGAATAGAGCGCGCCGTGCACCGCGTGAGTCCCGAGCCGGGGGTGATCGAAGATCGCGCCGCGCGTGCAGGCGAGCGCGCGCGCGACTCCGTCGGGCGTGGCGATCGGAGGCTGCGAGGGCCAGCCGACGGGTGAGCGCGCCGCGCCGAGCGCGAGCCAGGCGGCGAGCAGGCGATCGGACGACGGCATCACGATCGCTTTGGCTCCCGACCACGCGAAGATGGCGCCACTTCCGAAGCGCATCGCGGAGCCCGATGCATTGCCTTCTTGCATCGCGGCGGCCGGCGGCATGGGCATGCCGAGCGGACCTCCCTTGCCGCCCGCGCTCGTCCACGCGTCCTTGATCACCGAGGGCATCTCCGTGATCGTCGCTTGCGGCACGGCGCTCGTCATCACCGGGCTTGCACCGCTACGTCGCTCGGCTCCTGTCGCGACGCTCGTCCGTCCAGTCGACGCGATGGCCGGGACCTGCGCGCGCTCGTCGAGTCCGTCGTCCCAAGGAAGCCGCGCGAGCTGAGGCGGCGGCTTTCCTCCGGCGTGGAGCGCGGCGAGGATCTCTTCGCTGCGATCGCGTCCGACCACCGCGCCCGAATCGCGTCCCCTCACGCGCGAGGCGATGCCCGGCGTGAGCCCCGCCACGAGCCCACCCGCGAGGCCCGCGAGCAGCGTGCTTCCGGTGAGCATGCCGATGGCGACCTGCGCGCCCATGCCGACCATCGAGCCGACGGCCTGCGTGCTCGCGCCTGCGCCGCTCGCCGACGGAGGCGCGAAAGGCAGCGCGCGCGGATCGATCTTCGCGGTCGGCGAGAGATCGGATCGCTCGGTGAGACGGATGGCCCAGCAGCTGTGTGTCCACTCGGGGTTCAGCACCCAGGAGTACGGCATGTAGCAGTAGCCGCGATCGCCCCAGTCCTCGCCCCACGAGTTGCGAGCGACGAAGAGCTGCCTCTCGTCGTCGTATCCAACCAGGAGCAGCGCGTGGCGACCGTGCCTCCAGTTGGCGCTCTCGCTCACGCCTGGCATCGGGATCACACCGCTCGCGGGCGCCCGCATGAAGCTCTCGGTGCATCGCGTGCCGAACACCACGGGAAAGCCCGCCGCGAGACAGCCACGCACCGCGTGCGCGTCGAGCCCGACGGACCACCAGTCGGTCACGCGACACTGGCTCGCCTCGCGATAGACGTCTTCGGGCGGCTGCACCGCGAAGAGGTTGCGGTCGTAGGGCCACGACTTCTCGGTCGGCACGCCGAGCCGCGCGAGCACGCGCACGCCGACGGCGATCGACGCGCCCGCGTCATCGCGCACGCAGTCGTCCCAGAGCCGCTGGTTGTAATACACGAAGAGGCGACTCAGATCGGTGGGGTTGCCGGTCTCACGGTGCACCAGGTACTCGAGCGCGCCGACGATCGCGTTCGACGTGCAGCTGCCGAGCGCGCCCTGATCCTCGACCTTCGTCATCCACGGACGCATGTCGATGGCGGACGGGAGCGACACGCCGGTGAGCGAGTAGGGACGGCGCTCGAAGTCGTCGTCGGGATCGTCACGACAAGCCCCGAGCGCGATCTGCCGACCGAGGAACGATCCGAACTGCAAGCCGATCACTTGGCCGAGGGAGCTGGTGCTGGGCACGAGATCGATCCTCAGTGGTCCAGATCGTAGAACACGCTCTCGGTCGCTCCCGCCGCGACGCTGACGCTGCGAGAGAACACGCGACCGTCGCGATCGACGATGCGCAGGCGTACGGCTCCCGACGGCACGGACGCCTCGCCGATGGGCGTGGTGCCGAGCAGGCGCGAGCCGACGTACACCTTCGACCAGGGGCGCGTGTTGATCGAGAGGTGCCCCGGCGGCGCGACGTGACGGACGGGAAGCGTGACATCGAGCCGCGCGACCTCGTCGGCAGCGACGTCGAGCTCGCCATCGAACGAGCTGTGACCCGCGGCCTCGACGTGGACGGCGTAGTGACCGACGGCAAGCTCGATGCCCGCCGCGGCCTGTGTGGCATCGAGCACTTGCTCGCCGATGCGCACCGCGGCGCTCGCGACGTCGACCTGCACGATGACGCGGCCCTGCGCAATCGCAGGTGGCACGTCAGGCGCGGTCGACGAAGGAGGTGGTGGTGGTGCGACGAGCTCGGTGGGCGGGGGCGCAGCGGACGTGGGGGGCGGCGCCACGCTGGACGGAGGCAGGGTGGTGGCGCTCGAGCCTCCACCGCCTGCGGCGAACGCGATCAACCCAACGAGCACGAGCGCGACGATCGAGACCGCGCCGAGGATCATCGGGCGACGTGGGTTGGGAAGCTCGACCGCAGGCTGCGAGGTCTGGCTGGCCGCCTGCGCCGCGCTGACGCTCGGTTGGCTGGCGATCTGAAGCGCCGAAGACGACGGATACGATCCCGTCGTCGACGCGAGCGGCGGGCCGCCCGGGTGCTTCTGGAAAGACATCCCGAACGGTGTCGAGTCGACGAGTGGACCGCGCTTGATCTCCTCTCCGAAGAGCTTCTCCATCAGGTCCGCGATCCGAGACGTCGTCACGGCCTTGCCGGTGCTCGCGAGATAGTCCTCGAGCGCTTGCTGCATCTTGCTGGCGCTCGCGTATCGAAGGTCGGCGGACTTCTCGAGCGCCTTCTGCACGATGTCTTCGAGCGCCTGCGGGATGTCGGTGCGCTTGCTGCGCATCGGCGGCGCCTTGTCCTCGATGACCGCCTTCATCGTCTCGTAGTCGTTGTCGCGCTGGTAGAGCGTGCGTCCCGTGAGCGCCTCCCACATGCAGATGCCGAGCGCGTACACGTCGGCGCGGCCGTCGATGGGCTTTCCGAGACACTGCTGCGGGCTCATGTAGGCGAACTTGCCCTTCACGACGCCGGCCTCGGTCTTCGTACTGGCCGACTCGGCCTTGGCGATGCCGAAGTCGAGCAGCTTCACGCGTCCGTCGTAGCTCACCATGATGTTGTGAGGCGTGACGTCGCGATGAACGATCTGCAGTGGCGTGCCGTTCGCGTCACGCGCGGTGTGCGCGTAGTGCAGCGCCTCGGCGACGTTGGCGATCATGCGCGCCGCGAGCTCCGGCGGGATGCCGCCCGTGGCGCGCGCGCGACGGAGGATCTTTCCGAGCGGTGCGCCCGAGATCCACTCCATCGCGATGAAGTAAGCACCCTCGATGCCGCCGAACTCGTAGATGTGGCAGATGTTCGGGTGCGAGAGCTGAATCGCGAGGCGCGCCTCGTCGAGGAACATCTCGACGAACTTCGCGTCGTCGGCGACGTGCGGAAGGATGCGCTTGATCGCGAGGAGCCGACTCGCTCCCACCTGCGTGGTCTCGCGACCGAGGAAGATCTCCGCCATGCCGCCGAACGCGACACGGCCCAGGATCTCGAAGCGGCCGAACATGCAGATCGCCGGGAGCTGTCCGCGCGGCGGAGCGTTCGGACGGGGTGGCTCGGACGACGTGTTCGCCGAAGGCGCGTCGACGTCGATGTCGAGCTCGTCGCTCGCCGCGTTGATGGGCGCCGGGGGAAGCGTGGTGGGTCCGCCGTCTGCGGGAGCGGGCGGGAGCGGCGGAAGCGGCGTCCGACTGCGTGGGATCACCGGCGCTGGCGCATCGCTCCGACGCGCGCCCGTGATGACCGCGCCGCCCAAGAGCTCCGGCACGCTCTTGCCCGCGAACTTTGCGGCGAGCGCAGCGGGAAGCGGAACTCGCGGCGGCGGAGGAGGGGGCGGTCCGCCCGGCTTGCCCAATACGCCGGCGGGTTTCGGCGGAGGCGCGATCACCGGTCGCGTCGGAGCGGGCGGGCGCGCTGCAGGGCTCGGCGTCTGCGCAACATGCTTGCGCTCGATCACGGTCGATACGCTGGCGTTCGGCGGCGTCGACGTCGGGCCCGCGGACGGACCTACGCTCGCCTCGCCCGCGGGATCCGGGGCGGACTTGGACTCGCCTTCGGGCCGATTACTCAACCACCGGAATCATACCGGTCTTTTCGTGCCACGTGCAGTAGTGAACACGGCATCACGCCTGGCGTCGTCGGTGGTGGTGGAACTGCTCCATCGTCGAGCTCGTGCTCACGAATTGGGCGCTGTTTTGACGCCGTACCGAGCGAGCTTGTTGTAGAGGGTGTTGCGCGCGACGCCGAGTGCGCGGGCGGCGAGTGCGAGGTTGCCGTTGCAGACCTTGAGCGCGTGCTCGATGGCTCGGCGCTCGATGACCTCGAGCGACTCGAGCTCGGTCGGTAGCGTCGCCGAGGCGAGCGAGGGGGCGGCCGCGGACGCGGGCGGCTTCTCCGAATTGGAAGTGAGCGCGCGCTGCACGGACGGAGGCGTCTGACGGATCAGGGTCTCGCCGGCAGGCAAGAGGCTCGCGACGCCCTCGAGCAAGTTCGCGAGCTCGCGAACGTTGCCCGGCCACGAGTAGCGCTCGAGATCGGCCATCACGGCGGGCGAGACCTGGAGCGCCGTGCGACCGCTCCGCGCCGCGAGCGCATCGAGGTGGTGCTTGGTCAGCACGGGCACATCGCCGCGGCGCGCTCGAAGCGGCGGAAGACGCAGATGAACGACGCGAAGGCGATAGAAGAGATCGAGCCGGAACGATCCTTCCTTCACCGCTTGCTCGAGGTCGCGGTGCGTCGTCGCGATCAGGCGCGCGCGCACCGGGATCGCGCGCGTTCCGCCGAGGCGAAGCACGGTGCGCTCTTGCAGCACGCGCAGGAGCTTGGCCTGCATCTCGAGCGGCATGTCGCCGATCTCGTCGAGCAGGATGGTGCCGCGGTCGGCGAGCTCGAAGCGGCCAGGATGCCCGCGCGCGCGCGCGCCGGTGAAGGCTCCCGCCTCGTAGCCGAAGAGCTCGCTCTCGAGCAGCTCGCGTGGAATCGCGGCGACGTTCACGCCCACGAAGGGATGGCTCGCGCGCGGCGAGGCGTTGTGGATCGCCTGCGCGAGGAGCTCCTTACCGGTGCCGCTCTCGCCGGTGATGAGCGCGGGCACGTCGCCCAGCGCGACGCGGCGCGCGTCGGCGATCACCTGGAGGAACGCCGCGTCGTCGCCGACGAGATCTTCGAACGTGAAGCGCGCCTCTTGGCCCACGAGACGATGCGCGAGCTTCTGGGCGCGTTCGAGCTCGGAGATCGTGGCCACGAAACCGCCCGCGTACGCGCGAACGCGCACGAGCACGTCCACCTTCGGCAGGCGCACGGGCTCGTCCTCGAGCCCTTTCGAGATCGCGTCGGCGAGCGGCGCGAGCCCGGCGAGACTGGCGAGGACCGCGCCCTCGGCGTCTTCACGCAGCACGCCGAGCACGGCAGCAGCGGCGGTGTTGAGCGATCGGACGCGGCCGCTTCGATCGAGCGTGAGGATGCCCTCGCGGATCGCTTCGAGCGTGGCGCCATCGCGGGCCGCCGCTTCCCGCAGCGCGGCGGCGGCGTGGGCGCTCTCGTAGGCGGCCGTCGCCACGGACGCCAGGATGGTGAGGCGCTGCTCGTCGCGATCGGACGTGCCTCCGCGCATCTGCGCGCGTCGAATGGTGAGCAAGCGCGTCCCGCTCTGCACGCGGATGGGAACCAGCGCCACGCGCGCGGCACCCTCGGCGATCATCGAGACCTCGGTCGATGCCGCCGACGAGAGCAGCTGCTCGTTGCTCGTGCGTCCTTCCTTGGGCCACGCGCCGGCCGACGAGAGGAGCGTGAGGCGACCGGCATCTTTGCGATAGAGCTCGGCGGCCTCTCCGCCGAGGCCGAGCGCGAGCCGTGGCAGCTCCGCGTCGAGCAGCGCCGGATCCTGGCGCACGAGCAGCTCGCGACAGACGTCCACGAGCTTGCCCATCTCCTCGCGATCGACGAGCGCGAGCTCGAGCGAGGCGATCAGCTCTTCACCTTGCTCTCCGAACGAGACCAGGAGCGCGCGGAGCTCGGCGTCGATCGCGTCGCTGCTCTCGCTTCGTGAGCGGAGATCGCGCGCCGCGCCGGCGAGGTCGATCGCGCGCGTGCGCGTGCGACGCGACCCCTCGATGATCCTCTCGAGATCCGCATCGACGAGCCGGTCGATCGCGCGTCGCCCGTAGCGGCGGAACGCGCGGCGAAGGCGCTCTTCGTCGGCGGGCGTGCCGCCGCGCGAGATCAAGGGG
>JAYVCF010000211.1:0-10656 GCA_043750095.1 Deltaproteobacteria bacterium
GGCGGTGACGGCAACGGGGGCGGGTTCAACTGCACCGACGACATGGGCGCGACGGGCGGCGGCGGCGGCTCGGGTGGCTGCGCAGGCACGCAAGGTACCGGCGGCATGGCAGGCGGCGGCTCCTTCGGCATCTTCGTCGTCGGTACGGCGAGCTATCCGACGCTGACGGGCAACACGATCTATCGCAGCTTCGGCGGCACCGGCGGCAACGGCGGTCGTGGCGGCGCGGGCGGCGTGGCGGGCGCGGGCGCGGGCGGTGGTCTCAAGTCGAACGCGAACTCGAGCTTCTGCACGGGCGATGGCGGACACGGCGGCAACGGCGGCAACGGCGGTCACGGCGGCGGCGGCGGCGGCGGCGCCGGTGGCGTCTCGTACGGCATCTACGTCGCCGGCACCTCGGGCTACGGCGCGGGCACCAACACGTTCCCCGCATCGGGCGGTGGCGGTGGCGGCGGCGGTGGCGGTCCCTCGCTCGGCACTCCCGGTGGCGTCGGGCCCGCAGGCGCGAGCGCGACGACCGACTGAGCTTCACTCAGGCCTTCTTCAGCAGCCCGCGTTCCGCACGCTGTCGTCTCGGTGCGGGTCGCCCTCAGGCCGCGAGCGGCACGCTGCGCATGCAGCATCGCTTGTACTTCTGCCCGCTCCCGCAGGCGCAGCGCTCGTTTCGTTCCAGCGCCGGAGCACGACGCACGGGCTGCGGGCGCTCGAGATGTAGGTGTGTCTCGAGCGATCGGGCCAGCGAGACGGCGCGCAGGGGCGAGTACGTCACGGGCTCGCACCACGCGCGCGGTACGAAGAGCTCCGACGCGTCCGCCGCCGCGAGCCAAGGCAGCGCGCGCGCCAGGCCTTGCCTCGCCAAGGGATCGACGCGCCAGTCGCTCGTGCCCGCGACGGCGATCGCCCGCGCAGCGTCGGCGGGGACCTTGCGCGGATCGCCGCCGCGCTCGGCCGCGACGAGCTCTTGCGCGTAGAGCGTGAACGCGTCGAGCGCTTCCTCGGGATCGCGGAGCGCATCGCGGAGCAAGGGCGCGATCTCCGTCTCGAACGCGGGGTCGGCGGCGGCCGGCGCCCGTAGCTGCCGCAGCGCCTCGCTGCGACCGCAGCGTGAGCCGAGCGCGATCGTGGTGAGCGTCGAGTCCACCAGCATTCGCGTGAAGGGCTCGTCGCGTTCGACGCTCGATAGGTGGTCGAGCACGTGCGACGTGTGGCGCAACGAAGACCAGATGGCGCGCGCCGTGTGCTGCACGAAGGGTCTCGCCTGCGCCGCGGCGAACGAGGACAAGAGGCCGACCGGAAGGGTGACGAGGCCTTCCGAGGCCTGACCGATGGCGTCGCAGCGCGCGTACACGTCGCCGATGTTCGCGAGCACGTGGAGGTTCGATGCCGTCCAGAACGATCCCCACCACGCGCGCAGCACCTCGTCTTCGCGCGCGCTCCGCTTGTTCGCCCGGATGCGGACGATCTTCGGCAGCGCCTCCTGGCAGGCCGCGAAGTTGGCGAGGAACTGGTGGTGCGTCTCGCCGCCGAGGAGCGCGTCCCAGCGCGCCAGCTCGAGGAAGTCTTCGCGAGGCAGAGACGTGCTGCCGAGATCGATCGCCTTCAGGCGCGCGATCGTGCGCGCGTCGTCCACCTCTTCTTCGAGGCGCCGCACCCGCTCGAGCCGCTCGCGCATGCGCTCGAGATCCTTCGCCGCGGCTTCGAGCTGCGCGCGCCGTACGATCGGCATCTCCTTGGGGCGCATGTACTTCGCGAGGCAGGTGACGAAGTGCCCGTGTCGTGTGACCACGACGTAGGGGCCTTCGTGCACCGGGCCGAGCGCGATGGCGACGCGGTGAGCGCCCTCCGGCAGCTCGCTGCGATCGAGGACGAGGCGCAAGAGCTCGTGGTCGCCATAGAGCGACATGGCGAGCTCGAGGTGGCCTTCGGTCACGCGATCGAGTCGGCGCAGGAAGTGGGTGTAGTGGTTGGCGGTGTGGGGCTCGAGGCTGGTCATGCCTCGCTATCGGCGGCCCGCGCCGAGCGTTGCGTAGAAAAACGAGTGTCGCGATCGAGCCTATCGATCAGGGCGTCGGACGCGCAGTGCTGAGCAGGCCGCGTCGCGTGGCGGGTGCCCCCGTTGCTTCGCCCTTCGGGCACGAACGACGGTGCCCTCGACGCTCTTCAACGGGCGCCCCCGCCCCACGCCGCTACCGTTGATGGGCTCGGCCAGCTTTGTTTTGTCCAAGTCGTCTTCGACACCTCCACACACGAACGCGCTCCGCGCATTCGTGAGAGAGGCGAGGGCTTTGCCCCCGCGCTCCCAGCGGCACCGAGCGACACTGGCATCGCTACCGATCTGAAGCCGGGGGTGCGCGAGGGGCAAGCCCCTCGCCTTAGCGAAACCGCGGAGCGGTTTCGTGGTCGGCACCGCGTTGCAGACGCCGCGGCCTGCTCGGCATCGGCCTGCTCGGCATCAGAATGCGTCGGTCCGAGCTCTAGGCGACGACGGCGCCGCTCGACGTTCCGGGCCGCGTGCCTCCGCCCGATCCCGTCTCGGCGACCGGATCCGGCTCGAGCGCGGCGGCGAGCACATCGCGCATGTCGTCGGCGAGGATGAACTCGAGGTCGTTGCGCACGGCCTCGGGGATCTCGGGCAGATCCCGCTCGTTCTGCTTGGGGATCACCAGGCGCTTGAACCCGGCGCGATGGGCCGCGAGCACCTTGCTCTTGAGGCCGCCGATGGGGAGCACGCGGCCGCGGAGCGTGGCTTCGCCGGTCATCGCGACGTCGCTGCGGACGCGGCGACCGGTGACGAGCGAGGCGAGGGCGGTGAACATCGTGATGCCCGCGCTCGGGCCGTCCTTCGGCACCGCACCCGCCGGCACGTGGATGTGCAGGTCGTGCTTCTCCATGAACTCCGGGTCGACGCCGAGCTCCACCGAGTGGCTTCGAAGGTAGGCGAGCGCAGCGCGCGCCGACTCTTTCATGACGTCGCCGAGCTGACCGGTGATCTCGATGCGGCCCTTGCCCGTCATCTTGGTGGTCTCGATGTAGAGGATGTCGCCTCCGACCGGCGTCCACGCGAGCCCTGCCGCGATGCCCGGTGCGTTGTTGCGCTCGGCGATCTCGCTGAGGAACTTGGGCTTGCCGAGCACGCGTCGAACGGTCGCTTCGTCGACGGTGATGGCGCCGCCGCCAGACTCCTTCTTCTTCACCACGTCGAGCGCGACCGATCGCATGATGCGCTCGAGCTCGCGGCCGACCTGACGCACACCGGCCTCGCGCGTGTAGTCGCGCACGATGACGGAGAGCACCTCGTCGCTGAAGAGGACCGAGTCCTTGGTGAGCCCGGTGCGCTCGAGCTTCTGCGGCACGAGATGGCGCTTGGCGATCGCGACCTTCTCGTCGGTCGTGTAGCCGCTGATCTCGATGATCTCGAGGCGGTCACGCAGCGGCGCGGAGAGCGTCGAGAGGTCGTTGGCCGTGGCGATGAAGAGCACCTCGCTGAGATCGAAGGGCAGCTCCATGTAGTGGTCGGTGAAGGTCTTGTTCTGCTCGGGATCGAGCACCTCGAGCAGCGCGGCCTCGGGATCGCCCTGCCAGCCGCGGCCCATCTTGTCGATCTCGTCGAGCACGACCACGGGGTTCTTGGCCTTGGCCTTGCGCAGCGCGTGCACCACGCGGCCGGGCAGCGCGCCGATGTACGTGCGGCGGTGACCGCGGATCTCCGCCTCGTCGCGCACACCACCGAGCGAGACACGCGCGAGCGGACGGCCGGTGGCGTCGGCGATCGACTGTGCGAGCGAGGTCTTGCCGACACCGGGCGGGCCGACGAGACAGAGGATCGTGCCGCGCGCGCTTCCGTTGAGCTTGAGCACGGCCATGTGCTCGAGGATCCGGCGCTTCACGTCCTCGAGGCCGAAGTGATCGCTCTCGAGCTTCTCTTCGACGGCGGAGAGATCACTCGCCGTGTCGGCGCGCACGTTCCAGGGCAGATCCGCGATCCACTCGAGGTAGCTGCGGATGACGTTGCCCTCCGCCTGGTTCGGGCCGACCTGCTCGAGGCGGCGCAGCTCGCGATCGACCGTGGTGCGCACCTCCTGCGGCAGGTCCGCGGCGGTGAGCTTGTCGCGGAGCTTGTCCTTGCCTTCGTCTTCGTCGCCGAGCTCCTTCTGGATCGCGCGGAGCTGCTGGCGAAGCATCGCTTCCTTCTGCGACTTGCCGATCTCTTTGCGAACCTCGGAGTCGATCTTCTGGCGCATCTCCGCCTTCGCGCGCGCTTCGGTCAAGAGCTGCGAGACGAGGCGCACGCGCGCCGTGTGATCGGTCTCGAGCAGGACCTCGACCTTGCGGACGTCCTCGAGGTCGAGCCAGCCCGCGACGCGATCGGCGAGCAAGCCCGGCTCGCGCGTCTCGGCCAGCATCGAGTGCAGGCTCTGATCGCCGGGTGCGAGCTCGCGCAGGTGCTTCTTCAGCGCGGCGGCGAGGTCGATCGCCTCGGAGTCGCCCGTCGTCTCTTCCACGCCGTCGAGGCGCGCCGTCCAGTAGGGCACCGACTGCGCGAGGGCGACGAGGCGCACGCGCTGCATCGTCTCGACGACGAGCACGATGCCGCGCGGTCCGCGATCGGTGCGCTCGAGCACGCGCGCGAGCGTTGCGATCGGATGCAGGTCGACGAGAGCCGGATCTTCGAGCGCCGGATCACGCTGCACCGCGAGCACGACGAGGTCACCGGACGCGAGTGACTCGGCGAGCACCCGCGAGCGCGGGCGGCCGACGGGGATCGTCGTCTGTCGTCCGGGGAGCACCACACCGTGGCGCAAGGGGAGGAGCGGGAGCGTGGTGGGCACCGGCGTGATGGGCATGAGAGCACGATAAGAGTAGATGACGTTGCGTCACCTGTCCGATGCGGCGGGGATCGAGACGCGCTGCCTCAAAAGTCGAGCTCGCGCGTGATCTGTCCCCGCGGAGCGGCAGCCGGCGCGCGCGGGTGGCGGACCCTCGCGGGGACCGGCGCTGCGGGGATCGGGTCCACCGTGGCGAGCGTCGGAACGGCAGGCGCGCTCTCGGGACGCACCGGGACCGCCTCGGCTACCACCGCAGGCAGGACCGCGGCCGTCTCGGCCAGGACGGGCGCGCTGACGACGATCGGAGCGGACGACGCGTGCGTGAGGTTCCACGTGATCGCGATCCCGACGAGCGCGGCGAGCGCGATGAGTCCGGCGGCGAGGCGCGCGGGTCCCTTGTTCATCGTCAGCCGATCCCGCTCGGGCGCGTCGACGTCGGCGAGCTCGCTCACGGGCTGCATGGGCTCATCGAGCGTATGCACGTCGCGCTGGAACTGACCGCTCTCGCGCAGCTCGTCCCGCGCGGGCGCGTGATGGCCGCTCGGGTCCACGAGGCCGATCGCATCGAGGAGCGCGCGCTGCATCTCCCTCGCGCTCTGGAAGCGATGGGACGGATCGCTCGACATCGCCGTCTCGATGATCTCACAGAGCGCGGGAAGCTCCGGCCGCAGCGATGCGATCGAGGTCGGACGGTTCTCCACCAAGAGCTGGAGCACGCGCACCGGATCCGGGTCGACGAACGGCAGCTGCTTGCCCAGCATCTCGTAGAGCATCACGCCGACGCTGTAGAGATCCGAGCGCCAGTCGATCGCGCGTCCGTACGCTTGCTCCGGCGACATGTACTCCGGGGTCCCGACCACGATGTGATCATCGACCTCGTCGGCGCCTTGCGAGATGCCGAAGTCCAGCACGCGCGCGAAGAGCCCGTCGCCGTCCTCGGTCACGAACACGTTTCCTGGCTTCATGTCGCGATGGACGATGCCCGCCGCGTGAACGGCGTCGAGGCCGCTGAGGACCTGACGAATGATGCCGACCGTGTCGTACGTGGAGAGCGCGGTCTGGCTCAAGAGGACGTCGAGCGCCTTACCGTCGAGCAGCTCCATGATCATGTAGGGCTCCGAGATGCCCTCCTGCCCGACGCCGAAGTCGAGGATGTCGACGACGTTCTTGTGACGGATGGAGGCGGCCACCTTCGCTTCGCGGAGGAAGCGGTCGACGCGGTCCTCCTTCCGACCGGTCATCTGCGTCTCGATGAACTTCACCGCGACGGGTCGGTCGAGCGTGACGTGCGTGGCGGACCAGATCGACGCGCAGCCGCCGTCGGCGATGCGTTCCTCGAGCCGATATTTCCCGTCCAGCACCAGGCCCGGCCGGCCGATCGCGACGCGCAGGACCGTCTCGGGGCGGATGGCCTGGATCGTGCGCGGGATGGACTCCAATGCACTCATCGCTCCGAATCCTTCCCCGACGTTGTGGCGAGACGCAGCACAGCCTCGCCCCTACGCAAGCGCCGATCCGAACGCGATCCAGTGCGCGCATGCTCGCGGCGAGCCTCGCCATGCTCGTCGGCCTGTGCGCTTCCGCGGCCTCGGCGCAAGAATCGTCGCGGGGTCACGACGAGGCGCACGCGACCGCGACGGCACGCGCCCTCTTCGACGCGGGTGTCGCATGCGTGGACCGAGCCGATTGGGCCTGCGCCGTAGAGCAATTCGGACGTGCGCGAGCGCTTCGCGCCTCGCCCGTGATCGTCTCCAACCTCGCCATCGCGCTCGCGCACGCCGGACGGCTCGTCGAGGCGTCGGAGAGCTACCGAGCCCTGGCGCGCGATGGATCGGCCCCCGACGAACTGAGAGCGGCCGCAGCGCAGGCGATCACCGAGCTCGCCGCTCGCATCGGTCGGATCACCGTCCACGCAGCCGGTTCCATCGACGACATCGCGATCGCGATGGATGGGACAAATCTGGCGGTGTCGTCGGTCGATGTCCCGCTCCCCAGCGACCCAGGGGAGCACGTCGTCGAGGCGAGGCGGCAGGGTACACTCGTGGCGAGCGCGCACGTTCACCTCGAGCCCGGCGCGAGCGTTGGCGTGGAGCTGGCGATCCCCGCGCGACCCGTTTCCCCGAGCGCTGCGCGGCCGAGCCTCTCGCTCGTCGCCCCTGATCCCGACGCGAGCATGCTCGGTGCCGGTGCGCTGAGCGAGGGATCGACCTCTTCACCCGAGCACCACGAGCTCTACGAGGAGTGGTGGCTCTGGGCGATCGTCGGCGTGGTGGTCGTCGGCGCGGGCGTCGGGATCACCGCCGGCGTCGTCGGCTCGCAAGGCACGACACTTCCCGCGGGCAGCCTCGGCACGATCGACGCGCGGCTATGAGGGCGTACTCGCATCGTCTGGGCCTCGCGCTGCTCTCGTCGATCCTCTGTGTCGCCGGCTGCGCGGCGCGCGTGGAGTCGGGCCTGACCGGAGTCGAGATCGACGTCACCTACGACGTGCCCCTCGATCAGCTCGCGATCCAAGGATCGCTCGCGCTCGCGGGAAGCACGCCCGTCCCCGCGTTCGCGCCCATGCGTCGCCCCGATCCGGCGAGCCCGCTCGCACCGACCGGAGCGAACGTCGTGGTGCTGCTCGATCCCCGGACCGCCGGCAGTACTTTCGTCGCGCGCGTGGACGGATTCGCGAGCGGAGCGCTCGTGTCCTCCGGCGGCGAGTCTGCACGCGTGGTGGCCGGCACGATCACCGTGCTCGCCGTTCATCTCGGTGCGCCCGCGCTCTGCGGCGATGGTCGCGTGCGCGATCTGTTCGAGGGCTGCGACGATGGCAACACCGATGCGGGCGACGGCTGCGCACCGGACTGTACCGTCGAGCCGGGCTGGACGTGCGTGCTCGACGCGCTCGCTCACTCGCGCTGCACGCACGGCTGTGGCGCGGGTCCGAGCTGCGCGGCCGGACAGAGATGCAACGCAGGCACGTGCGTCTGCGATGCGGTCTCGTGCGCGTCGGGTTGTTGCGCGGGCAACGTGTGTCGCCCGGGCAACGAGAGCGCTGCGTGCGGCAGCGCGGGCCTCGCGTGCTCGGCGTGTCCGACCGGACAGATGTGCGCCGCAGGGGTCTGCTCGGGCTGCAACGCCGCGAGCTGCGCCGACGGATGCTGCTCGGGAGCGTCCTGCTTGCCGCGCTCGCCGACGGCGTGCGGCGCGCTCGGCTCGGCCTGTCGCGCCTGCGATGCGCTGCGTGCCGACGGATGCGGCATCGATGGGGCCTGCGCGTGCGGCGATGCGTCGGCATGCAGCGCGGGGCAGCGCTGTGTCGTCGGGCTCTGCGTCTGCGACGCGACGTCGTGTCCTTCGGGATGCTGCGACGGAGCGACGTGTCGCCTGCGCGCCATCACGACCTGCGGCGTCGCTGGAGCGAGCTGCGTCGCGTGCGATCCCTCGCTCAGCGATGCGTGCTCGGCGAGCGGCGCGTGCGGATGCGGGATCGGCCCGGCGTGTCTCCCAGGCCAGCACTGCAGCTCGGGCCGCTGCGCCTGCGACGCGACCTCCTGCACGTCCGGCTGCTGCGATGGCGACGTGTGCGCGGCGATCGCGGCCACCAGCTGCGGCGCGATCGGAGGCGCCTGCGCCTCGTGTGATCCGAGCGCGTCCGACGGATGCACGAGCGGCCGCTGTAGCTGCGGCGGCGGCGCCTCGTGCGCGGCGGGCCAGCGCTGCGTCGCGGGCAGCTGCGTGTGCGACGGCATCTCCTGCAACGGGTGCTGCGTCGGAGACGTGTGCCAGCTCGGGACGTCGGCGGCCCAGTGCGGAAGCGGCGGTGGCGCTTGCCAGACGTGTGCAGCGGGAACGTGCACCGGCGGAACGTGCCCCGAGTGCACGTCGATCTGCGCGAGCGGCTGCTGCTCGGGCTCGACGTGCAACGCGCCCAGCGTCGCGAGCTGCGGCCTGACCGGCGTCGCGTGCGTCCGCTGCGACTCGGTGCGGGCCGATGGGTGCTCGCCCTCGGGCGTGTGCGCGTGCGGCTCGGGCGCACCCTGCGCGGTCGGACAGCGCTGCGCATCGGGGAGCTGCGTCTGCGACGCGAGTTCGTGCGGCTCTGGCTGCTGCGAGGGCACGACGTGCCGCACGCCTGCCAGCGCGAGCTGCGGCAGCAGCGGCGCCGCGTGCACCGTCTGTGATCCGGCGCGCACCGATCGATGCGCGGGCGGCGCGTGTGCATGTGGTGCGGGCGGTGCGTGTCTGACGGGCCAGCATTGCGTGTCGGGCGCGTGCGTGTGCGACGCGACCTCGTGCAGCGGCTGTTGCTCTGGGACCACGTGCACGGCGCGCTCGCTCGCGAGCTGTGGCAGCGGCGGGAGTGCGTGCCGCGCCTGTGATCCGCGCGCGACCGACACCTGCGATGCGAGCGGCGTATGTCGCTGCGGCGCCGGGGCGGCGTGCGCGACCGGTCAGCACTGCTCCTCGGGCGCGTGCGTCTGCGACTCCACGTCGTGCGCGGGTTGTTGCAGCGGATCCACGTGCATGCCGGGCGGCGTCTCGAGTGCTTGTGGCTCCGGCGGCTCCGTCTGTGCCGCGTGTGGCGGCGGCGAGAGCTGTTCGGGTGGAACATGCGCGGGCTGCGCGGCGACCTGCACGACTGGCTGCTGCAGCGGATCGAGCTGCACCGCGCCGACGGCGAGCGCCTGCGGGTCGACGGGAGCTGCGTGCGTGGCCTGCGATGCGCGATCGGATCGCTGCACGAGCGGGGCATGCGCATGCGGTGCGAGCGCGCCATGTGCGGCGGGCCAGCGCTGCTCTGCGGGCCTCTGCGTGTGTGATGCGACGTCGTGTGCATCGGGTTGTTGTGCAGGGGGCGTGTGCGCCGCGCGCGCGCCGACGAGCTGCGGGACCATGGGTGCGAGCTGTGTCGACTGCACGAGCGCGGGTCTCGCGGACGGCTGTTCCGCGGGAGGCGCGTGCACCTGCGGCACCAATCCGGCGTGCGCGATCGGTCAGCGCTGCTCGGGCGGCGCGTGCGTCTGCGATCCGGCTTCGTGCACCGGCTGCTGCCAGGGCACGAGCTGTGTTCCCGGCACGACGAACGCCGCGTGCGGCGCGGGCGGTGCGGCGTGCACGACCTGTGGTTCGGGAACCTGCACGGCGGGGGTCTGCCCGATCTGCTCGGTGTCGTGTCCGAGCGGCTGCTGCTCCGGCACGACGTGCATCGCGCCTCCGACGGCGCTCGCGTGCGGCGTGTCGGGAGCCTCGTGTGTCTCGTGCGGACCCGGCGCGGACACCTGCACCGCGGGAACCTGCGGGTGCGGTGCCGGGGCGGTGTGCGCGGCCGGTCAGCGTTGCTCGGGCGGTGCGTGCATCTGCGATGCGTCGTCGTGTCCGAGCGGCTGCTGCTCGGGCAGCACGTGCACCACGCTGGCTCCGACGACCTGCGGCACGATGGGCCGCGTGTGTGTGGACTGCACGCTCTCGACGCGCACCGACACGTGCAACAGCTCCGGCTTCTGTCGATGCGGAACGAACTACCCGTGCAACGGCGGCCGCCGGTGCATCGCCGGAAACTGCATCTGACGCGGCCGTGACTCGCATCGATCGCGAGCGAGCTTGACGGCGCTCGCTCGGCTCGCGAGCCTCGCTCGGTGAGCGCTCCCAGCACGCCCGGCTCGGAGATCCACGCGGGCACCGTCGTCGCGGAGCGATTCGTCATCGAGCGGCTGGCAGGCGCCGGCGGGATGGGGAGCGTCTACGCCGCGCAGGATCGCTTCGATGGTGCGCGTGTGGCCCTCAAGGTCTTGCGCGCGCTCGGCCCCGACGACGAGGTGCGCTTCACGCGCGAGGCCGAGGT
>JAYVCF010000212.1:0-30903 GCA_043750095.1 Deltaproteobacteria bacterium
GCCAGCTTGTCCGCAGACTTGAGCAGCGCATCGGCTGCGTTCTTCACGGCCGCGAGCTTCGGTGCGCCCACGCCCGCGGATCGCAACGCGAGGATCGCGTCTCCATGCTCAGCCCAGTAGGTCTGCAGCTTGTGGGCGGACGTGAGCTCGCGCAGGTTGTTCACCGCGTACTCGGCCAGGTATCGCGCGGCGCTTCCCTCTCCGGCTGCGCTTCCTAGCTCGACGACCGTCGGCTGCACCAACAGCCAGTCGAACTCGTCGCGGCATGCTTCACGAAGCGCCGTGAGGCGGGTGTCGTAGTCACGCACGAGCTTGTCGACGTCCTTCAAGTGCTTGCGCATGTGACGGAAGTTGAGCTCGTAGACGGGCGAGACGACCGCATCGCTCGACCTCAGGAACTCAAAGTCGCGCAGGTGCGCACGGAACGAATAGCTGCCCGAGGTGAGGCGCTCGCGTGTGATCTTCGCTGCACGCGCGATGGGATGCAGGACCGTCCGGAGCCAGGCGCTCGCCTGCTCCTTGGAAACCTCGCCCGCCTTCGTTTTCGCTGCCGCACCCGCCTTCGCCATGACGCTCGAAGGCTAGCATGACGTCTGCGGCCAGCAGTCACGGACCCTGTCCATTAGCAATAGACAGTGCCTTCAGCTGGACAGGTGCCGGTCGGCTCTGAGGCGCGCTTTGTCTCCGCATGGTCGAGATCATCACCTGCCCCAGCGGGCTCGCGGGCGTCGTTCGCGGCCTGAAGGTTCGCGAGGAGCGCATCCTCGCGGACCGGAAGCTCGCGAAGGCGAACGCGCAGCTCGACGAGCTCCTCCGCGCTTGCTGGGTCGAGACACACGATCCGGGTCCGTACACGCTCGGTGAGCGCGGCATCGACTGGGACGCCGTGCTCCAGGGCGATCGCTTCTACGCGCTGCTCGCGATCCGCATCGCGACCTACGGCCAGGCGTACGCGTTCTCGATGACGTGCTCCGAGGAGCGATGCCGCGCGCGCTTCGAGTGGGAGCTCGATCTGCGTACGCTGCCGGTTCGCCCGCTGACAAACGAGAGCCGCGCGCTCTTCGTCGCTGGCAACCGCTTCGAGACGACCCTCCCCGACGCCGCGCGCCGCGTCACGTTCCGCCTGCTCACGGGAGTGGACGAGCGGAAGCTGCCGACGCTGCGGCGCAACGCCGATGGTCAGATCATGACCGCCGTGCTCGCGCACCGCTGCATCGAGATCGACGGTGTCGCCGCGCACGACAAGCGCCGCTTCATCGAGGAGCTGTCGATGTCCGACGCGGACGCGCTCGTCGAGACGATGAACCAGGCGGACTGCGGCGTGGTTACCCGGATCGATGTCGAGTGCCCCGAGTGCCTCGCGACACAGGAGATCGAGCTCCCTTTCGGCCGGAGCTTCTTCGCGAAGCGGACGAAGACGAGCGCGACCTCTTCGCCGGGCTGAGCCTCGAGCGCTGGCGCTCACAGCTCTTCGACCTCTGCTGGCACCAGCACGGAGGCTCCGGGCTCGCGATCGACTGGGCCAGCGCGATGGAGCTGCTCGTCGAGGATCGGGACGCACTGCTCGAGCAGATCGTGGAGCGACGCGGCATCGAGGCACAGGCGATCAAGAACGCGAGCACGGCGAAGAAATGAACAACCTCGGCCTCGGCTTCGTGTTCACGGTGCGCGACCTCGCGAGCGCGCGCATCCAGCGGCTCGAGCGGAGCTTCCACACGCTCGACCAGCGCGTGGGGCTCGGCGCGGGACGCATCGACGCTGCGTTCACTCGGATGGCGGTTGGGCTCGGCGTCTTCACCGCCGGAGCGCTCGCGATCGGAGGCGCCTTCGCGCTCGCGAGCACGGCCGGTCGGTTCGAGACCGCGATCGCGCAGGTCGCCGCTGTCTCGGATGCGTCCGCGACCGAGCTTCAAGGTCTGCGTGACGCGGCGCTCGAAGCGGGTGTCGCGACGCAGTTCTCGCCGACCGAGGCCGCACTCGGGCTTCGCGAGCTCGCGCAGGTCGGCTTCGGCGCACGCGACTCGATCCAGATGCTCATCCCGGTGCTCGACCTCGCGGCCGCATCGATGGGGCAGCTCACGCCCGAAACCGCCGCAGGTCTCGCCGCGCAGACGCTCCACGCGTTCGGGCTCGAGGTAGATCAGGCGGCGCAGTCCGTCGACCAGCTGATGCAGGCGGCGAACCTCTTCGCGCTCGACGCGGGCGAGCTCGCCATCGGCCTCGGCACCGCCTCGCGAGGCTCGCAGGCACTGCACCAGTCGCTCGGCGAGACGCTCGCGACGCTCGGCCTCGTGAAGAACGTGGTGCCTGGGATCGAGCGCGCGTCGACCGACGTCGCGGTCGCGATGGAGCGCATGGCTGACCCACGGACTCAACGCGCACTGCGTGGTGTGGGTGTCGATGTCGTCCGCGACGGCCAGTTCCGCTCGTTCCTCGATGTGGTGCAGGAGCTGGGCCCCGCGCTCTCGCACATGACCGATGCGCAGCGCTCGGCGTTCCTCATGTCGACGTTTGGCCACCACGCCATGGGCGGGCTCAGCGCGATCATGACCGCACTCACACAGGGTGTGCTCACGCAGAGCCAAGGGATGCTGCACGGCGCCGAAGCGGTCGAGTACCTGCGGAACTCGTTCGCGCACTCCGACGGCGCGGCCGCGCACTTTCGCGAGACCATGCTCGCGACCTTCGAGGGACAGGAGCGCTTGCTTCGAGGGTCGCTCGAGACGCTCGCGATCACGCTCGGCCAGCCGTTCACCGAGGTGTTCCGGCCGATGATCGGCGCGGTCGTCGACGCGGTGAACGGGCTCATCGCGCTGTTCCGCGGGCTGCCAGCGCCAGTGCTGCGCGGCCTGGCCGCCGCGGTGCTCGCCGGCGGCGCGTTCCTCGTGCTGGTCGGCGCGGTCGTCGCATCCATCGCGGCCGCGGGCCTGCTGGCAATCGCCTTCGAGGCCGCAGGCGTAACGCTCGGCGGTCTCGTGTCCGTCCTCGCGCCCGCCGTTCTCGCAGCTGGTGCGCTAACGCTGGCGTTCGTCGCGATGCGACTCGCGTGGGATCGGAACGTCGGCGGCATCGCCGACGGTGCCACGCGCACCTGGAATCAGATCCGCGTAGCGTTCCAGGCGCTGACCCAGCTGTTCGAGACCGGCGAGCTTTCGGGTGCGGTGCAGCACGAGCTCGCGCGCGCGGAGCAGAGCGGCCTGCGCGCGTTCGTGATCCGCATCTACATGCTCGGCTATCGCATCACGCGGCTGTTCGAGGGCGTGCGTGATGGCTTCGTCACGGCGGTCGACGCAGCCGCTCCTGCGCTCGGTGAACTGCAGGTCGCTCTGACCGCGCTCGGCAACGAGGTTGGCGCGCTGATGGACGCGCTCAGCGGCGGCGCGGCGCACCTGCCGAGCGAGGAGTACGCGCGGTTCGGTGGCTCGATCGGTGAGGCGCTCGGCTCGGCGCTGCGCGCCATCGTCCAGCTCGTCACGTGGAGCGCCCGCTTCGCGACCGGCTTCGTGCGCGGGCTGCGCGATGCCGGGCAGGTCGTGGGGCCCGTGTGGGATGCGATCCGGAAGACGTTCGGTGACCTTCGTCGTGAGCTCGGCGTGCTCGGCATCGTGGAGCAGGGCACCGACGGCGCCGCCGGGTCGTTCGATTCCCTGCGCGTCGCGGGCATCGCGCTCGGTCAGTCGCTCGGCGCGTGGCTCGCTGCGCGCGAGGCCGACCTGCTCATGTTCATCTCGGCGATGCTCGCGATCGTTCGAGCCGCAGAGTGGGTGCGCGACCGCGTGCAGCACTTCGCCACGAGCGCACGCGCCTTCTTCGCGGACGTCGCCCTCGAGGTCAGCGGTGTACTCGCGACGGTGATGGCGGTGGGCACGAGCATCGACAACGCGCTCCGCATCGCGCTCGTCACCGTGCAGACCTACATCGCAGGAGTCAGCGCCGCGATTGACGCGGCGTTGGGCTCGGCGGAGGCACGTGTGCGGGGCGTCCTGCGACTCGTCCCGCCGGAGCTCCTGCCCGCGCCGCTCGCGGACTTCGCTCGCGGTGGCAGCACCTTGACGGGCGCGCCGATGCCGTTGCCCGCCGAGGCGCATCCGGTACGGCTCGGTGACGTCGGTGGTCCGATGCCCGCCGTGGCCGTGGCGAGCGCGCAAGCCACCGGCGACGCGTCGCTGCTCGGCGCCGTGCGAGCGGCGATGGGCGCCGATCGACGGGCGGAGGCGCGCCGACAGGATCCGGTGACGATCGCGCTGCAGGTCGACGGCGAGACGCTCGCGCGAGTGACCACTGCTGCGGGCGAGCGGGCTGCATCGCGCGCGTTCTCGCCAGTGCCGGTGTTCGGATGACGATGACCGAGACCATCGTGCGTCCTGCACGTTGCTCGCTCGTGAACGTGAGCACGGGCGAGGCGCTCGAGTGCCTCTTCAACCCGCCGCAGCTCCAAGAGCGCATCGAGGTGCACTGGTCTCGCGCCGCGCCGCTCGGACTCGGCCATCAAGTGCTCCAGTACGAGTCGACGGGGAACCGTGCGCTCGGGGGCGTCGAGTTCTATGTCGACCGCTTCTTCGCTCGCGCGGTCGAGAGCGATCCCGACGTGCTCGCGTTCGCGGAGTTCATGCGCGCGCTCACGCGTCCGCCCGAAGGGAGCGTCGACGTCGCATCCACTGCGCCACCGCGCGTGCTGATCGTCTGGCCGAACGTGTTGACCATCGAGACCGTGGTCACGGAGCTCGAGCTGAAGTTCACCGACTTCGCTCAAGACGGCTCCGTGCTCGTCTACACGGCTACCTGCTCATTTGAGCAGATACTCGACATCGCTCAGTCGATCACGCCCGCAGGAAGTGGGGCCTGAATGGGGCCGCGCGCGCTCTCCCGATACCTTATCTCTACGGCATCTCGCGACGACGCCGGGCGGCTGGCGCTGAGCGACCGTGAGCCCTTTCGGTTTCGAGAGCTTCCGGACACCCGAACGCATGTGGTGGCCTCGGGCGACACGCTCTTCCAGCTCGCGGGTCGCTACTACCAGAAGCTCCCGCGCGGCTGCGGCCTCTGGTGGGTGATCGCGGACTTCCAGCCGGACCCGATCGTCGATCCGACGCTCGAGCTGGAGCTCGGTCGCCCTCTTCTCATCCCGTCGCTCCGAACGCTCACGGACTTGGTGTTCTCAGAAGCGCGGCGCCGCGAGGTGCAGGCGTGACGGTGCGGGCGTGACCATCGCCGATCGCAGCGCGCCTGGTGTTCGCATCGAGCGATTCGCGTCCGAGCGAGCGACGACCGGCGAGGTCATCGACCTGCGTGGGCGCGTGCTCTCGTTCCGGTACGAGGATCACGACCAACGCGCCGACGCATGCACGCTCGAGCTCGACAACCGCGACCTCGCCCTGTTCGATCGCGAGGACCTCGCCGGCGGAACGATCCTCGGCGTGAGCTGGGGCTACCCGCACGCGATGAGCCCACGTCGTCGAGTCGTCATCCGACGGCTCAAGGGCTTCGCGAGGCTCACGCTCGAGTGCCATGCGATCTCCACACTGTTCGATCGCGTGACGCGCACTCGAAGGTTCGAGAACCGCACCGAGAGCGAGGTCGTACGCGAGGTCGCACACGAGCTTGGATACGACGACGCGTTCAACCAGATCGAGGACACGACTGAGCGCCTCGATGTCAGCGTGCAGAGCGCCGAGACCGATGCACGGTTCCTCGCACGCTTGGCAACGCGACACGGCTTCGTGTTCCAAGCCGACGAGGCGGGGCTCGTGTGGCGCCGTCCGCGCCGTGACGAACGACCGACTCACGTCCTCACGTACTACGACACCCAGAGCGGCGACATTCTCGACGTCAATGTCGAGAGCGATCTCGGACGTCGTGCTGGAAGCGTCACCGTGCGTAGCCGCGATCCGCGCACGAGGACGACGATCGAGGCGAGCGCGACGAGTGACTCGGTCCCCCGCACCACGCTGGGCGAGGTAGTCGAGGTTGTAGATCCCGAGACGGGCACGAGCGCGCTGGAGACGCGCATCGCCACCTCCAGCGTACGCACGACGACGGCCGAGACTGCCGCCGCAGCGCAGACGGAGGCCGACTCGCGGTACCGCGCTGCTGAGGAGCGCGCCGTCCGGCTGACGTTGCGCGTGGTCGGAGACCCGACCCTCTCGTCAGGCCGAATCGTCGAGGTGCGCAACATCTCGCGGCTGCTCTCCGGCAACTACTTCGTACGAACGGCGACGCACGCGGTGGCTGGTGACGGGTACACGACCGAGCTCGCGCTCCGACGCGATGGTGTGGGACGCATGGCGCGACAGCTCGCGCGCTCGCAGGGCGGCACACCGAACCAGGAGCACGCGGAGGCGAGCGACGAGGAGTCGCCGGCGTCCCGTGTCGTCGAGACCGTCGATCCGGAATCTGGTCGTTCGCGGCTCGAGTACCGCACGGCCGACGGTGCACCATGACGAGCCGTCTCGACGACGAGCTCCCGTCGGATCACGGCCGTCGGTACGGGATGCATCTGGGGTTCGTCACCGACCGGGACGATCCCGAGCGCCTGGGTCGGGTCCGCGTACGCATCCCGGGATTGGTCGAGCCCCACGGTCCGTGGGCATGGCCGCTCGGAACGGTCGGCGGTGGCCAGCGTAGCCGCGGCTTCTTCGCCGTCCCCGAGCTCGGCGCCGAGGTCGCCGTGTTCTTCCGCGAGGGTGACGTCGCGTGCCCGCACTACCTGTGCGCGCACTGGGGGGTCGTCGACGACGAGAGCGAGGTCCCGGAGGAGGCGCGCGACTCCCCCGACACGCGCGTGATCGCGACGGAGACGTTCCGCATCGTGATGGACGAGGCCGCGGGCCGACGGCGCCTCGAGCTGCTCAACCGCGAGACGGGCGACCGCGTGCTGATCGACGCGGAGGACCACACGATCACCATCGAGGGCACGACCGCCATCACCCTTCGGACGCTCGGTGCCATCGCCATCGAAGGCAACCACATCACGATCGGCGGCCGCGTGGTGCGACCGATCGCGGAGCCGATCTGATGCCTGTCCCGAACACGCAGCCGCTGCCGCCCGCGCGGCAACCTTTCGTGCTCACGCTTCCTGGAGGCGTCGAGCTGCGCGATCTCGACCCGTCGCGCGTGGTCCAGCCGGCGCTCACTCCGCTCGCGCCGCTCTTCAACATCCTCGAGGCGGTGCTCGCCATCTTCGACTGTGTTCAGGCGGTGCCCGACACCTTCGGGCCGCCGCCCGACCCGACGGCGCTCATCTCCGCGATCGCAGATGCGGTACGTAAGATCTCGCGACTGCTCGGGCTCGTTCCTCAGCTGTCGCTGCCACGGACGATCCTCGGGCTGGTCGACATCGTGCTCGGGGTTCTCGAAGATCTGGTCGCCGTGCTGCGACAGCTGGTCGATCGACTCGCGACGATCACGCGAGCCGAAGAGCGCGCGGTGTCGCTCGGGGACGCGAACCTCACCCGCATCCTCTCGGTCGCGCGCGGCAACGTCGCGACTGAGGCCGCCCAGCTCGGCGCGCGCCTCGGATCGGTCTCGGGAGTCTTCGCGCTGCTCGGCATCTTCATGCGGCTCATCGGGGGCCCGGCGATCCCCAACCTCGATCACCCCCCCATCGACGACCTCGACGGCTTCGTCGCGACGCTCGAAGACCTGATGCGCACGATGCGCACCGTCCGGAGCGCGATCCCGCTGTGACCGGCCGGTCGCTCGCGATCCCGTTCCAGCGAAGTTCGGGCGACTTCGCGACCGCCGAGCAAGGCGAGCTCGAGCGCATGCAGGCGGAGCAGGTACTCACCACCGAGTGCAATCCCGACGCGACGGGCGGCGAGCTGCCGTGGCGGACGTCCTTCGGCACGCCGCTTCACCTCCTACGCCATCGCGCGGCGTCCCAGGTGCTGGTCGCGCTCGCGCGCGTGTGGATACGCGACGCGCTCACGCGCTCTGCCGCGACGCTGAAGATCGCCTCGATGGACGTCTCGGCAATGGAGACGCAGCTACGCGTTGCCGTACGGCTGGCCTCGTCCGCGGCGCCCGCGGTCGTCACGCGTCCGAGGGGAGAATAGTCACGCGTCGTTCCGTCGCAGTCACGCGCGTCGGGGCGACGCTGTACTACGGCGGATTGGGGGGGGTCAGCACGCCGTTGGTGGCAGTGCCCCAGCAACTGAGCGCGCCAGTGAGGAGGATGCCGCAGACGAAGCCGGTGCCGACCGCAATCCGCCGGTAGCGCTCGCCAGTAGGTTGCGTTGCGTTGACGGCAGGGCCGCCCGTGAGAGTCGTCCACCCCTCGCCCCAGCACACGGCCTCGCCGGTGGTGCTCAGCGCACAGCTCGGAGCACCGAGCGCTACATCCGTGAAGGCTCCGGTGGTGGGCGCAAGGGCAACGACCGGGTCCATCGGATCGCCCCAGCACACCAGAGCGCTCGTCGTAGTGACTCCGCAGGCGCTCGAGTCGCGCGACGCCACACTCGAGAGCGCGATATCCGGTGGCTGGACAACGGCACCGCCCGCGAACGGATTCCAACAGAACGCGTGGCCAGACCGACCCACGGCGCAGGTGATCCCGGTCGTCGCGATCTGCCTGACGGGCTCGCTGCTCGGCGCCGCAAACGTGGCGGGCCCGCCGTTGTACCAACAAGTCACGCCGCCCGCCGCGTCGATCGCGCATGCCGACGGTCCACCGATCGACACGTCGAGCGCGCGAAATGAACCGGACGGAGGAGCCCACTCGATCATAGGCTCCCACCCGCCACCGTGAACGCAGACGATCGAGCCGCCTGGGTCCAGCCCGCAACCGAGAAGCGAGCCGACGCTCGCGATGCTCGAGAGCCCGGCGGGCAAGACCGTGCTGCCCGCCCAGCCGTTGCCCCAGCAGACGGAGACGCCGTCGGATCGCCGCGCGCACGCAGCGTCGTCCTGCGCATCGAGCTCGACCCACTGCCGATCGGGGGCCAGCGCGTCCGCGCCGGCGTCCGTCGGCGCGAGGGGCGCGCACGAGCAGCCAACGACGAGCACGGACAACCAGAGACGCACGCTAGTAGTTCACCACGACGTGGATTACGCCGCTGCACGCCGGTGTGTCGGGAGCGGCGCACGGCCATACAGCGCCCATGTCGACCACCTCGGCCATGGGCGGTAGGTCCAGGTGCCCGAGTTCCGTGATCGAGATTGCGGTGGGCCGCGCCAGCGTGACCACGGAACCGTCCGCGCTGGCCGTCGCCACGAACGCCAACAGAACGTCCCCCACGGCGACGGTCTCTAGCGCGACGGGGTCGCCCGCGAGATCCAGATCTCGCCGAACGGCTGTCGTCGGCGAGAAGTTGCCGTTGATGAAAGATGTGAGGCGCGTCCCCGTCATGTCAGGCGTATGGCAACGCATGGAGGGCACGAGCGTGCCAAGAGGGGGACAGGCCGCGAGCACGACGAGTGCATCGTTGATCACGCCGCCACCTTCGAAGTCGAACCACTCGTCGGGTCCACTGATGTCTTGGACCGGTCCGAAGAAATCTTGCGAGTCCTGAAGAGCGAGCGGCGTACCCAGCATCGTGCGCACACGATCCAGGCTCGTCATCGGTGTCGGGCTCTGCAGGCCGACCCAAACGCGCCCATGAAGTACGAGCGGTTCGATCGCTATCGAAACGGGCGTGTACATGTTGTCCAGTAGAGGTGTTTCCCGAGTAGCCGTCCCTAGGCTCTCCGTAATCCACGCGGATGGACGCGACATCGGATCGCCTGTGCCGAAGACCGTATAGTGCTGGTCTTGAAGAGGCGCGTCGGCGGGGAACGTCGCTACCGAGACGTTCATCCGGTCCTCCTCGGCTATCAGGGTCACGTCCGGAACGCGAACGCGAAACAGGAAGATACCCTGGTCCGCCGCGACGAGCGCCAACACGAAGTCCACTGGTGGATCGATCGGAATCGCTGGCGGGTCGTCCATGTCCCCCGCCGTTCCGGCCGGCGGAACATAGATCGCGAACGAGTTCACGGTCATGATGCCGCCGGGAGTCACTGAAGCGAGATCATGCATGACCGCCACGGCGGGCGTCGGCGGTCCGACATCATACCCGCGCAGCTTCCCGTCCCCGTCAATCGTCCACAGCAGGCCATCGACCGCGATAGCGGCAGGTTCGGTCATGAGGTCGATGGTGCGGAATGGGCTTGAGTCGATGAGCACGCCACCAAGAGGCTGCACATAGGTGTAGGAGAGAATCTGGTGGTGCCCAGTCGGAGGAATGACGGTGCCCCCGGTGCCCGCATCGTGCTCCATGCACGGCCCCGCGTCGCTTCCGGCGTCACCGCCATCGACTACGGATCCGTCGGAGGCGACTCCAGCGTCCATGTCGGGCCCGGTGTCACCGGCGTCCGTGTCCGCGTCCACGTCAGGCCCAGCGTCTGGCATCCCGGCGTCCGGGCATTCGTGCATGACCGGCGGATGACCCGGCGTGCTGCCCGGGTCCGTCGAACCGGGACTGCATTCCGATTCCCAGGAGACAAACAGCTCTACGCAGGTCCCAGGCTCGCAAGTGCCGTCTGCCTCGCAGTTGGTGCAGATGTCGCCGACGGCAAAGGCGCACGCGACGATGCCCTGCTCCTCGGGGCTGAGCGACGACATCGGATCGAGGACACGGCAGACAGTGGTGTTCTCATCGACGAACGTACGATGGAAGCAGCCGCCGCCCACGTCGGTACCCTCGCAGGTGTTGCGGTACACCCTGCAAGTGAGTTGGTGGTACGGGTGCGTCGCGAACGGGATATCGACGCCGCTGCATCCAGCGGCCCAGGGTGCCGACACGAGAGCCGAAAGCAGGAGCGCACGCGCAATGCCGTTCATGACGCACCGTCCCGTCGGCCGAATCGGGCCTCAAGCCACGCGATCACCTCGGCGGCTCCGGTGGCGCCGTACCACGACGTGAGCGTGTGCTCGGCCTGCATCCACCAGTCGTGCTCGCCGGAGACTCGTTCCATCTCAGTCGCCGCCCGACGTGACGTGTCGAGGCCGGTGCGGAAGACCTCGACCCAATCGGCAAACGTGTCCGTCATGGGCGGCGTGAGCGCAAGCGTTGTGGCCAGATCCGTGAATCCGGCGAGCGAGCGAACGGGAGTCGTCGTGTCCACGCCCGTCTCGGGCACGGGTGGTTCGCTGTGACCGCAGCCCGCGGCTGTAGCGATCGAGACCGCTAGCTAGGGCACCAATCACGAGTGAGAGAGCGCGGCGGCGAGTCAAGGACATCGCGGACTCCCTTCCGTTGCGACAGCTCGGCGTCCCCCGACCGTCCAGGCGGCTCGCGTCGAGAAGGCGACCTCGAACACATGGTCCCGGGGATGAGGAAGGAACGCGAACGGCTGACCCGCGACTCTCCCCGGGGCAGTCGCGAGGTCGCTTTCGACGCGGTTGAACGGGCCAATGGGCACGGTCGATCCAAAAGCGTCGAGCAGGCTTCGATATCCGAAGACGGCGTGCAGGCCGGCGGTGTCCGCGCGAACGCAGTTCACGACGGGCTCGATTGCGCAGGCGTCGTGGGCCGCGCGCATGAAGTCGAGCGAGAGCGGCACGTGACGAACCTGGGTACCGTTGTCCATCGTGACCGAACGCGCGATAAAAGCGCCCGCGAACGGCGGGTCCGATCCGGATCTGTGCGCTGCAGCAGTCGCGAGGGAGAGATCGGCGTTGGGCGCGACGACCCACCCGTGAATGCTTGCGGACGCCGTCCAGGCGTCCGTGCCGAGGTAGACGACAAGCAGAGCCGGGTCCGCGGTGGTCGAGCCAATCATGCCGAGCTGCCGAACGCTCCCAGTCACTGCGAGGATCGTGGGCGTGTCGCCCGGCGTCGCGGCCAGCAGCGAGTTGGGCATCAGATCGATGCCGGTCGCGGTGTGCACACCCGGAAGCAAGACGATGGTCGCACCTGGCATCGCCCGGAGAAGCCCGTGGTCGCCTGCAGGGAGCTCAACAGTCGTTCGCTGCGGAACTACGACGTCGGCCGGCGTCGTGTCCGGAAGTACGACGTAGAAGCTGACTCGATCGGGCGGCGCGAGGGGTTCGCTTGTGGTGGCGCCGAGGATGCGCGCCCCGCTTGCTGTCGTGACCGCGCCATCGGCGTGCACGTTGCCTCGGAGCGTGGCGTTCCTACCGAGCGTTACCGACTCGAGCGCCCACGCGTCATTCCCGGTCGCGGATACGTCGAGTACGACGCTCCCCAGCGCGCCGATCGCGCCCGGGGTACTCCCCGGCAGAACCTCCGTATCGTGGCGCAGCTGCACGTCGCCGCTCGCGAGTATCGCGAAGTCATCGATCCGCGAGCCTCGAGGTACGGCGACCGAGACGACCGCCGTACCTGGCAGCGGGTCGGCCCCGCCATCGTCGGTAACCGTCACGAGTGCGTGGTCGGTAGCGAGCCCGCCGTGGCCATCATGAGCGAGGAGCGTGACGTCGTGCGTCCCGATCGGGAACCCGATACTGTCGCCGCCTCGCCCGATCGCGTGCCCAGCGATCGAGTAGTACGTCGCCGCGAGGTCGCCGTTGGGGTCCACCGTCCCGCTGGAGTCGAGGACCACGTCAGCGATGCATGACGTCGAGGCGACCTGGTCAGGTCCTGCCTCCGCACGTGGCGGGAGGTTCTCGAACGGCGTGATGGCGTCCGCCATGAGCGAGATGGTCACCGCGTGCCCACCCACCGAGCCAGTGAGGGTGCCGAAAACGCTCGCACCGCCGGACGGCGTCAGCACCAGGTGAGCGAGCTCGATGAAGTCGTCCGGGCTGCGGTGCTCGGCGTAGAGCTCCCACATGCGTCCGCTCTCTTCGCCTCGCACCCAGAACGGGATGAGGGGGCGAAGTCGGAACCCGCCACCGTAGTCGCGTTGGCGCGTCGCGTGACTCGCGTTGACCACCGTCACGTCGGTCAGCGTGTGGTCGCCGACCGCAAAGGGCTCGGCCGTCAGTCGAATCATGTTGATCGTGTACGTGCAGGGTGTCGTCGCCGACGGGATGCACTGCGCATCGTCGGTCGACATCGAGAGCTCTCCCGAGATGACGTGCGGGCGGAAAACATGGTCGTCGATCGATACGACGACCATGCCGCTCGAGAACTCGGCAACGATGTCGCGGCGCGTCGGGGCACCTCGATCTTGGATCGTGCCGCCCGTCTGCGCGCTCGAGGAGGCCGACAGGAACATCGCGAGCGCAGCGAGCGCGACCACCGGGAGCCGTCGCGGACGCCCCCCGACTGAGACCGAGATCCGCATACGTCCTCCCTCGATCGGCTCCGCGACGCTTCGCGCAAGACTCGACCGCATCAGGGTAGGCGCGATCGACGCGAGCACGCAAGGCCGTGGACTTGCACTCAGAGTGCCCCCGGTGACCGCAGAGCTGGCGTACGTCGCCTTGTCGATGGTGCCGAAGAGCAGCCCGATGCGCTTTGTCCTCTGCGGAGGTCGCGCTCGTGCCGCTGCTGCCTGCTGCGACCGACTACTCGGACCGCGACTTCGACGCCCTGCGTGTGCGCCTTATCGCGCTCGCGAAGAGCGCGTTCCCCGACTGGACCGACTTCGAGGCCGCGAGCTTCGGAACCGTCCTGCTCGAGTGCTTCGCATTCGTGGGCGACACCCTGGGCTTCTACATCGACGCGCAGGGGCGAGAGTCTCGCCTCGCCACCGCGACGCAGCGGCCAAACGTCCTCGCGCTGGCGCGCGTGCTCGGGTACGCGCCACGAGGCGCGCGGGCCGCGGTCGTCGACGTCGAGATCGAGCTCGACGACGTCACGCGGGCGGATGTGCTGGTCGCGATCGGCACGGCCGTCAGCACATCGACTGCGACCGACGCCGTCCGCTTCCAGACCATCGGAGCCGGCCGCATTTCTGCTGGCTCGCGACCGGCGACGGCAATCGTACGCGCCGAGCATTCCACATCGCAGACCCAGCTCGTCGACATCGGTGACCCGCGGCCCTGGGTCGAGATCACGCTGGACCGCGCTCCGTACCTCAACGGGAGCGCGAGCGTCAGCATCGCCGGCGCGACGTTCGAAGAGGTCGACTCGCTCGTCACGTCTAGTGCGGGCGATCGTCACTTCGCGGTGGCGGTCGACCAGCGTGATCGCGCGGTCGTTCGCTTCGGCGATGGTCGAACAGGCGCCATGGCGAGCGGCACCGTGCGCGTCGAGTACCGAACCGGCGGCGGGCGCGCCGGCAACGTCGAGCCCAACACACTCGTCACTCTTGGCACGCCACTGCTCGATGCGCGCGGCGCTCCAGTTCGTGCGCGCGTTCGCAATCCGCTGCGCGCGGAGGGCGGCGTCGACCGCGAGACCATCGAACAGATCCGCGAGCGCGCACCGCTGTCGCTCCGCGCTCCGTCGCGGACGGTCAGTCGCGAGGACTTCGAGATCCACGCGCGCGAGGTGCCGGGGGTCGCGCGCGCGCTGATGCTGACCTCGAACGAGGATCCGTCGATCGAGGAGAACACTGGGATCCTCTACGTCGTCCCCGATGCCGGCGGAGCGCCTACGCCTGCGCTCAAGGATGCCGTTCTGCGGAAGGTCGTCGACGAGTATCCGAGCACGCTGACGTTCGAGACGCGTGTGCAGGACGCCGTCTATCGGGTCATCAACGTCCTCGCGCGCGTCTCCCTTCGTCGCGACGCCTCTGCGGCCGGTGTTCGTGATGCGATCCGTGCGCGGCTCGCCACGCTGTTCGCGCTGACGCTCGACGACGGCTCGTCGAACCCTTCGATCGACTTCGGGTACTACGCGCGACGAAGTCTTCGCGAGCCCGTGAGCGACGCCGCACGTGCCGACTTCGACGGGCTGCTCGCGTGGTCGGACGTCTTCGATGTCGTTCGGGACACGGTCGGCGTGCGGAAGATCTCGAGCTGGGATCTGCTCCTCAACGGCGCCGCCGAAGACGTGCGCCTGCATCCGGAGGAGCTGCCCGTACTGGGGAACGTCGCGCTCTACGACGCGACGACGGGAGAGGTGCTCGCTTGATCGAGAACGCCGACTTCGCCGACGGCGGGCCCCTGCCTGGAGTAGCGCTTCGATGGGCTCTAAGGACGCACGTCGCGCGAGAGGCCATCGCCGCATTCGATCGGCCCGCTCACGGCGAGGAGTCGTTCGAAGGCTGGGGAACGTTCGCGTCGGACTTCGATCCGTTGGCCTTGGACCGCGTCTTCTTCGGTCTCGAGGGGACCGATGACTTCGACTGGGTGCTGCGCACGTTCGTCGACCTGCTCGAACCGACGATGACGGTCGCCGCCCTGTTCGGTGCGTCCACCGACGAGCGCTTCGCCTGGTCCTCGCTCGTCGACGACTGGTCCGCCTCGGTTCTCGCGGGCCGGTTCGCCGACGACGTCGAGCATCACTGGCGCAACGATCTGTTCGTCACCGAACTGGATGCAGCGCACGTCGCTCCGGCGCTCTTCGATCTCGGGGCTGCCGAGACATTCGACGTCGGATGGCCGGCCCTCACGAGGATCTGATCATGGGAAGTGCTGACTGGACATACATGGACGACGGCCTCGACGTTGGGGCGGTCGCGCGCGGCGTCACCGCCGGTTTCGCATCGCCTCCAGGTGGAGGTCGATTCGTGTTCGGATTCCACTCGATCGCCACGACTCCCGGCGCGGTCGGCCTCTTCGTCAACGCCGTCGACTTCGCTCCGATGTCGCGTGGAGGCTCGGTCCGCGGCTGCGTTCAGCGCGCGCCAAGCGGCGGTGCGACCGGCTTCTCGCCGTTTCTGTTCGTGTGCGCGCAGGGTCCGAGCGTAGGGGATGCGGCATACCTGCTCGGGCTCTCCGAAGACGATCCGAACCGCATCGTCCTTCGGAAGGGGAGTCTCACAGCTGGAGCGATGGCGAGCGAGGGGCCCGGTGTGCTCCTCCGTTCGAACGAGAGCTTCCGCGACGGCGCGTGGATCCACCTGCGCCTCGACGCGATCGCGAACGACTCCGGCGACGTGGTGGTCAACGTCTACACGAACGACCTCACGCGGCACCCGCTGGGCGATGCGTCGCAATGGACGGCGATCTCCGGCATGCCCTCGTTCATCGACGACGCGCTCGGCATCCGTACGGGCTCGCGACCGCTCGCGGCCGGACGTGCGGGCTTCGGCTTCGCGTCGCGCGATGTGACGCGCCGCGCCTTCTTCGATCAGCTCGAAGTGCTGCGACAGGGATAGCCATGACGCTCGATGCGTTCTCCGCGCACCTCGGCCTCGATCAGGGTCGCCTCGAGCGAGATGGTGGACGTGCCGTCTTCGTGCTCGGCTCGCTGACGCCGGGGCGCGTGTTCGAGCTCGATGTCGGCGACTACGCCGAGGTCGTTCAGGAAGCCGACCTCACCAGCGTCGATCTGATTCGCGTCGATGCCACGGTCACAACCGCCGCCGCGCCCGCCGGACTCGCGTGGGAGCTCGCGATCCGGGTCGACGGTGTTGAACGTGCGGCGCGACGCCTCCGCAACGCGACCGGCGTCCACATTCGCGACCTCGCGGCCAATGTCGCGGGGCTGATGGGCCTCCACGAGGTGGCCGTCCGCCTCGAGCTCGTGCGGAGGTAGCCCATGGCAACGGTCGAGCTCCCGAGCGTTGTCATCGCTTCGGTCACCGGTCCGGTGCTCGGCGTGGCGCTCGTGGTCATCAACCGCTCGCCCGAGCCCGACGAGACGAGCGTGCCGCTGGCGACCGCCATCAAGCTCGAGCTCGCTGTGCTTGGTTCCGACGCGCTCGATGTCGCGTCGATCGAAGTGCTCGTCGACGATCGAGTCGCGCTTCGCAGCGGCGTGCTCGAGCCATCGTTCGCCGGATCGCGTGCGTCGCTGCTCCTGCGCGCCGATGGCGCGCGCATAACACTGGACCCGCTCACGCCTCTCGCGAGCGAGACGCATGTTCGCGTGCAGGTCCGCGCGAGCACGCTCGGTCACATCCGTCTCGACGAGACGTGGACGTTCGTCGCCGAGGACCGGACGGCGCCGCGACTCGTTGCTGCGGTCGCGACCGGACCGACGAGCGTGCGCGTGAGCTTCGACGAGCCGATGGCAATCGTGGCTGGATCGGCTTTCGAACTCGTTCCGATCGAGGCGCCCGCGGTGCCAGTTCGCGTCGTCGGCTCCGTTGCAGCGAGGACGCTGATCGACTTGACCACCGACGTCGCGATGAGCGCTGGTCGTAGGTACGAGCTGCGCGTCTCCGGCGTGGAGGACGTTGCGGGCAATCCGATCGCGCCGCCGTTCGACCGAGCGTTCGTCGAAGGCTGGACACCCTCGCGTCCGAGCGCTCGTCGCTTCGACCTCTGGTCGATGCTCCCGAAGCACAATCGGCGCGCGGACACGGGCGACCTCCGCGCGTTCATCGCGTGCCTCCAGGAGGTGGTCGACATGATGCTCGCGACCGTCGACCGCATGGTCGACGCGTGGGACATCGAGCGCGCCTCGCCCAGCATGCTCGCGCGCATCCTCGTCGACCTCGGCAATCCGTTCGCGATCGAGCTCGAGGAGCGCGAGCAACGTCGCCTCGCCGCCTCGCTCGTACACATGTACCAGCTGAAGGGGACTGCCCGCGGCATCCGCGAGGCGGTCGCATTCTTCCTGGGTCTCGACGTCGACATCCTCCCGTACACCGCAACGACGCTCGTGCTCGGCGAGAGCGAGCTCGGCGTCGACTGGGAGCTCGGCCCATCGGATCGGTTCGCGCGCTACGCGTTCGACGTGCAGGTCGCGCGCGCGCTGAGCACCCACGAGCGCGAACTGCTGCGCGAGATCGTCGACTACCTGAAGCCGGCGCACACGCACTTCGTCGAGCTCATCGAGCCGGAGCCCGAGATCGTCCCCGACCACTGGTCGCTCGGCGACAGCGACCTCGACGAGACGACGCTCCTGCACTGACCGGCCCCTGCGCGCACAGGCGTTCCGGCGGTCGGTGACCGAGCGCGCAAAAGTGTCGGCAGCGCTGACACAAATCAATCCGGCTGGCTCCTCGACTTCAAGAATGCTCGAGTTCCTCGCCTGTCGAGCGGTCACTCCGAGGCGGACCGGGCCGGAGGTGCCCGTCCTCGTCGCGACGTGCTTTTCCTCTGCGTGGCCTCCCGGCTCGACTTCTACTTCCGTCAGCGGGTAACCGAGCATGAGCTCGACCTCGCGTTCGATCTGGTCGAGCAGGCCGATCGAGACCTCGCCTCCGACATCGGGCTGTTCGGGATCGTGTCCGGCGCCGTGCCCGCGCCACACGCACCCATCGCGGATCTGACGCTCGACCTCAACGCGCCCGCACGGGGCTACGATCGGCTGGGCCAACGCATCGCGTACGGGACCGGTCAGCGCATCGACCTCGCACTCGACCACACCGGGATCCCGACGGAGGTGCGCAGCTCGGCGAACGAGCGCTGGCTCGGCGTGTTCCTCAAGTTCGACCGGCTCGTAAGCGACCCGAGAACGGACGGACACTCGGCGCGCGTGTTCTTTCGCCGCGACGAGAGCTTCCAGCTCGTCGTGCGGCAGGCGCCGGAGGGCCCGATCGGCCACGCGCCTCGCGTTCCCCTCGAGGACGCCGAGCTGCTCATCTGCGACGTGCTCCGGCGCGCGGGCGGCACGCAGATCGTCGCGGCCGACATCGACACGAGCCGCCGACAAGCGTTCGTGTTGGCACACGCCGAGGCCGTGGGGGTACTCGGAAGGCTCTGGGCCGTGCTTCCGCGCGACGTGACGACGGTGCAGTCGGCGCTCGACGCGATCGATCGACTGCTCGAGGCTCACGTCGCAGGCGTCGCGCTTCAACATCGATCGACCGATGTCCTGCACGCGCCAGCGTTTCCGCTCCGATCGTTGAACGTCGGAGCCGCGCTCGGCGAGATCCTCGAGCGCCTCGGGTCGCAGGTCGATGGCGCGCCCGGCTCGGTATTGGTCGGCGCCGACGGAATCCCCGGCACACCGGTCGCGATTCCTGCTGGCACCGTCGACACGCAGCTCGCACGGCTGCTCGCGCTCTTGAACACGCACCTGAGCTCGCGCTCGGAAGCGCATCCGGCGGTCGCGATCTCGCTGCTCGACAGCGCAGGTGCGTTCGCGAGCACGAACGTCGCGAGCATCCTCGCCGAGCTCGTCGCCGCGCTGAACGCCGACCACTACCGCGGGAACGAGGCGAACCATGGGATGCACAAGGCCATCCACCAGCCCGTGCTCGGGAGCGGACGGGTGCTCCTGTGGGACGCACGCGGAACGGGCGCCGCGGCTGCAAGGCTTCGCCTCTACCTCGACGACAGCTCGCTCTGGGTGACCATGAACGCGGCGTGGTCGGGAACCGCGTGGGTCCGCGACACAGCGGATCACTGCGGTGGGCTCCGACTCTCGCGCGACGACTTCGAGCTGATGCAGTACGCGGGCTCGACGCCCGCCTCCTTCGCGACTTGGCAGAAGCGCTGGACGCTGCCGATGAACGGCATCGTGAACAGCGCGTTCGAGACCTCTGCCCTGAGCGCCGAAGTCGGGCACGTGTCGCTCGAGGCGACGAACACGAGCGCCGCCGCCGCGAACATCTCGATGGGCTGCGCCGTGACGTTCCGGACTCGAATGCCGGCTGCGCCCTCGTCCGTGACCTTCAGCGCCCTCGTCACGAGCCCGGGATGGACGGGCACGCCAACCGTCTATCGCTCCACGCGCGATGGCCTCGGTTGCTACGCGTTCAGCCTGACGGATCCCGGCCGCGCCGCGTGGTGGCACGGGACCTTTCTGGCGGTGGCCTGACGATGCCGATCACCAACCGTACGGAGACGAGCTTCGAGCAGGTCTGCGCGGCATGCGGCGCCCATCGCACCGTCGCGAACGCCGACGTGGTCGTGCGCACACGCGGCGACTACTCGACTCTCGAGCTTCCGCCATGCGTGTGCGGCGCGGTCGAGGTCCTGCTCCCACGACCGAGCGATGAGGAGCACGTGCTGCCGGGAAGCGGTGCACACCTTCACCAGCTTGCGGTCGACGAGCTCGCCTCGCGCGTGTGCAAGCGCCACCTGGGTCCGAAGGCGACGGACGAGCTCGCTCGATGGCTGCCACCAGGAGCGGCGCTGCCGACACGCTCGCGACGCGAGTAGCTCCGCAGAACGACTTGCCAGTCCCGAGATCAGAAGCGTGTATGCACGAGTCCAAAGTCGGACCGCGCGGCAGCGCGAAGCGGGAGTGGTCATGACGAAGCGTGTCGCAGGTAATCAGGCGCGCGGAGCGAGCGCTCCGATCGAGAACCGTCCACGCGGACGGCAGGGGCGGTTCACGGGCATGACGCTCGACGAGCTGAAGCGCCTCTTCGTCGAGAAGATCGGTCGCGAGAGCGGCAGCACCGACCGGCGCTATCTGGAGTGGAAGATCCGTGAGGCCGACAAGGGCCGCGTGCGCGTCGGCCCTCTCGATCGGGCACGCGCGCTGCCGCCCGCGGAGATGATGACGCTGCCGTGGCGTCTCCCGCGCGCGACGGTCGCGTGCATCGATGCGGCGCGCGCACGGATGAACATGAGCACACGCTCCGCGCTCCTCACCGAGGCGCTCGCCGAGCACCTCACGCGCCACGGCGAGGCCGAGACGGCCGCGCTCGTTCGCGCCGCAAGCGGCGTTCTCGATCCCGAGTAGCCCCAATGCGCGGCGGTAGAGCGTATTCGCACTACCGCTAACTCGCCGACAACTGGGCAGAAGAGGCGGTGTTCAAACAGGCACACAAACAATCCACATCGATAGTCGGATTCCGACTTGATGAGCCCCGAATTGGAAGCGTGTATGGGCCCACACAACGACGCGCACGAAGAGTGGCGAAGGGCAAACGGACATCATGAAGACGCTTCGGTTCGGGCTTGAGGTTGAGACGGTCGGCATCAGCAGGGCAGCGCTCGCCACGGCGATCCACAGCGTGGTCGGCGGCGACCTGCACACGGGCGGCTACGGCGACAGCCGCGTGGTCGACCGCAAGAGCCGAACCTGGAGCGTCGTGCCCGACGGCAGCCTCGCGGGCTCGCTCAACGGCGAGATCGTGTCGCCGATCTTGGAGTGGGGCGACATCGACGAGCTTCAGCAGATCGTCCGCGCGGTGCGCGCGGCGGGTGCGCGCGCCGACTCCTCCTGCGGCATCCACATCCACGTCGATGGAGCGCGGTTCGACGCCAAGGCGCTCACGAACCTGGTCAAGATGGTGAACAAGCAGGAGCGCCTGATCGAGCACGCGCTCCAGGTGAGCCCGACGCGCCGCTCGCGGTACTGCCAGCCGATCGACCCGACGTTCCTCGCCCGCATCGAGTCGCGCCGCCCGCAGACGATGCTCGACGTGCAGACCGCCTGGTACGGCTCGGTGCGCCACACGCCGACGCGCTACGACAGCAGCCGCTACCACGGCCTCAACCTGAACAGCCTCTTCTACCGCGGCACGATCGAGTGGCGCCTCTTCAACGGCACGCTCCACGCGGGCGAGGTGAAGGCGTACCTCCACCTGGTCCTCGCGATCGCGAGCAAGGCGCTCACCGCGAAGAGCGCGGTCAGCGCCAAGCGCGACTTCGATCCCGCGACGGCGCGCTACGACCTCCGCGTGTTCCTCCTCCGCCTCGGCTTCATCGGCGCGGACTTCAAGAGCACGCGCCACCACCTGATGAAGCACCTCGGCGGCAGCGCCGCCTGGCGCGGCGAGCGCCGAGATCGCGCGACGCGCCCGCAGGCGGCGCCGGTCCCGACCGAGGGCGGCAGTGAGCCGGAGGGCGCCCATGTCGCGGCGTGAGGGCAACGTCGGCGCGCGGCCGACCGGAGATCGAGCGATGATGACGACCCTGATGGAGCACGTGGCCTCGACGTCGAACGGCGACCGCGTGGCGTGCGGGGTAACGATGCGCACGAGCGAGTACGGAACGCTCCGCCCAGTCGCGCAGGTCACGCTGCCACGCGACGCGCACCACCGTCGGCTCGGAGCCGCGCTGCACGTGCTCGCCGCGGCCGCCGAGGCCGGGACGCCCGCGAGCGAGCACTGGTGCACGTGCATGGATCGGAGCGGCGACGTCGTCGGCTACGTCTACCTCGACCTCGTCGACGGTTCCGAGAGCGAGGCCGCACGCGGGCTCGCGCACCTGCGCGACGTCGTTCGGAGGCTCGGATGGATCTGACGCTCTACTTTGCCTACGGCTCGAACCTGCACGTCGACCAGATGCGTGCGCGTTGCCCGACCGCTCGCTTGTTCGCGCGCGCGACGCTGCCCGGATACCAGCTCGCGTTCCGCGGAGCCTCGGCCTACTGGGGCGGCGCGGTCGCGACGCTCGGTCGGAGCAAGACGCGCAGCGTGCCCGGCGTGGTCTACGCGATGCGCTCGGCCGACCTCGAGGATCTCGATCACTTCGAGGGGCACCCGCTGTATTACGAACGCCGACTTCGCACGGTCGTCGATGAGCAGGGTGCGCGATGGCAGGCGCACGTCTACATCCTGCCCGCGAGCCGCGCGCCCGCAGGCCTGCCGGGTCTGAAGTACGTCGAGGTGATCGCCGAGGCGTACGGCCGCCACGGATTCGATCTTCGGCACCTGAAGCGCGCGCTTCGGAGGGCGGCATGACGCGCGTGTTCGTCTATGGCTCGCTCCTGCGCGGTCTCGGCAACCATCGGCTGCTCGAGCGCGCGCGGTTCGTCGGCACGGCGCGCACGCAGGCGCGGTTCACGATGCACGACCTCGGCGCGTTCCCGGCCATCGCGAACGACGGACACACCGCGATCGTCGGCGAGGTGTACGCCGTCGACGGGCCGACGCTCGATCGCCTCGACCGGCTCGAGGGCCATCCGACACACTATCGTCGCGAGCCGATCGAGCTCGACGGCGGCGAGCTCGCACACATCTACGTGTACGTCGCATCGCTCGCGGGGACGCAGATCGTCGCCTCCGGCGACTGGCGAGGACACAGGGAGAAGAGTCGATGAAGATCCGAGTTCAAGACGGGCGGGTGTTCGAGGGGACCGCGACGCAGATCGTCCAGTCCATGAAGAGCATCGCGCTCGGCGCGCCACGCATGACGCTCAGCGAGTACATCGACTGGGTCGCGACCCGGGCGGGCGCGATCGAGGGCATGCCGCTCGCCGTCGCTGGCGCAAGCGACGACGAGCGCTGCGAGGGCCTCGTCGCGCGAATGCTCGAACTCGGTCTCGCGGAGCGCGCGTAGCTGCGCGCCGGCCCGCCGGCCGACCTCCAACCTCAGGCGACGCTCGCCTGTCGCCCGGCCTGGGGACGTTCAGCTCGCGGGGATCGCCTCCAGCCACGCCCGTGTCTCCCGTCGCCAGGGAAGTGCGCCTCGTTGCGGAGCTCCTGCTACTCGCTCAGGCCGCGAACGCGCAGGGCCGTGCGCGAGACGCTCGTTGGAGGAGAGCTCTACGATCGTCGTCTCGCCACGACCGCGGTGGCGGACGTCATCGACCCGGTTATCGGGCGCCGTGCGCTTCACTGCCGTCAGCTCCTACGGCGAACCGGCGAGATCGTCAGACCACGATTCCACCGGCCGACGCTGGTGCACGGAGGCGACGCGGCGCATGATTCTGACGTGCGGCGCGCGCGTCTCGCTGTCCTGGCCATGGCCATCGCGTTGTGCGCGGAGAGCTGTGGGGCACGGACCGGCCTCGACGTTCGCGGTGGCGCCGATGGCGGAACCGACGCCGGACCGGTCGTCCGTTTGACCGATGCCGTCGCCATCTCGGCCGGCGACCTCTCGGCGTGCGCACTCACGAGCCACGACGATGTCTGGTGTTGGGGTTGGCGCTTCGGCGCGACGTCCCCGGTCGCACACGTGACCCCGATGTTCGATGCGCAGCCGCAGCTGCGGTTCGATCGGCTGACCGCCGTTGCGATCTCGGTGGGGTACACGTCCGCGTGCCTCCGCTCCGAGGACGGACGCGTCTCGTGCTGGGGCGAGAATTGCGCTGGACAGCTCGCGACCACCAGCGACGAAGCGGGGCTCGGAACCGAGAGGCTCACGGACGTCGTGGGGGTCGACGATGCGATCGATGTCGATGTCGGCGGCGCGCATGCTTGCATCGTGCGGGGCGACGGGTCGGTGTGGTGTTGGGGTGCGGGAGAGCAAGGACAACTGGGAGATGGAACGTTCGCAGCCACGCCCGTATGGCCGGTCGCAGCCGATGACTGCCGCTCATCACCCTTGGGCGGACATCCGAGCCGTCCTGTCAACGGTCGGGCGACAGTCGTCGCGGTCGTCGGGATCCCGGCGGCAGTGCGCGTCACGGCCGGTTGGTCGCATACCTGCGCGGTGACACGGACGGGCGACGTCTGGTGTTGGGGGAGCAATGAGCACGGGCAACTCGGTACGGGAGACACCACGAACAGTTCAGTGCCTGTGCACGTCGAAGGTATCGGTGCGATCTCGCAAGTGACCGCTGGGAGCGCCGTAACGTGCGCACGCGACGGCTCAGGTGAGGTCTGGTGCTGGGGAGAAGGTGTACTCGTCGGCGTTGGTGGGGGCGTGGGTGCGCCGGCTCAATTGCGGCCGGTGTCAGTCGGCTTGCACGACACCACACACATCGACGCTGGGGGTGATCAAGTCTGCGCACTCCCGCGCGGCGACACGGCGTGGACCTGGGGCCCCGGCGTGCTCGGTCGTGTGACCACGCGCAGCACGGACTGGACCGTGCCGGAGCGCGTTCAGGCCTGTCCGATGCCTCACTGCGAACCGGCGCCGCTCGCGGCGGATGTCGCGTGTGGTGGCGCGTTCGGATGTCTGATCGGCCTCGACGGCGTGGTGAGTTGCTGGGGTGACGATCTCTGGGGGCGGCTCGGCGACGGGCGCGGAGACGGAATGGGTAGCGGGAACGAGAGCGACTTCGCCGCGCCGGTGGCGGGTCCTCTCGGAGGGCATTGACGCCGGCTGTTCGGTGCTGTCACCGTGGCCTTGGAGGTGGGCCATGACCATTGCGCGAACGCTCTGCGGGGTCGTCGTGATTGTACTCGCGTGCGGCGCGGTCGACGGCTGCAGCATCGTGAATCGCCCGGTTCCACCGCCGGGCTTCAGCGGCGACGGGTCGTGCATGTGCGCGATCTGCCTCGACACCGATTTCTGTTTCGATCCTGCGACCAGCACGAGCTCGACTCCAGGAGCCACGGGCTGCGCACCCGGATCACTTCGCGCGCAGCCGTCGACCCGGCTCGTGCAGTCGGGCACCGGGATGGGCACGCAGAATTTCTTCTGCGTGCCTCCAACGAGCGGCGCAGTTCTCGGTACTGGCGGTGCTTGTGCGGCGGGTTCGGCTCGGCTCGCCGCGAAACACGTGGGGCGATGCACGGACGAGCCGGTGTGCGCCCGCAGTCTCAACGATATGTGCAGCGTGCTTCCGGATCCGAGCTCCACCTGCACCGACCCGTTCGGGAACAAGTTTCGAGATGAGCAGTTTCGAACATACGTCCCCTCCTTCTCCACGGAGGGAGACCTGACCCAGGAAGGAGTACAGATCTGCGCGCACTTTCACCACGAGCCGGTTCCAACGGCAGCGACGGGCGGCGCAGCGCCGTACTGCTTCCTGTCGTGTCTGAACACCGCGCGCACGACCGATTGCGATCCGGCGCTGTTCGATCCGCCGTCCGTGAGGAGCGAGGGAGACATCGTGCTCCAGGTAGGCGCGAATCCGCGCACTGGCGCTCATGCACAGGTCGTCGTGGGCTTCCAGGGAGAGACGGCGACGGTGAATGTGACCGGCGTCGTGCACCTCAACGCAGCGCATTGCGGCCCGGGCCGGACGTGCGAGGCGAGCATCACGTGGGTCGAGGTTCACACCGACACCCCATTCAGCCTCCACGGCGTGGACTTCTCGAACATCACGCTCCTCAACGCGCAGCCGCTCCCAGATGCGATCACTCCGATCACCGCGGGCACGAGTCGCTTGGTGATCGACTCGGGTGGCGTTCTGTACGCGAGCGGCGACATCGGCGGCATGGGCCGAGCGGGCGTCGCATACACGCTTACCTCGCCGATCGAAGCGGACCTCGAGTGGAACCAGCACGTGTTCGAGCTCGAGAGCACGCTCGGAAACGCGGACACGCAGACGAGCATCGTGTTGATGCTTCAGGGGTCGCTGCCCAGCATCCCGCCGATTGCGGCGGCTGGTCCCGATCGAACGGTCGAGTGCGCCTCACCGCGGGGAACGCCGGTCGTGCTCGATGGCAGTGGAAGCAGCGATCCCGACGACGACCTGCAGCATCACGTATGGAGCGACGAGACGACAGGCCTCAACCTCGGCGACTCGGCGATGCTGTCCACGGCGCTAGCGCGCGGTACGCACCCGATCCATCTCCAGGTCGAGGACTCAGTCGGGCAGGGTGACGGCGACCGCGTCGACATCCAAGTCGTCGATCGAACCGGCCCGACTTTCGAATCTGTCGCGTTGAGTACGGGGTGCCTCTGGCCGCCTAACCACACGCTCCACCTTTTTCGATTGGGGAACGAGGTGACTGCGGAGACGCTCGATGCATGCGAGGGCACCTCCGGCACCGTGCGCATCGTCGACGTGCGCAGCAATCAACCGGCCGCCGCACCCGGGAGCGGCAACACGGGGCCCGACGTTGTGTTCGGTGACGCCGCGTTCTGTGTGCGGGCCGAGCGCCAAGGTCCTGGCGGCGGCGACCGCACCTATACCGTTACCCTCGAAGCGACGGACGCGGACGGGAACGCGTCTCGGCACGACGTCACGATTCGCGTGCCACATGACCAGCGCCCTGCCGATCGATGCACGACAGGTGATCTCGCCCCGACCGTCGACGACGACGATGCGCGCTGCCACGCCATGCTCCCGCACGCCAGCCCGACCGCCGGCGGCGGGAGTGGCGCGGCTGGGGCGATCCCCGCCGGCTGCGCGGTAGCCCACACGGGACCAGGCGACGCTCCTGCGCTCCTGTGTCTCGCCGGCCTCGCGTTTGTCGCCGCGCGGCGCACGCGCCGACGCCGCTGGTAGTCACATCAGACGGCGCCACTGCAGGTCGGCGCTCACCTCGAAGTGCGAAGGAGAGAGCCCCATGCGTTCTCGTGAAGGGTGCCCGACGCGCGCGTTCTGGAGGACGTTCGTTCTGATGGCCTCGCTCGTCGCGGCGCCGTCGATCTCCGCATGCGGGGCGCGCACGGGCCTCGACGTTCCACCGCCGGCGACGATCCCTGGGCTCGACAACGCCTACACGTGTAGCTGCACGTGCACTGCGGGAGACACCGGCGAGACGGTGACGCAGTCGCTCGAGGTCTGTGTCCCCCCCGAGCTGAATCCGAACCTCGGTGGCGATCTCACGACGGATGCGATCACGCATGACTGCGAGGAGCGGGTCGTGAACGTGGCGCATGCCTCAGCCGTGACCATGATGGGTACGGGTGGCATCGACTGCGAGTTCTTCTGCGACTGCGCGGTAGTCGGTATCCCGTTTCCCGGCTCACCAGCGTGCGACATGACCTGCCCCTCCGTTCCCCTGGTGGCGGACGGGGACATCAAGGCGGCGACCGTTCACCCGACGGAATGGCCGTGTTTCATCCCCGGTGGCGACCATCGCCCGGTCTGTCGGGTGCCGGGCTCGGACCCGCCGACGTTCACTCCTGAGGGAGCGTTCGCGAGCTTCATGACGCCGGCATCACGCGGAACGGTCACGTCGGGCGAAGCAGCGATCACCATCGGCGGTTCGTCGCATACCACCCCGGTCACTGGTCGCGTCTCGTTCCCGGGTCGCACGTGCATGGGCGAAGCGTGCGATGCGGGCATGACTTTCGAGCTCGCGGCTGCGCCGGTCGAGCTCGGCAACGTACTCGGACTCGCGAACGTCACGCTCGAGCGCGTCGTTGCGGGTGGCGCTGGCACACCCGGAGCGCTCGTGCTCGATGGTACCGGTCGCGGCAGCTACGCCCTGGGTACCGTGCAAGCGTGGGGTCGGGGCGACGCGGTCGAGCGCGTGCTCGGGATCGAGACGAGCCGCACGACGGCCGCGTTCACGATGCTGAACACCGACGTAATCGGAGTGCAGCTCGATCGTGCAGCCCGCACGTTCGCGATCGCCGACGACTTCTCGGTCCCGGCCGGAGATGACCCGAGCCACGATCCCGCGGTGTCGATCCGAGTCTCGCTCGCGGGCCGTCTCGACAATCAGCCACCTCAGGCTCGGATCACGGCGCCCGCCAGCGTCGAGTGCACGTCCTCGGTCGGAGCCGCGATTGCGTTGAGCGCCGAGTCGAGCACCGATCCCGACGACAACATCGTCATGTACGCGTGGCGCGTCGGCGATCATCTGTCGAGCCCAGCGGTCGGGCACGGGCGGGTCCTTACCGTCGTGCAGAGCGCTCGTACCGAGCAGACGTACTCGCTGCTCGTGCTCGACGACGGTTTCCAGCGCTCCGACGCAACGGTAAACATCTCCGTCGTGGACTCGTCTGCTCCGCAGATCGACGACATCGTCGTCGAGCCCGATTGTCTCTGGCCGCCCAATCACCGCTTCGTTCGCTACGCCCTCGGCGACACGCTCGCCGTGACCGCGTCGGACGCGTGCGACGCGGCACCGACCGTTCGGATCGTGTCCGTCGTGAGCGATCAGGCCGCCAACGGGCACGGAGATGGCTCGACGGATCCAGACGTGCTGTTCGGAGAGACCGGCTTCTGCATTCGCGCAGAGCGCTCGGGCAACATCGACACGGGTCGGACGTACACGATCACCATCGAGGCTCGGGACATCTCCGGCAACGCGACGACGCGGGACGTCGCGGTACACGTTCCGCACTCGGTAGACGGCTGCGCCCACGTCACGACCGGCGTCCTCGACGACCACGACGCGGCATCCGCGTGCGTGTTCGCAGCGGCACCTCTTCCCGAAGTCGTGGTGTCACCCCCGGTCGTCGTTCCGAGCCACGATGGGCATGCGCGGCCAGCTGGCGGCGCGGTTGGCGGCTGCTCGATCTCGGGTCGTGGGACGTCGGCGTTCGGCTTCCTGGCGCTCGTCGCGCTCGTCGGCGCGCTCACCCGACGCAGGAGCGCCAGGTGAAACCGCGATCGGTCCTGCGTGTCGGGCTCATCCTCGTGGTGGGCTGCACGCAGACCGGTCCGGCGGGCACGGTCACCACGATCGCCGGCTCGGCTGAGTCGGGATACACAGATGGAAGCGGAGCGACCGCTCGCTTCTTCGGTCCGACTGACATCGCGGTCACGAGCGCTGGCTCGATCGTCGTCGCCGACACGTTCAACCACCGCATCCGCATGATCGGCATGGATGGCGTCGTCAGCACACTGGCGGGGGACGGCACCGCCGGGTACGCAGACGGCCCCGGGACATCGGCCCAGTTCAGTCTTCCGGCGGCGATCGCCGAGCTCGATGGGACTCTCTACGTCGCCGACGGAGACAACGCGGTGATTCGCACCGTGAACCTGACGACGCGGGACGTCGGGACTCTTGCTGGCAGCGCGGGCGCCCCCGGCCTCGATGATGGTGTGGGGAGCGCAGCGCGCTTCGATCGGCCGTACGGTCTCGACGTCGATCCGACGACACGAACCTTGTGGATCGTCGACAAGAACAACGCGGCGATTCGCACGCTGGATCTCGGGACCGGCGCGGTTCACACGCTCGCGGGGGACGGGACGTTGGGTGCGCAGGATGGCGTCGGCGCGGCTGCCCACTTCAACAGCCCATCGGGCATCGCCGTCGATGGCCTGGGAGGCGCCTGGGTGGCGGATACCGGCAACAGCGTCATCCGCCACATCGACGCCGACGGCACCGTGACCACCGCGGCAGGCGCAGCGATGTCGAGCGGATTCATCGACGGAGCGCCGCGCACTGCGCGGCTCGACCGCCCTTGGGGCATCGCGATGACCACGGACGGCGACATCCTATTCACCGAGCAGTACAACAGCACGATCCGCGCGTTGACCCCAGGCGTCGAGGTCCATCTCGTGGCGGGTCAGCGATGGGACGGCGGCGACCCAGCGGCGCACCCGCCACCGCGCGACGGACCAGCTGCAGCGGCCGTCCTCGCCGAGCCGACCGGGCTCGCCATCGAACGCTCCGGCGACCTCGTGTTCTCCGACCATCACGCGCTTCGACGGGTCGCCGGGTGGAGATGATGCTGCGAGGGGCGTGAGGCGCATCGTGAGGGGCTGGACACTATTTCTCTAGGCGACCCCGCGTGTACGCGCCTACCTGCTGTCTCCGTCGTGAAGAGACGGAGAACGACGGAGAAACGACGGAGAGAGAGACGGAGAATGACGGAGAGCGACGGAGAAAGTGTTCGTAAGCGGCGTCGTTCGGGGAGCTGACTTTGACGTTAGTGGGAGAACGCGTCGCCATCATGGCGGCGCGTTTTCGCGTGGTGCGTCGCGCGACGCGGGCTCGATGGCGATTTGGTGCTCGCTCACGACGATTCGTTCGGCGAGATGCCGCGCGTAGCTCGTCCCGACCCGCGGATCGGACAGGACCAGCATGCGCCACGCATCGAGCAGTTTCGCGGCGTCCTTCGTCGGTCGATGCAACGCGCGGCAGAGCGCGACCGCACGCTCTGGCGTGCACACGACGTCCGCGATCCGCGTGAGCACGGCCTCGTCGAGCTCGCGCATCGGGATCCGGAATCCTGTGCACGCCTCCTTCCCGACGCGACATGCGGTGCGGCAGTTGTAGTAGCAGTAGCGGTAGACGCCGCCGTCCACGCGCTTGCCCGACGACTCCAACACATAGCTCGCGCCGCACTTGGCGCAGCGGAGAAGCCCTCCAAGCACGTGCATCGGCGAGCTCGCGCCGCGGCGCTCACGCGAGTCGCGCGTGGCGCGGAGTCGCTGCGCGAGCGCGAATGTCGCGGCATCGACGATAGGCTCGACCGCGAGCGCGAGCCATTCGGAGCGCGGGCGCTCGATCTGCTCTCGCGTGGCGTGACGGCCCCAGTAGAACGTGCCGGCGACCGTCGTGTCGGCGAGCACGTTGAAGACGACC
>JAYVCF010000213.1:0-11237 GCA_043750095.1 Deltaproteobacteria bacterium
GGAGCGGCAGCACCATCATGAGCACGACCATGACGACGAGTGCGGCGAGCCAGGTCTCGGCGGCGATCGATCGCCCTCGCGTCGGGACAGCGCTCATACGTTCCGCCGCCCATCGAGCGCGCGCCCGAGCGTGATCGGATCGGCGTACTCGAGCTCGCCCCCGTGCGGGATGCCGCTCGCGATCCGCGAGATGCGCAGCGGCTCGCCGGACTCGAGCCTGAGGTGCTTGAGCGACTCGCTGACGTAGAGGGCCGTCGCTTCGCCCTCGACCGAGAGCGGCGTCGCGATCACCACCTCACGCACGCCGCTCGCGACCACCCGGTCCGCGAGCCCTGCCACGTCGATGCGCTCCGGCCCCATTCCGTCGAGCGGCGCGAGCAGGGCATGCAGGACGTGATAGCGGCCGCGGAACGCGCCTCCTCGCTCGATCGCGACCAGGTCGGGCACGCGCGCGACGACGCAGAGCATCGAGGGATCGCGCCGCGTATCGAGACAGATCGAGCAGCGCTCGCTCGGCCCCCAGTTCCCGCAGTCGATGCAGCGGTGAACGCGTGCATGCAGCGTCGCGAGCGACTCGCCCAGCGAGATTGCGAGGCTGCGGTCTTCGCCCAAGAGATAGTGCACGTAGCGCGTCGCCGTCCGCTCGCCGACGCCCGGCAGGCGTGCGAGCAGCGTGACCAGCTGCGCGATGGGGTCTTCCACGCGGCGAGACTACCGCGGAGATTGCGGCACGTCGCGGCTCAGAATCAGAACAAGCCGGGGATCTTCAGGCCGCCGGTGACCTTCTCGAGCTCGGCGTCCACCATCTCGGCGCTCTTCTTCGAGCCCGCGTTCACGGCGGCCACGATGAGGTCCTGGACCATCGAGAGGTCTTCGGACTTGAGCAGCTCGGGGTCGATGGTGATGCTCACGAGGTCGCGCGCGCCGTTCACCACGACCTTGACTTGATCGTTGCCGGCGCTCGCGTCGACCGTGGTGGTCTTGAGCTCTTCCTTGCGCTTCTCGATCTTGCGCTGGAGGCGGCTGGCCTGGCGCATGAGCTCGCTCATGCCACCGCGGAAGTGGTTCGTCATCTCGGTCTCCGAAAGAGCGCCAGCGTATAGCGTTCCGCTCAGGTCTCGTCCACGCGGACGTCGATCGTGCGGTCCTTGGCGTCGAAGACGGCGAGCGCCTCGACGACGATCGGGTGGTTCAGCGCCTTGCGCTTGGTGGCTTCCAGGCGTGCGCGCGCGCGCTCGTCTTCGATCTTGGCCAGCGTGGGCTCGGCAGGCTGGGCGGCGTCGGTCTCGACGATCTCGACGAGAGGGCGGGCGCCGAAGCGACGCTCGGCGATGTCGGCGACGGAGCTGCGGGCGGCCTCGGTGTCGGCCTGCTTGGCGTAGAACGAGCCGCGCGCGAAGCAGAGGACGACGCGATCGGGGCCGACGGCACGCGGAACGGCGTGCGCGAGCACGGCGCCGAGAGCGGGGCGTGTGCTGGCGAGGGTGGCGACGATGGGCTCCCAGAGAGCCATCGCGTCGCCGGGGAGCTGGGAGGGCGGGCGCGGGTTCGGTTTCGTGTTCGCAGTCGCACTCGGGCTCGCACTCGCACTCGTACTCGTACTCGTACTCGCGCTCGCGCTCGGGCTCGCACTCGGGCTCGGGGCTCTTGGCTCGACTGGTGCGCTCGGCTCTTCGATCTTCGCGGGGCTCGGGGCGCGCTCGGTCGCCACACGCGCGACCGGACGATCCGGAACCGTGACCGGTGCCGCCGACGCGCCGCTCGGCGGACCTCGACGCGGCGCGGACCCGCCACCCGACGGTGGCGCGCCCGGCCGACCTCCGCCGCCCGGCATGGGCGAGCGCCGCTCGATCGCCTCGAGCCGCGCCACGATGTCCGACAACGCGCGAAGCGGCGGGCGCGTGGCGATGCGTACGAAGCCCATCTCGAGCGTCATTCGCGGCATGGTGGCCTTGGCCATCTCGTCGACGAGCTGCGACGCGGCGTGGAACGCGCGCTGTACTTCCAGCGGCTCGATCTCTTTCGCGAGCGCGGCGGCACGTGCGCGCTCCTCGTCGACCAAGGTCACCAGCTCCGTGTCGGGGCTGATGGTTCGGAGCACCACCAGATCGCGGAGCAGCTCCACCACCGCGCGCGCGAAGTGCAAGAGGTCGAGCCCGCGGCTCGCGAGGCCGTCGATCGCAGCGAGCACGACCCCGCCCTCACCACGAAGCAGCGCCGCCACCGTGTCGTGCAAGGCCGCGCGATCCGCGATGCCCAGCACACCCGCGACGTCGTCGCCGATGAGCTTGCCGCCCGAGAACGCCACGATCTGGTCGAGCAGCGTGAGCGCGTCGCGCATCGAGCCCGCGGCCTCGCGCGCCACGATCGCGACCGCGTGATCGTCCGCCTCGATGCCCTCGGCCCTCAGGATGTGCCGCACGCGATCCGACACCACGTTCTGCGGGATCAGCCGGAAGTCGTAGCGCTGGCAGCGCGATCGAATGGTGATCGGCACCTTCTGCGACTCGGTGGTCGCGAAGATGAACTTCACGTGCGGAGGAGGCTCTTCCAGCGTCTTCAGGAACGCGTTGAACGCGCCCGTCGAGAGCATGTGGACCTCGTCCACGATCACGACCTTGAAGCGATCGCGCGCGGGACGAAACGGAATCGTCTCTTGCAGGCGCCGCACGTCGTCGACGCTGTTGTTCGACGCGCCGTCGATCTCCAGCACGTCGAGATCGTTGCCCACGGTGATCTGCACGCAGGGGTCGCACACGCCGCAGGGCGTGATGGTCGGCCCCTCGACACAGTTGAGCGCCTTGGCGAGGATGCGGGCCGTCGTGGTCTTGCCGACGCCGCGGACACCGGTGAACAAGAAGGCATGCGCGACCCGGCCCGCCGCGATGGCGTTGCCGAGGATGCGCGTGACGTGCTCCTGACCCGAGAGGTCGGCGAACGTCTGCGGGCGGTACTTGCGTGCGAGGACCGTGTACGACATCGCGAGCGTGCGACCCTAGCATGCGCGCGGAGCCCTCGGTCACGTGCTAGGACGCTCGCGCGATGAGCGGCGTCGAGCTCTATTCGGAGCGGATCGAAGGCGCACGTGGCGAGCGCGTCGTGCTGTTTCTCCATGGAATCCTCGGGAGCGGACAGAACCTCCGGACGATCGCGCGACGCCTGGTGGACGCGCGCCCGGAGCTCAGCGCCTGGCTCGTCGATCTGCGCGGTCATGGTCGGTCGCCGAAGCGCTCACCCGGGCCCTCGATCGATGCGTGCGCGGACGATCTGGTGCGGCTCTGCGCGGACGCGCCGGTGATCGGTGCCGCGGGCCACAGCTTCGGGGGCAAGGTCGCCCTCGCGCTCACGGAGAAGATGCCGCTCGAAGACGTCGTGATGATCGACAGCGTGCCGGGCACGCGTGAGCCGCTTCGCGAGGGGGACAGCGCGCTCGCGGTGCTCCAGACGCTCGCGTCTCTCGCGCCGGTCTATCCGACGAAGGCCGCGTTCATTCGCGCGCTCAGCGACAAGCACGGACGCAGCATCGCGCAGTGGCTCGCGCTCAGCACCGAGGACACGGAGGGCGGCGTTCGGTTCGCGCTCGACCGCACGGAGATCGAGACGCTGCTGCACGACTACTTCGCGCGCGACATGTGGCCGCTCGCGGAGAATCCGCCCGGCGACACGCGTGTTCACCTCGTGATCGGCGAGCGCTCCATCTCGTACTCGCCCGCGGACCGCGAGCGCGCGCGCGCCATCGCGGTCCGTCAACCGCGCGTGTCGGTGGACGTGTTGCCCGCCGATCACTGGGTCCACGTGGACGATCCCGAGGGGCTGCTCGCCGTTCTCGTCTCCGCGTTCGGCGGTGGCCCATGAAGCTGGTGATCATCGGCGGCGGACCCGCGGGAGTGACCGCCGCGGTCGAGGCCGCGCGCACGGGCGCGGGTGTGACGCTCGTGAGCGAGGCTCCGATCGGCGGGCGCGCGACGCATGCGAGCTTCGTCCCCTCGAAGGTGCTGCTTCACGCGGCGGAGGCGCGGCGCGCGCGCGGAGACAAGTCGCTCGCGACCGCCGACGAGCTCGCCGCCATTCGCGCTGACACGGACGCGATCGCGAAGGCGCGCGCGGACCGGATGCGGAACGCGCTCTCCGATTCCGGCGCCCGGATCGCCGAAGGCGTCGCCCGCTTCGCGAGCGCGGCCACCGTCGAGGTGACCTCCGCCAGCGGCGTGCGCACGCTCCCGTTCGACAAGGCCATCGTCGCGGCCGGCTCCGAGCCGCGCTTCCCGACTGCGTTCTTCGGTGCCGCCTCGGAGAAGCCCGACGGTCACCACGTCGTCGCGCCGCGCCACGTACGCGCGATGATCGATCTTCCGAAGTCGATCCTCGTGATCGGAGGAGGCGCGACCGGTGCCGAGCATGCGCACGCGTTCCTCTCTCTCGGCGTGGAGGTGACGTGGCTCCTCGACGACCTCGGCATCCTTCCGCGCTTCGATCGCGAGCTGGCCGACTCGCTCGGCGACGCGTTGATGGAGCGCGGCGTCAAGCTCGTGCACGGCAAGCGCATCGTCTCCGTCGTGCACGATCCAAAGCAAGGCGTGCTCGCGTCGCTCGAGGGAGGCCGCACGTACGCTGCCGAGCGCGCGTTCGTCGCCGTGGGACGCCGTGCCGATACCGCGCGCCTGGGCCTGGTCGAGCTGGGCATCGCGCTGCGCTCCGACGGAACCGTGCCGGTGGACGGCTTCGGGCGCACCAGCGTCGACTCGATCTACGCAGTGGGCGACACCAGCGAAGGCGCGCACTCGAGCGCGCGGGCGGAGGCGACGGGATGGACCGCCGCGCGACACGCGACCGCGCAGAAGGTCGAGGCCCTGGTGCCGGCCGCGTTCGTCGAGGCCGTGTACACGACGCCGGAGGTCGCGCGCGTGGGACTCTCGCCGCGTGAGGCCCTCGGGCGTGGGGGCGAGCTCGATCTGCGCACGCACGACTTCGGTGGAAGTCTGCGCGCGACCTTCGACGGTGTCGGTCGTGACAAGCACGCGCGCGGGATCGTCCGCGTCGTCTCGGAGCCCGAGGGTGGGAAGCTGCTCGGCGCGACGGCGATCGGTCCGCACGCTGCGGAAGTGCTCGGGCCCATCGCCGTCGCGATCCGACTCGGGGCGAGCGCGCGCGATCTCGCGCACGTGTTTCTTCCGGCGCCCGGCTACGGCGAGATCGCCACCCAAGCGCTGCGCTGAGCGAGGACGCGCTTCACATCAGCGGGTGGATGCAGACGTGATTGACGCACGCGAGGTGGTCGCTCGCGCAGCAGTCGGCGTCGGTGGTGCACGTCTCCGTCGCGTGGTGGCAGCGCTCCGGCGGCGGCGGGCTGCAGACGAGCGCATGGGTGACTGGATCGGGCGTGCAGTCGCCACCGCAGCACTCGCTGCCCACGGTACAGCTCGCGCCGTCGGCGCGACACGCCCGCGGCGCCCAGTACGCCGAGATGTTCTGCGATGCCGTGTCTTGGCCAGGCAGCCAGTACGAGACGGCGCTCGGGTCGGTGCCGCCCGTGGTGCCGGTGGTGCTGATCGCGGTCACCCAGATCTGCTGGCGCGCGGTTCCGGCCGTTCCGACCTGCGCGTTGCCGTAGTCGCGACGCGAGAGGAACGAGAGCCAGAAGTAGCCGCCCTGCGTGAACGGTGAGAAGCGCGGCTGGTACGATCGATCGCCGCCGGGGCCGCCGCTCGCGTTGTCGAGCCGCACCACGCCCGTGCCGTCGGGCGCCATGATGTAGAGCGCGGCGAGGTCGGAGTCGCTGCGCGGTCCGCTGCCATGACAGAACGCGATGGCGGTGTCGCCTGGCGACCACGTCGGGTAGGCGTCGGCGTTGCCGGGCGGGACGGCGCCCGCGAGATCGGACCCGTGGTGGATGACCGTCGGTGCGCCGACCGTGTCCACACCGGTGACCGGCAGGATCGCGAGGTCGCCGATCGAGTAGCCGCCGCCCCAGCCGTTCACGTTCGCGGAGTACGCGATGCGCGCACCGTCGTGTGACCACGCGGGGTGGGTGGCGTCGCTGGGCATCCCCGCGGGAACGATGAACGCCCCGTTGGTCGGGTCGAGGAAGCGCAGCTGGCCACCGGCGCCGCCTTCGGCGAACGTCACCGCGACGCGCGTCTCGTCGGGGCTCCACGTGGAGAACCACCAATACGCCGCGGAGCTCGCGGGCCAGAGGCTCGGTGCGGGGTTGGCGGTGAGATCGGTCGTCAGATCGAAGACGGTCCCTCCGTTGTTCCCGCCTCCGAGCCGCCCCACCATGTATCGCCCCGACGGAGAGACGGAGTGGCAGCCGACACAGTGCGCGCCATCCTGAGGTGCGGCGGGCGGGTTCGGCATGAAGCTCACGCGCGTCGCCGTGCCGTCGTCGATGCGGATGATGCGACCCAGAGCGATGGCCCAGTAGTACACGCTGCCCGTGAGCGCCGCGCGCGCGAAGGTGATGTGAAGGTCCGTACCGCGCACGAGCTCGCCCGTACCGGGATCGATCCGATCGGCGCGGATGGTCGCGGCGACGTCGGGGTTGGTCTGCGCGAGCGAGCGCCACGCATCGGCATCCGCGAGCCAGTGATGGTTGCCGTCGTCGATCACGTACGCCGTGGCCGAGATGCTCGGCTTGGTCATCGTGATCCGCACGAGGTCGCCCGCGGCGCCGCGCGTCCACTGGATGTCGGCCGGGTACACGTTCTGCGGCATGACCGCGTGATCGAGCGGGTACACGAGGCCCGCCTCGCGCATCGGATCGGTCACCGGCGTGGCGGCGGCGAACGTCATCGCCACATCCATCGGGACGCCCGTTCCGATGAACGTGCGCTCGAGGACCACCTCCGGCGTCGCCATCGCGGTGAACGTCCCATGCGCGGTCGTCGTCGCGACCACGGTGACCGTCGCCGTGCCGCCCACCACACCGTTGGCCGTGAAGACTCCGCCCGCGGGATCGATGTCGCCCACCGTGCGTGAGTCGAGCGACCAATCGGTCACCGACGCGGGGCCCATCGATCCGTCGTCGTACGTGAGCTGCGCCGTGAACGCCTGGGTCGGGCGCGAGCCGTTGGTGCTCGTCAGCGTCGCGCTCGCGGGCGTGATCGTCACGCGGACGGGGATCGCTGCCGGTCCCACGTCCACGTGGATCGAGCCGTCGGTCGGGAGCCTTCCCGCGTCGCTCGGCACGCGGCAGGTGCCGTCGATGCAGAGCTGTCCGGCGACATGGCACTGCGCGTTCGTCGTGCAGGTCGTCCCGTGCGGTGCGATCGGCCCCCCACAGTCGCAGCCCGGAGCGAGCGCGAGCGTGGAGGCGAAGGTCGCGAGAAGAAGCCAGCGGAGAAGCGCAATCCGGTTGCTCGGCATCCCCCATCGTAGCGCGATCGTGCGAGCGCGGGGCCGCTACTCCGCGCTCGGACGCAGGTAGCCCATCACGCGTAGGCCCGGCACCAAGCCGGTCCCGTCGTCGAGGTCCACCACGACCTCGAGGATCTTCGTGTCGATGCGCTCGGTCGGCTCGTCCGTGCGGAGGTTCTTTCGGCCCATGCGATGGCCGATCTCCACGACGTGTCCCGGGAACTGTCGCCCACCGAACGCCTCGGCGGTGACCATTCCCGCGGCGCCCATGGTGATGCGCGCGATGTCGCGCTCGTCGACGTCGAGGCGAACGCGCAGGCGCGTCGTGTCGCCCATGACCACGAGCGGCTCGGCGCCCGCGGGCTGAACGTACTCGCCCACACGGTTGTGGATCTCGAGGATCTGGCCGCTGATCGGCGCGACGATGCGACGTCGGTCCAGCTCGGCCTGGGCTTGCGCGCGCTGCGCCTCCGCCACGCGCAGCTGCGCCATCGCGACGAGGACGTCTTCTCGGCGGCCGGAGTGACCCGCGAGCTGACGGGCCGCAGAGGTGTCGGCTGCGAAGCGATCGGCGTCGGCTTGCTGCCGTGCGCGCTCGACCTCGTCGAGGGTCGCACCGCCGCCCGCCGCCGCGGCTTCTAGGCGCGTGAGCACACCCTGCGAGAGGGCCGCCCGCGCGCGCGCGCCTTCGGTCTCGGACGTGATCGCGGTGAGCTCTTCCGGTCGAAGCCCCCGGCGTGCACGCGTCAGCTCGGCCTGTCGAACGGCGACGGTCGCGTCGACCGCATCGAACGCAGCGCGCTCGGGCGCGGCATCGAGCTCGACGAGAACCGTGCCCGCGCTGACGAGCTGACCTTCGATGACGTGGATCGCGGCGATGCGACCGCCGACGTCGGGGCCGAGCCGCGTCTCGGGCGCGTGCGGCTCCACGAGGCCGAGCCCACCGACCCATTCGCCCTCGGGACGATCGATGCTCGGATCAGGCGCTTGCGCAGGAGGAGTCTCGTGTCGCTCGGCGCGCGCACGATCGACGTCGCGCGGTGCGGTCGTCGGCCCGGCGAGCGCGCTGCGGGTGACGATCGTCAAGAGCACACCACAGACGGCGAACAGAACGAGGGTCTTACCGTGACGGCGAAGGAACTTCATGGCTCAGCTGCCTTCTGGGACGATGCGACCGTCCTCGATGTGCACGATGCGATCGGCGAGGTGATAGATGCGGTTGTCGTGCGTGACGACGACGATGGTGTGGCCGCCCTCACGCGCCATCTCTTTGAGGAGCAGCGTGATGCTCATGCCGGTCTCGGCGTCGAGCGCGGCGGTGGGCTCGTCCGCCAAGATGATCGGCGGTGCTCCGGCGAGGGCGCGCGCGATGGCGACACGCTGGCGTTGGCCACCGGAGAGCTCGGCGGGCGGGCGCTCGATCTTGTCGCCCAGGCCCACGCGTTCGAGCAGGCGATCGGCCTCGCGGTTCGCCTCGCGCACGGAGTAGCCGCGCATGCGCATGGGCATCGCCACGTTCTCGCGCGCGTCGAGCGAGGCGATCAGGTTGTGCCCCTGGAAGATGAAGCCGATGTACGAGAGACGCAGGCGCGGGAGCTGGCTCTCGCGCTTGCCCGACACGATCTCGTCGAAGATGCGCACCTCGCCGGTGGTCGGCGCGAGAACGCAGCCCATGATCGAGAGCAGCGTCGTCTTTCCGCTGCCCGAAGGCCCCGCGAGATAGACGAACTCGCCGGCGCGCGCCTCGAAGTCCACACCACGAAGCGCCTGGAACGCCACGGCGCCCGTGCCGTACGTCTTGGTGACGTCCTTCACCGCGAGGGTCAGCTCGCCCTGTTGAACGTCGAGCGAGACTGCCGCGCTCATCGAAACACCATCCCCGGCTCGACGTTCCGCACGCGCCAGAGCGCGAGCGTGCTGGCGAACACGCAGAGCAGCGTCATCAGCACGTAGGTCCCCACGAAGAGCTGCGGCGGCAGGACGAGCGAGAGGTTCGCGCTCCTGATTCCTTCCGACATCCGCGTGACGAGGAAGAGTCCGATCGTCGAGCCCAGGAACGCGTAGCTGATGGCCTGCACGAGCAGCAGCTTCGCGAGATCGAACGTCGTCGCGCCGGTCGCTTTCAGCGTGCCGAACTCGCGCACGTTGTCGACGACCGCCGAGAACATCGAGAGCGAGACGATCACGAAGCCGACGATCACGGCGAACGCCGTCGACGTGCCGAAGGAGATGCCCAGCTGCGCGCGGATCAAGTACCAGACGATCGAGTCGTGAAACTCGGCGCGTGTCACGACGAGCGCGTTGGGAAGCCGCGCAGCCAGATCGGCCTGCACCGCGTGCAGATCCGCACCTGGCTGGATGCGAACCAGCACGAACGTCGTCTGATCCGCGGCCACGTGCAGGATCTCTCGCGCGGTCTCGAGCTCGGTGAACGCGTAGGGCGGGCCGAACGGGTTCAAGCCCCAGGTGAAGCCACCCACGATCACCCGATGGCTGTTGAGCTCGCGCACGGAGCCGAGGTTCAGCCCGCCGAGCTTCTCGCGCTGCGAGTCTTCGAAGAACACGGTGTCGGGATAGGCGAGGGCGGCCACGTCCCCCGCGACGAGGTTCCACGGGCCGCCCGCGAGATGAGAGAGACGCGTGCCGGCGAGCGTCACCGGCTCGGAGCCTCCGTCGGGCCGCTGCATGATCGCGGTGCCGAAGAGCAGCGGCTCGGCCCACGCGACGCCCGGCGCCACGCGCGCTTGGTTGAGCGTGTAGAGCGAGATCGGCGAGCCGCCTTGAAGCGTCTGCGTCGAGGGCGGCACGACCCAGAGGTCCGCGCCCGCGTTGTCCACGAACATCGTGTTCTTGCCCAGCAGCCCGAGGAACACGCCGAGCTGCTGGTTCACGAGCACGGTCGCGAAGATCACGCCGAGCAGCGTGCCGATGAGCTTAGCGCGATCGTGGAACATCATCCGGATGGCGAGGAGCGACATCAGCCGGCCCCGCCCGCCACGGCCGACCAGCGCGCTCTTGCGTGCGGCGCGCGCGCTCATGGCTGCTCCGAGAGACCGAGGCCCGAGCGCAGCCGAAGGACCAAGCGCGCGACCGCGAGATCCGCGTCGGCCTGGATGCGCTGGACCTGCGCGAGCAGGAGGTCGCGCTGCGCTTGGCTGGTCTCGAGAGCAGAGCCGGTACCTGCCGCGAATCGCGCATTGGCGACCGAGGCTGCGCGCTCGCTCGAGCTCGCTGCGGCGCGCGCTGCCGTCGCGCGGGCGACGAGGGACTGCACGCGGTGCCAGGCCTCGTACACGGCCGTCTCCACCTGCGTCTGCGATCGGGCCTCACGAATCTCCGCGATCCGATCGCCGTGCTCGCGTGACGCGAGCTGCGCTGGACGCGCGAAGTCGAGCGTCCACGTGAGCGTGAGCCCGACCTGCCAGAGCGAGGGCTGACCGAAGCCGGACGCGTTGGTGATGCGCTCGCTCGCGTTGCCGCTGAGCGTTGGAAATAGGTTCGCGAACGCCGCGTCGTGAAGGCGCTGCGCAGCCAAGAGATCTCGAGCCGCCGCGCGCACGCTCGGATGCGCGTCGAGTCGCGCGATGAACTCGGCGAGCGAGGGCTCCGCATGAAGATCGTCGTCGAGCGCGACGCTCGCATCGCTCGGCACGACGCCGGTGAGCACGCTCAACGATCGAACCGCGAGCGCTTCGTTGAGGGAGGCCTCGGCGGCCGTCTGTCGCGCGCGCTCGGCGTCGGCTCGCGCCCGCTCCACGTCGAGCTCGGACGCGATGCCCGCCGCGCCGCGTGAGGTCGCGACCGCGAGGTTCTCGTCGGCCGTCGCGACGGCGGCGCTCGCCTGCGCCACGACCGCGCGAGAGGCGACCAGCTGGTAGTAC
>JAYVCF010000214.1:0-7969 GCA_043750095.1 Deltaproteobacteria bacterium
GGCGCACGTGCACTGATGTGTCGCTTCGACACAGGCGCTCGCGCAAGGCGGCGTGCCTGCCGTGCAGCGGCCCGACGCGCAGCGCTCCGCTCCGTTGCAGAACGCGCCGTCGTCGCACGCCGCGTCGGACGTGCACGCGCAGATGCCCGGCTCGATGCACGGAACACCTGCGGCGCAACGCACGCCCGTGCCGGAGTGACAGACTGCGTCGGCGCCGCACGTCTCGACGCCGTTGCAAGCCAGTGCGTCGCTGCAGCTCGGATCGCCCGTGCAGCGGCCGACCGAATCGCACACGGCCTGCATGCAGCGCAGTCCAGTCTCGTCGCACGCGGCGGCACACGGCGGTGTCCCCGCGGCGCATCCGCGTACGTCGGCGCCCGCCAACCCCGGAGCACAGGCCTCGTATCCGTTGCAGAACACGCCGTCCTGGCAGTCGCCGGGAACCGCGCACGTCATCGCTGCGTCGCGTCGGCCACCGTCGGCGATGCTCGCGTCGCTCGCGCCGACGTCGCGGCCGCCCCCATCGACCGGTCCCGCATCGAGTCCTGACGCGGCGTCGACCGGAACTCCTTCCGGCATGCACGACGCAAGGACGACGAGGCACACGAGCACGACCATGGAGCGCGACGGAGCGCGTGAGGCGACAAGCATCGGCCCAGGCTATCTGGGGGCGCGCGGCGGTCAACCGCGGGCCCGTGTCCGCGATCTCGGTCGCGGCGCGGAAGTCGCCGTCCCAGTCGCGCGGACGACCACGGCTCGCGATCGCTTCTTCGACCAGCCGCCGCCCGCGCGTCGTGCTCTACACCGGCGAGCGACAGAACACGCCGATCGACCCGCACGGACCGTTCGTCGGCGACACGCGTGACGACATCGTCCGGTCCTACGCGCGCTATCGGCAGGCACCTATCGAACGGTGTAGGTTCGCGGCGTGGGAGATCTCGACGAGCTCGGCGTGATGCTCATGATCCTCGGCGCGATCGCCGCGCTTCCCACGGCGTTGATGCTGTACTTCGTCCTGACGGACGACGGAGCCGCGACGCGGTTCTACGCGACGCCGAAACAGCCCATCCGTGACGTGAAGGGCCCGGGCACGGTGAAGCTCGCGGGCACCGTGAGCACGAACAGCAAGATCGTCGGACCGTTCTCGGACCGCGAGGTCGCGTGGTACGCGCTCAACGTCGTCGAGACCGTCCGGTCGCTCGACGGCACGCGCATCCGCGAGACCACGACGATTCACCTCTCGGAGAAGAGCACCGCGCCGTTCTCGATCACCGATGCTTCCGGCGAGAGCGCACGGATCGTCGTCGCGGGTGAAGAGATTTCGGTGACGACGAAGGCCGGTGTGACGATCGACGGGGGAGGGCGGCCGATCCCCCCGCGGATCCAGGCCGTGCTCGATGCGCGTGGCGTCGTGACGCGCGACCCCGACGGTCAGCGCAAGCGCCTGGTCTGTACGGAGAAGCACATCCTCGTCGGCGACACGATCACGCTGATCGGTCCCGCGCGCCGCGTGAGCACGAGCGCCACCGAGGCCTCGAGCTACCGCGATGCACCGAAGGAGCTCGTGGTCGGTGAGCGCGGTGCCGAGCGTCATCTCTTCTTGCTGACGACGGGCCCCGAGAGCGACTTCTCGTCGAGCGATCGCACGTTCGTGCGCATCGCCTGGGGCCTGCTCGCATCGACGGTGCTCCTGCTCTCGGTCGGCTACGGGCTCTACCGCTGCGGCTGAGGCGGCACGAGCGCCTAGGTCTACCTCAGGTCGCGAGCCGTGAGGTGACGGATGACTGCGCGTCATCAGCGTCCAGCAAGGTCGCCGCGAGGACTCTTCTCAGAACCGTCCCCCGCAGCCGTCGTCGTCGCGGTCGACGCGACCATCGCGACGCCTCGGCGCCGAGCCAGCGTCATGGGTCACCGCACCCGGATCCGAGCCATCGACGGCTGATCGGCGGCCACGTACAGGTACCCGTCGTCGCTCACTGTGCACTCACCGTTCTGGTTGTGCGGGAAAGGCAGATCGGGCATCGACGACCACGTGTTCGTCGCGATGTCGTATCGCCAGAAGAACGCGTCGCCGACCGTATTGGTCGTCCCGTACAAGTGGCCGGCGCGGTCGCCGCAGAAGAGCGGCGCGAACGTCGTCGCGCCGAGAAGGCTCGCAAGCGGGGCGACGGTGCCCGTCGCCGGGTCGAACGAGTACATGTCGGGCGACTCCAGCGTTGGCACCACGAACAGCCGACGCGCGCCGGGGTCCCAGGCGAGACGTGGGACCGCCGGCGTCACCGCGACGCCGAGTGGTTGATAGCGGACGGTGTCGCTCGCGATGTCGTAGGTCGCAACCCGACGGTCCATCGTAATGGCGTACACGTGCCCGGCGTCGTCGGTAGCGTTCTGCGCGTTCACGGTCTGGGCGACCGCAGCGAGCGCTGTCCAGGTGTTCGCTGCAATGTCGTAGCGGTGGACGTTCGTCGCGTACATCACGTAGAGCGCGCTCCCGACCCAAGCGGGTCCAGCGAGACCTCGCGCCGCGCCGTCGATCCCCGTCTCCGGAGGTGCCGCGAGCATCGTCCACGTCTGGGTCGGGATGTCGAAGCGACCGAAGATGTCACTCGTGTTCCCAGCGAGCGCGTAGAACGACGTGTTGGGTGCACGTGTGTAGTCCGAGAAGCCGCCATCGAGGGGCCACGACGAGCTCGGCAGGAGCTGCCACGTCGCCGGCATGCCGGTGTCGACTGCGAAGGCGTCGTGGCCGACATCGGCGATCGCGGCGGCGTCGGAGCTCGCAGCGTCGTCGATCGGCGTGGCGTCCAATCCGGCATCCGTCCCGGCGGCGTCCGTTGCGATGCCGGCATCGCCGATCGAACTGCATGCATGATCGGACCCGCAGCCGAACGGCGGCGTGCAGTCGGCCGATGTGTTGCATTCCACGCACGCGGAGTGTGCGACGTCGCAGACCTCCGCACGCGCAGAGCAGTCACGGTCCGATACACACGAGACCGTGGCCTCGCAGACACCGGCGCGACAGCGCTCGCTCGACGTGCAATCCGAGTCGCCGACGCATTCGACGCAGAGCATCCGGCCCGTATCGCAGAGCAAACCCGGACATCCACGCGATGACGTGCACGCCATCGCGGAGACACAGGAGCGCGCGATACACACCAGTCCGCCCGCGCAGTCGCTCGCGTGCAAGCAGGGCGGCGGAGACGTCGACCCGCGGCAGCCGACCGCGAGGAGCATCGTTACCGCGCAGCGAGCCAGTCGATGCATCTTCACACGGTACCCGCGCGTGCGGGTGGGGTCGAGGGCCTGAACCACGGACGCGCCGAACGTGGTTGCGGTCCGGGGGTGCCTCTCCGCCGCCGACGCCGTAGTAGATCCAGTTCTTGATCGTCGTCGGCGACATTCGAACCGCCGCCGCCGCCGCGATGAGCGACGCGCCGCCCTCCGTGATCGTCTTCACGACACGAAGCCGCGTCTCGAACGGGTACGCCGCCCCACGTCCGCCGAGCCCAGCGCTCAACGGACCACTCGTGATCCTCTTCTGCTTCTTCTTCGTCACTGTCACTCCTCCTCGGCCTCGTCAGCCGATTCGGGGCAACAGCGCTAAGCGAAATCACTCAGCCGAATTCGCTCATCCCGTGGCGCGCAGCACAGGTCTTCCGCGGCCGCAGGAACTGGATGCTCGTCGGAAGCGTCGGCGGGTTCGGCGGGGGCGGAGCACTCGTCGACCTGGGATCGACACTCGGCGGGTGGCTGTGATCTGAGTGCGCCGCTCGGCCTGCGGGCACGGCACGATGCTCTCGCGACGCTTGGCGTTCGCGGCGAGCACTCCGAAGTACGCGAGGATCGACGCGCAAGCGCTCCTGGTCGGCGATCCGCTCAGAGCGCGATGAACGCGTTGTCGCCGCCCGCGGATCGCCGGCAGGCTGCGACGTGCCCGGGCCACGGGTCGCAGGCGACCGCGGTGATCACGAGGTTCGTCCACGTCGAGGTGTCGACCCCGTCTGGCACCACCGGGAACACCGCGCGGGCACCGCTGGTGGGCAGCTCCAGCAACCACAAGAGCCCCGTGTCGCCGAACAAGCGCAGCTGCACGGGCGCCATCGGGTCGATGTCGGCGAGCTGAATCGGATCGTGCAGCGGCGCCGTCACCCCGGACGCCGGCGACAGCACGCGCGGCGGCGCCACCCACTGCGATGCGGACGCGACCGGATGCGCCGTCGGCAGCCCGTCGGCGCGAATCTCCGTGTACGTGCCCGTCGTGAGCGAGAAGTAGTAGTCGGTGATCGGCGTGACGGCGTCGATCGTCGCGAGCCGGCTCACCGTGAAGTCGAAGCTCACCCCATCGGCCGCGAGCGCGACCGAGCTCGCGTAGCCGAAGCTCGCGAGCGCGTTCGTCTCGTCCGACGTCACGATCACGTTGGGCGTACCCGCCTGCACGCGATGGCCGCTCGGCGGGGCGAGCAGCGAGCCGCTCACGGTCGTGATCGGGAGCGAGGGCGCGAGGTCGACCACCATCGAGCCGCTCGTGACCAGCGCCGCGTGCGAGATGCGCCGCGCCGAGACCGGCACGTACGTGTAGTCGAGGCCCCCGGTCGAGCCGTAGACCGACTCGAACGCGAAGATCTCGAACGGCATGCGCGTCGCGATCGTTCCGGTGAACGTGGTGCCGGTCACCGTGAGCTTGCCCGGTATGGTCGGGATGAGATCGATGTAGTTCGTGCTCGGGCTCATCGCGCTCACGATCGTGCCGCTGAACGCGACCAGCGTCGCGGGCACGGCGGTTCGGATCGTGATGACGCCGGTCGCATCCGCGCGGGCGCCGAGCTCGGTGTGCGCGAAGGCCGCGAGCGTCGAAAGCTGGTGGCCCGTCGCGACGGCCGTGATCGAGACCCGGCCCGTTCCCCAGAGCGCTTGGACCATGGCGACGCCGTCGGTCCCAGTGCTTCCCTGACGGCGGGCGCCCGACGTGTCGTCGATGAGCACGGTGGCTCCGACGACGGGGCCAGCCTCGTCAATCACGCGCACCGCGACCATCTCGAACGGCGATGCGGCGTCCGTCTCGGCCCGGGCGTCGGTGCCGCTGCCGGCATCGGTCGGGTGCGCCGTCGGCGGCGAGCACGCAGTGAGGCAAGCGCAGCCGACGAGAGATTGCGCGACGAGCGAGCGAAGCTTCGCGAAGTGCATCGTGACCCCCGTGACGAGAATGCCGACCGACTCACGATACGCCCTCGAGCCGCGCGACCGTCAGGCCCACGCCGTCATGCGCGAGCGCATCGCGAGTCCGTGCTTTCGCTCGCCGGAAACCGGAGGCGCGGCTGCGGCTCGGAATGACCACGGCGACGCGCGGGTACGACACACGGGGATACTTCCCAGCGGCGCGCATGGCGCTGGCGGTGCGGCGGCTTGCGCGCGAAGAAGACGCGTAGCGGGCGCGGGCTACTCGCGCGTGACTCGCACGTCGACGCCCGCGTCCGCGGCGACACCGAAGAACCAGACGAGGCGATCGCGAACGCGCTTCGCCTCCGGATCGACGTGCAGGCGTGCCAACGAGCTGGCCAAACCTGCGACGTCCGCGATGACGTAAGCGTCGCATGCGTCGCCGTCCATCCACACGAGCAGCCCTGAAGCCGCCGCAGCCCGGACGATCGGCTCGAGTGAACCAGGCCAGATCGCGAGCACTTCGTCGTGATCCGACAGGCGAGCGGTGAGCCAATAGTTCGCAACGGGCAGCTGCAGATCGCTCGCGAACTCGGTGTCGCAGTGCAGCGGTCGCGCGGCGTCGGTGATGACGCGGCCCTCGCGCAGCGCCGCCCAGCGCGCGCGCACCTCCGGCGTTGCGAGCGTGTACGTGGCGGCGCGAGCTCCTCGACCCAGCGCACACGGCGATCGATGGGGAGCGACGAGTACGTCGCGATCTGCTCGTACGCTCCCGTGGGCCGTTGCCACCGCGAGGTGCGCCGAAGTAGAAGCAACGCGGAGGTGATCGCATGGCGAGAGTGACAGGCATCGGAGGCGTGTTCCTGCGAAGCGCGGACCCGAAGGCGCTCGGTGCATGGTACGCCAAGCACCTCGGGGTCGAGGTCGGGCCCTACGGGGCGACGTTCTCGTGGACCGACGAAGTGCCGAAGGGGACGGGCACGACGGCGTGGAATCCCTTTCCGAAGGACACGACCTACTTTGGCGAGGGGAACCAGGCGGTGATGATCAACTACCGCGTGGACGACCTCGACGCTCTATTGGCAGACCTCGCGGCAGCCGGGGTCTGGATCGACCCGAATCGCATGAACGAGAGCTACGGTCGCTTCGCCTGGATCAAGGACTGCGACGGCAACCGCGTAGAGCTCTGGCAGCCGCTGGAGCATTGAGCGTCGAGAGTTCGTCGCCGCGCGCTGGCGAACGCTCCGCGCGTGCTTCGACGCGTGGGGCCGTGCGACTGCGTGAGCCTCACGCGGCAGCGTCGCGAAGCTCTCCGAGTAGCGCGTTCGAAAAGGGAGGGAGCGCGCACCGCCGACGTGCGCGCCATGCGTTGCGATCCTACCCCGGGGCGCGTTATTGCCGCGTGCTGGTCGGCGCGCGCAGCGGGTTTCGGGTGCGCAGCTCGGTGAACTTCTTGTAGTCGCGATCGGCCGTCCACAGCTCGCGCACGCCGTGCTCGATGCAGATCGCAGCGATGCGCGCGTCGTGCACGCGGGGACCGCGGATCTCGGCCGCGCGCACGAGCCGTTCGAGGATCTCCAGGTGGCGCGGGCCCTCCCCGAGGATCACGACGCTCGGCGAGTCGAGCCAAGCGTGAATCTGGCGCCAAGCCTGCGCGATGGTCGACGGCGGGTCGTAGATGCGCGGGTGCGTGACGATGCCGAAGAACTCGTGGATCACCTGCGAAGGCAAACCCCATGCGTCGGATGCCTCCGCGATCCGCACGACGGCGGCGGCGGCGGCCGCGTGGTGCGTCACTTCCGCGCGGTGCGCGTAGACCAGGATCTGGGTGTCGACGGCGATCAACGGCGCCGCGTGTTCACGCGATCGAGCGCGTCGAGGAACGCGGCCCCATCGTGATCGGGCGCGGGACGTCGTCGCCCACGGACGCTTGCATCATGGAGCCGGAAGCGCGCCGTCTTGGCCGGCCGACGGGCGCGGACTACGTGGCGCAGGCCCTCCTCGACGAGCGCGCGCACCGTGGTGCCCTCGCGTGCGGCGACCGTCTTGGCCTCGACCAGGAGCGGGTCCGAGATCTCGATGGTGGTCTTCACGATATGGGTACCCATATCACGTGAGTCGCCACCCGTCAGCCCAGCACGCCGACCGGTGCGTGCCGCGTCGATCTCGTCGGGCGCGAGCGTCACCAGGCCGAGTGCGTGACGAGCCTGGCGGCGTGCCCCCCCGGCAGCGGGGCGCTCTGCCCGACGGAGTACAGCGCACTCGGCACGTGCATCAGCTCATGAGGCGAACATGACGAAGACGCGAGCCCACGTCATCGTGGCCGCCGTGCTCGCGCTCTCGTGCGCGGTGCGGAGGACCCGACCGCGACCGTCGCGGCCCTCACCGTTGCGGACTGTCGACCCGGGAGAGCAACGTCATCAAACGTCGCTGCGGATCGAGCGGGCTCGTGTCCTTGGGCACGCCGCGCGGCAGAGCAAGCCGTGGTCCGGTCGTCGGGCGCGAAGATCGCGCGAGATCGTGCGCCCGCTGGCGTCGCATGACGGCGTCCCTGCCGGGCGACGCGGCAGCCACTCTCGTGTCGATCGATCGCGCGCCATCCCGCGACGAGGCAAGCACGGTGGGGTCCCCGCGCGTCCGACGCGTGGGGCCGTGCGACTGCATGAGCCTCACGCGGCAGCGTCGCGAAGCTCTCCGCGCGCCGCGCTCGAATAGGGAGGGAGGGGGTCCAGGGGTGAGGGCACCGTAGGACCGTAGGTGCCTTCGCCCTTGGGGCCCGAGCGGCCCGAGCGCTCAGCAGCGCGTCCAGCCA
>JAYVCF010000215.1:0-46260 GCA_043750095.1 Deltaproteobacteria bacterium
AGCATGTCGCGTGCGCCGTCGGTCAGGACGATCCCAGTACGGTTCACTGCGACTGAGCACTGCCCCTTCGTCCTGCCGCGTCGTGCAGGCGCGCAGCGAGCCCTTCATCCGCGCACGCGCTCGGATGGTGGCGTCCGCGCATAGGCGACTAGCCCGCGCCGGAATGCGGCCCCGAAGGCGACCGCCGACTCGCTTGGCTCCACGTCAGGCGAATCCTGCGCTCCGTCGCCCGTGGCCTGTCGCTCGCCGTCGGCGCGCAACGAAAGCACTCGCGAAATCGGGCGGCACGCGCGCTGCTCTAGGCGGGTGAGGAGACATCGACCGTGACCACTGCCCTCGTTCTCGCCAAGCCCCGCCGCGCTCGCCCCTCGCACGAGGAGCTCGCCACGCGCCTGCACCGCGCCTCGGTCGGCAAGCACGCCGACGCCTACGCCGACATCGACTGGGACGCGCCAGCGCATCGCATCGAGCACGAAGACCCGCGCTTCATCCTTCCGCCGACGGCGGGGCTCGGACGGACGCCGTGGTATCGCGCACAGCCCGCGCCCACGCGCGCGCGCATCGGGCTTCACTTCTCGCTGGCGCAGCTGCGACTCGGGATGGACTTCGAGTCGATCCTCTGCCGCGGCCTGCTCGAGCTCGCGTTCGAGCGTCAGCCGGGCTCGGCCGATCTTCGCTACGCCTACCAAGAGGTGATCGAGGAGTCGCAGCACTCGCTGATGTTCCAGGAGTTCATCGCGCGCGCCGGCTTGCCCGTTCGCGGGCTCGGCGGCGTCGAGCGCAGGCTCTCGCGGCGCGTGCCGAAGCTCGCGCGCACGTTTCCGGAGCTCTTCTTCTTGCACGTGCTCGGCGGTGAAGCGCCCATCGATCACGTGCAGCGCACCGAGCTCGCGCGCGGCGAAGGCTTGCACCCGCTCCTGCGCACCATCATGCGCATCCACGTCACCGAAGAGGCGCGACACATCTCGTTCGCTCGCAGCTACCTGCGCGAGAGCGTGCCGCGCCTCGGCTGGTGGAGGCGCGCGCAGCTCGAGATCCACGCCCCCTTGGTCCTCGCGACGATGGTGCGCGAGATGCTCGTGCCGCCGAGCTGGCTGCTCGATGTCTACGCGGTGCCCAGCGAGACACGACGCGAGATGCGACGCTGTCCGCACTGGCGCGCGGATGTGATCGAGGGGCTCGGGCCGATCCGCTCGATCCTCGGCGAGGTCGGCGTGATCGCGCCGCGCAACCTGCCGCTCTGGCGTGGCCTCGGCCTCGCCCCGCAGGCGGCGGCGCCCGTTCTTTCGGCGCACGCATCGGCATCGAGCTGAACGCCGTCGTATGCTGGCCGCGATGACGGCGCGTAGGAACGAGAGCGCGTTGCGAGCGGCGCACCGGCGTGCCGCGCATCGCATCGCGTTCACGATCCACGCGGTCGTGTACGTGGCGGTGCTCCTGCTCCTCGCGTTCTTGTTCTTTCCGGCGGCCGTCATCGTCGCGCTCGCGTGGGGCATCGGCCTGGCGATCCACGCGACGGTCGCGCTCTTCGCGCTCGGCTTGCGTGAGCGCTGGATCGACGAAGAGCTCGCGCGCGAGCTGCCCGCTGCGCTGGCCGACGAACGCCGCAGCGCGGGGCAAGAGCATCAGAAGGACGTCGAGCGCCTCGCGGCATCGCTCGCGCACGACATCCGCAACCCCATCGCAGCCGCCAAGAGCCTGCTCCGACAGATCGGCGAAGAGCCTCGCGCCGAGACGACCCCCGAGTACGCGCGCGTCGCGGAACAGGAGCTCGATCGCGTCGAGGCCTCCATCGCACACCTCTTGCGGTTCGCGCGCGAGGAGCCCGTGAAGCTGTCCGACGTGCGCCTGAGAGACGTGGTCAGCTCGGCCATCGACGTGACGCGTGAGCGCACCACGGGCGTGCGCGTGGAGACGGAAGTTCCCGATCTCGCGCTGCGTGCCGATCCCGACGCGCTTCGTCGCGCGCTCGCGAACCTGCTGACCAACGCGGCCGACGCCGCGCGCGCGTCGTCCGAAGATCGCCGCGAGGTGCGCGTCGAAGGAGGTGCCAGCCTCGACGGTGCTGCGGCCTGGATCCGCGTCGAAGATCGCGGCCCCGGCATCGCGCCCGAGCTGCGCGCTCGCCTCTTCGAGCCCTGGGTCACCGGCAAGGACGCGGGCACGGGCCTCGGGCTCGGCATCGCGCGGAAGATCTGCGCGGCGCATGGCGGGAGCCTCGACGTGGAGAAGACGTCGTCCGAGGGGACCTCGATGCTGCTCACGATCCCGACGGGAGCGAGCGCGTGAACAATATCGCGCCTTCGGCGCCTCCCGCTGGGAACAAGATCCTCGTCGTCGAAGACGAAGCCGCGATGCGCCTCGCTCTCTCGGGCCTCCTGAAGAAGGAAGGCTACGAGGTCGTGCTCGCAGCGAGCGCGAAGGAAGGGCTCGCCGCCCTCGAAGACGGCGCGTTCGACCTCGTGCTCACCGACCTCAACCTCGGCAAGGGCGGGACCGGCCTCGACGTGCTCGACGCGTCACGCCGCGCACGCGAAGAGGCGCCCGTGATCGTGATCACCGCGCACGGCAGCGAGCGTGCAGCGGTTGAGGCGATGCAGAAGGGAGCGTCGCACTACGTTCCCAAGCCCTTCGACAACGACGAGCTGCGCCTGGTCATCGCGCGCGAGCTCGATCGCACGCGCCTCGCGCGCGAGCATCGTCTGCTGCTCGAGCGCGTCTCGCGCGATCAAGGGCTCGGCGCGCTGGTCGGAACCGGCCCCGCGATGCGGCGCGTGTTCGACACCATCGCGCGTGTGGCCGAGACGGACCTCGGGGTGCTCGTGCGAGGCGAGAGCGGCACCGGCAAGGAGCTCGTCGCGCGCGCGATCCACGAGCGCAGCGCACGACGCGCGCGCCCGCTCGTGGCCGTGAACTGCGCGGCCATCAGTGCCGAGCTCGTGGAGAGCGAGCTCTTCGGGCACGAGAAGGGCGCGTTCACGGGTGCCGACACGCGCCGCATCGGGCGCTTCGAGGCCGCGGCGGGCGGGACGATCTTGCTCGACGAGATCGGCGACATGCCGCTCGCGACGCAGGCCAAGGTCTTGCGCGTGCTCGAGGCGCGAACCTTCGAGCGAGTCGGTAGCACCACCGCGATCCGCACCGACGCGCGCGTGGTCGCGGCCACGCATCGCGATCTGGCCGAGGAGGCCAAGCAGAATCGCTTCCGCGGGGATCTCTATTACCGGCTGCGCGTCGTCGAGATCGTGCTGCCCGCTCTTCGCGAGCGACCCGAGGACGTGGCCACGCTCGCGCTCCGCTTCGCCCAGGAGCTCGCGACGCGCCTGCATCGATCGCCGCTTCCGTTCTCGCCCTCGGCCCTCGCGGCGCTCGCGCGTCATCCCTGGCCCGGCAACGTCCGCGAGCTCAAGCACGTCGTCGAGCAAGCGATCGTTCTCGCGCCGGGCGATGCGATCGAGGAGAGCGATCTCGGCCTCGCACACGCCGCGATCGAAGGAGACGCACCGCGCTGGCATCCAGGCGCGCAGCACGCCGAAGCGCGCCGTGCCGCCATCGAGCGCTTCGAGCGACGCTGGGTGAGCGATGCGCTCGCCGCGCATGGTGGCAATGTGTCGAAGACCGCGACCGCGATCGGCATGACGCGTCAGAGCTTGTCGCAGAAGCTCAAGGAGCTCGGTCTGCGCGCGAAGGACGACGAGTGATCGGCGTCCAGAGCTGGGACGACGGGGCGCGCCCGCACTCCACGCTCGGATCGCGGTCCCGGGGCCCGTAGCGTATCGTCGGTCTCAATGGCCGCCTGGTGCGCCGACGGTGAGGTGGCGAGTGGTTTCCTCGTCGTGAAGCGCTTCGACGCGCTGTATCGAGAGTTCGCGAGGGATCCGCGCTGGGAGATGCCGATCTACGCGCTTCCACGCTTCGGGACTGAACCCGACCGGCTGAGCGTCCGCTACCGGGGCCTCGATCGTGACGCGCTCCGCGCGGCGGGGAAGGGTCGCGCCTGGGCTAACGCGATGCTCGGAGAGGTCCGCAATGCGGAACTGATGGGCGAGGGTCGGGACGGGTTCCTCGCGAGCTACGAGCAGGCGCTCGACGTGCTCGGCTGGCAAGACGAAGAGACGCCCGGCACGTACGAGATCGTGTGGACGCAGATCGCGCATCAAGCCGCCCCGCCTCCGTCGGCCTTCGTGCGCCTCGGTTTCGAGCCGACCTACTTCACCGGCGATCACTTCTCGGCGGTCTGCGACTGCATGTGCTTCCCGCGCTGGCACGGCACCGACCCGCAAGGCGTGCTCTTCCAAGCGCACTTCGCTCAGCTCAACGCGAACGGCCTCTTCGACGAGGCAGCCCTCGCGGCGGAGTTCCTCGCATACTACCTCTCGTTCGATTGGACCGAGACGGGCGAGTACGAGATCGCCAGCGTTTGGATCCCGAGCTGACGCGGACCTCCTTGGTGTCGTATCGAACGTTGCTGCGCGTCAGATGATCCCGTGCGCCCGCAGCATGCCGCGGTACTCGGTCCAGCCATCCAAGAGAGCGCGTGCCTCGGAGTTCGTGTCCGCGTCGCTGGACAGGAGCCGGGCCGCATGGAGGAGATCGCGCCGGTGTTCGAAGCGCTTGACGCTCCGCTCACCGTTCAGATCGACGCATCGGACCGTGTACTTCCCGCGTTCACTCGTTCCGACGACGAGCGCGTCGTTCCACGTGAGGTGCTCCGTCGGTTCGTCGACGCAGGGATCGAGAAGCGGTGTGGCTGGGTCCCAGTCGTCACCCTTGGCCTGGTTGCAGCGAGAGCAGGACCACACGAGGTTGTCCCAGCTGTAAGCGAGGTGTCTGAACTCCGCACGACCCTTGGGCCTGTGATGGTCGACGTGTCCGAATCCGGAGGGCTCCGTCCCGGCTTCGCAGTAGCAGCAGGCGCCCTCGAACATCTGGTCGCGGAGCACCCGCTGGATGCCCCCACTCTTGTAGCCCGGTCCGATCTCTGGGTTTTCACCTCGAGCGAGCTGGACCGTCAGCTCGTTCGATGCGCGATCGAGCGCTCGTCGTGTCCGATCCGGAAGCGGCTTGCGGGCGAGGCGACGCATCAGCCGGCAGAGCGGGAACGCTTTCGCGGCGCCTTCGGCGCAGCGACCTTCCTCGGAGCGACGAGGAGCTCGCGCACCATGGTCGTCACCGGCCCGTCGGCGCGGTCGAGCAAGGTCCGAGCGTCTCCGAGCGCACGCCGCTCGTCTGCGGAGAGTTCGGGCTTCGCCAGGAGCTTTCGCTCCACGTCGAGCGCGTGCTCTCCACGCAGGTCGCGCGTCGTGTCCAAGCCGAAGATGGGGCTCGTCGCGATTGCATCTGCCGTCCAGCCCGAGACGTCCGGCACCCCCTCCGTCTGGGCAACGACCGCGCCGGCTCGTCGTGAGAGTACGACCACCTCACCCGCAAGCGCTGACCCGACGACATACGGTGAGTGGGTGGTCACGATGAATTGCACGTTGGGAAAGAGCTTGCGTAGCGCCGGAACCACGGTGCGCTGCAGTCGTGGGTGCAAGTGCGCGTCGAGCTCGTCCACGAGGCAAATGGCCTCTTCCTGTGTCGGATTCGGTGAGCTTGGGAACGCGACGTCGAGACGCAAAAGGAGTTCGGCCACGATCACGAAGGTCGAGCGGAGGCCGTCCGCGAGATCTTCCAGCGAAACGGGCCCGTCATCGGTGTCGAAGAGAATCTGACCGCGCGTGTCGACCTCACGAAACCGGGCAGCGCCATCGAAGAGGGTCTCCAGGGCCGCGGCGAGTGCCGTCAGCACAGAGGGCCGGTGGGCCTCTGCTTTCTCGTTCTTCAGTCGAACGAAGTCCTCCCACCGAATCCACGCATAGAGTCGGTCGAGTCGGTCGACGGGCCAGCCGTAGAGCGCGGCGAGCGAGCCACGGTGTGCGGCGTCTTCGCCCTGCGATTGCCGCGTGAAGCCGGGCTCGACGAACGGGGGTGAACCTATGCGCGTCGGCCCGATCCCGACGATCAGGCTCCCGCGCGAGGACGCTCCCGAAGGAAGTGTTGACGATGTCGGCTGCGCGTCGCGCGCCGGGATGTGATGCTCCGCCCGCCGCGGGGCACCCGGCGCGCTCTCCGAGGAGCGGAACTCGAAGTCCGCGACGACCTGCGCGCTGTCGGCCCCATTCCGCACCCAGGAAACCGGAGGGAGCTGAGAACCGCGGCCCTTGTCGGAGTGGGCGTCACCCCAAGACGCCGCGATCGCTCGCAGCAGCGTGGTCTTCCCCGTGCCGTTCGGGCCGGCCAGGATCGTCCAGCGGCGCGGCTCTCCGTTCTGTTCGAATGAGATGTCCAGCGATCGGAAGCAACGAACGTTGTCGAGGCGGAGCCGGCGAACGTACATGACGAGGCCAGCGTACCACCGAGGGATCCGGGAGCGAGCACCCGACCGCGTGAGACCGCTGCCGATCGTGCCCGGGGCGTGGCGGCTCCGAACGGCCTTCGGCCGGCACGCCTCTTTGCCGAGATCATCCCTCGGGAAGGTGGACGATCGCGATCACGTGGCCGTGCTCGTCGACGAACGCGGCGAAGTCGAGGTTCTGAAACGAGAACGTGAGCGCCCAGCAGGGCCCGTCGGCGGCGAGCGTTCGCAGCTCTCCGACCCAGACACCGCTCGCGAACGCGCCACCCTCGCGCAGGGTCCACGTGTGCACGGCGCGAAACGCATCGGCGATCGTCGTGCGATGCCCCGACCAGCGCCCGACGGCCGCGCTTCCGAAGATCTGATCACGCGCTGCGTTCGCCACGGCGCGCTGGCCACGGGCACCGGCGCCCCGCACCACGGTGATGTCCCAGGCGCCCTCGAGCGCGGTGATCGCCGCGGCGAGCGTGCGAATGCGTCCGGGTGCGCCGGGACGCGCGGGTACGTGGAGCGCGTGGCGGGCGAGATCGGCGGCGCGTCGGTAGAGCGCGTTCGCGCGCGTGCTATCGCCCGTGCGAACACACGAGTCGCCCGCCGTGATGCACGCGTCGGCCTGGCCTCGCGCACACGCCGTCGCCGAGGTCGGATCGAGCCCGCGCGTGTCGGGCATCGGCTCCACCTCGACCTGTCCTTGCGCATGCCCCACCATGAGGAGGAGCGCGAACGGGCAAAGCAGGACGAGGCGCATACCGCCGGAGTGTGCGCTACGCGGGATCGCGCAGCCAGCTCACGCCGAGCGCCGACACTTCGAGCATCGGCTCGCGCGAGAGCTCGCGCCACGGAGTGGTCGCCGCGTCGTACCCGGCGAGCTCGTAGCGCCGCAGACACTGGGCGGCGTTCGTGCAGGGCGGGCGATTTGGCGTCGTCATCCAGGGAAGGGACGCGAGGCGCTGCAGCTCGGCCACCGCATCATCGCGCGTCGTGTACTGCCCCACCAGTTCGGCGTGCACCTCGTCCTCGATGACGAACACCGGCGCAGAGTACCGCGTCAGCGTCGGCGACGGCGCGCGAGGACGAGCACGACCACTCCGATCCCGATCGCGAACGCGTTGCCGCCGCGCCCGTGCGCCACCGAGCAACCACCCGTGAGCCCGGTCGCCGCGGCGTTCGTCTGTGCGCGTCCGCCCGCCAGGCGAATGGTCGCGGCGCGCGCGCCGTCGCCGAGACCCGACGCGTCGGCCCACATGGGCGTGATCCACTCGTGGTCGAAGCCGTTGCCCGTCGACGTGTAGCAGCGCAGGCCGTCGCTCGCGCGTGCGCAGAAGTCGGCGCGTGCATCGCCGTCCACGTCCGCCAAGCGGATCGAGCGGTAGTACGCCGCGTTCGTCCAGCCGTTCGCGTCGCTCAGCTCGGGGCCGAGCACCTCGCGGTCGAAGCCGCGATCGCCGAGGAGCCAGCAGCGCACCCGATCACGCTCGCGCGCGCAGAGGTCGGTGCGCAGATCGCCGTCGATGTCGGCCATGCGCAGCGTCGTGTAGACCGAGGCTTGATCCCAGCCGCTCGCATCCGTCATCGCGGGGCCGGCGATCTCCGTGCCGAACGAGGTGCCGTTCGACAGGACACAGCGGAAGCCGCTCGGTGTGCGCGCGCAGAGATCCGCGCGGTGATCGGCGTCCACGTCGACGAGGCGGATGGTGCTCCAGTAGCGCAGCGCATCGAAGCCGCTCGCGTCGCTCCAGCGCGGGCCGATCACGCGCGCACCGAAGCGATCGCCCTCGCTCAGCCAGCAGGCCACGCCGGTGGCGTCACGAGCGCAGACGTCCGTCTTGTGATCTCCGTTGATGTCGCCGAAGCGCAGCGTGCCCCAATAGATCACGTTACCGAATCCGTCCGCGTCCGAGAGCGCAGAGAGCGTGGTGAGGCGATCGAAGCCGTGCCCGTTCGAGAGACGACACGAGAGGCCCGCCGCGTCGCGCATGCACGCGTCGATGCGTCCGTCGCCGTCGATGTCGGCGAGCTCGAGCGTGGTGGTGCTCGAGCTGATCATGGGGCCCTCGATCGACTCACCGAAGCCGTCGCCCGTCGATCGCCAGCAGCGGAGCCGTCCGCCCTCGTCGGCGCAGACGTCGGCGCGCAGGTCGCCGTCCACGTCGGCCATGCGGATGCGCGATGCGTGGACCACGTCGTTCCCCGTCATCGCGGGGCCGGGCATCACGCGCGCGAAGCCGTGGCCCGAGCTCGCCAGGCACGAGAAGCCCGTCGTCGTGCGGCCACACGCATCGGCGCGACCGTCGGCGTCCACGTCGGTCCCGAGCGTCGGTCCGTAGATGCCCGGGCCGAGCATCGCTTCTTCGCGCTCGCAGACTTGGTCTTCGTCGCTCACGCCGTCGCAGTCGTTGTCGAGGCCGTCGCAGATCTCGGGCACCGGATCGACCGAGCCCTCGCAGCTGCCCCAGTCGCCGCTGCGACACGTCTGCGTTCCCGAGACGCACTCGCCCACGTCGGTGCCGCAGCCGCGATGAAGGTTCTCGTCGACGCCGCCCGCGCAGTTGTTGTCGACGCCGTCGCAGACCTCGGCGTTGCCGGGAAATCGGCGCGCATCGTGATCGTCGCAGTCCACGCCCTCGGGCGAGCCGTCGCCATCGGCGTCCACGATGACCACCGAGTTCGCGAAGTTCTGCAGGTCCGCGAGCGAGCCGTTGAAGATGTCGAGATCGACGCGTCCGCCGATGCCGGGCACCGAGCCCGACGACGTGTACTGCCAGAACGCCCAGTCCCTCCAGCGATCGTTGATGTTCGGGCAGGACGCGCTGGTGTACTGCGCGTGCCAGAGCGGGTAGCTGTTGAAGTCGGAGCTCGCGACGTAGGGGTCCCAATAGTAGCGGCCCGTGTAGAAGATCGGGCGGCGGCCGGTGCCGGCCTCGATGCGATCGGTCCACGCGTGCAGGCGCGCCGTGTACGTCCCGGGCGAGACACCGGGGGAGGGCGCTTCGACATCGCACATCACGGGCATGTCGCCGGGCCCGAGGCGTCCGACGGCGGCGATGACGAGGTCGGCTTGTGCGATCGGATCTTCGCCGGGCTCGAAGAACTGGTACGCGCCGCGGATGATGCCGACGCGCCCCGCGTTGTCCCAGTTCGAGCGGAAGTACGTGTCGCGGTAGTAGCCGTCGGAGACACGGATCTGCGCGAAGCGGACGCCCGATGCCGCGACGGCGTCCCAGTTGATCGAGCCCTGCCAGGAGCTGATGTCGATGCCGCGCACCGTCGGCCCGCTCGCACAGATCGTCACTTCGCCCTCGGTCGCAGCCGCCTCGTCGAGCGGCGCGCAGCCCGTCGAGGCTGCGGCGATCAGCGACAAGGTGACGAAGGCGAGACGGCGCATGACACGAGCTCCTCGGTAGGTAGAAAGTCTTCGCTTGGCGAGCGATGCGACTACTGGAGCCAGTGGAAGAGCGGGAAGGTGTTGGTCGCCGAGCCTGCGAGGCCCGCCGCGTGGTGGCGCGCGACGGTCGCGCTGCTGAGCGCGTGGTCGTACACGGCCACCTCGTCGATCGAGCCAGAGAACGAGGCCGCGGCGCCCATGCCGACGGCCGGCCGATAGCCGATGTAGAGCTGGCCGCCGACGAGCAGCGGGCCGCTCATCCCCGTCGTGCCCACACGGTGGCCGTCGAGATAGAGCGCACCGCTCGCGCCGTCGTAGGTCGCCACCACGTGGTGCCACGCGTTGGCGGTGATCGCGCCCGCGTCGCTCATGATCGAGTGGCTCGCGCGCGTCGCGTCGATGAGGTTCGCGAAGATCTTGTCGCCCGCGTCGAACTGCCAGACGTGCGGGCCGAAGTGCATGCCGTCGTTCAGCTCGAGGATCGGATGGGCCTCCGCGACGCTGTCGGGGTGGAACCAGCACTCGAGCGTGAGCTCGTCGCTGTCGGTGAGCTGGGTCATCGCGGCGACGCGCACGTAGCCGCCGCCGGCGAGGTGCACCGCACCGTCGGTGTCGTGCAGCACTGCGCCGTGCGCGTCGTGCGTCGCCGTGCCGACGAGCTCGCCGTAGTGACCGCCGCCCGTCAGGTCCGCGGCGCGCGTGCCGCTCGTCTCGCCGAGGCGCAGGTACGCGACCGGTGTCGCCGCTCGGACCACGTCGCTGTAGCTCGCGGCGAGCGGGCGGAGGTCGGCCGGAAGCGCGCCGCACACGCCGTCGCAGTGTCGGCTGCCGCACTCGAGATCGCCGCCGCACGCCCAGCCGTCCGAGCGAAGCGGGCGACAGCTTCCCCAGACGCCAGGCTGCCAGTGCGCGCCGAGATCGCAGAACTGCGCCGCGCCGCAGTCGAACGCGTGCGAGCAAGCAGAGTCGGCGCGACGCTCACAGACGCCCTGCGTGCTGCCGTCGGCGCGGAGGTAGAGACGACACGCGTTGCCGCTCTCACACGAGAGCGCCGAAGAGCGAAGCGAGGCCGCGTTCAGATCGTGCGGCGTGCAGTCGGCGCCCTGTGCGCCGGTGCCTGCGAACATCGCCGTGAACGCGTCGTAGTCGACGGGCGTGTGCCAGCACGCGGTCGCCTGCGCGTGCAGCGTCTCGATGAAGTGCCCGGCCGCGATGGGGTCGTACCCGAGGCGCGGATCGTCCACGAGCGGACGCACCGTCGCGCGGCAGGAGGCCGTCTGCGACGCCAGACAGTCCATGGGATGCGCGTCCGGAAAGCAGTGCTGGTCCGCGCTGCACACGGTGCTCGCGATCTGCGTGCAGAGCGCGTCCGCGGTGACGGGCGTCGCGGCAGCGCCGGGGCCTGCGCACGCTCCGAAGAGGGGCAGCGCGAGTGCGGCGAAGGAGATCGAGTAGCGATTCATGGGGCTCACCTCTGACCTCTCTGATGGCAACGTCGGTGCCAGCCGCTGAGGAGTGCAGATGGCCGTCGCTGAGGCGTCGAGATCGCGATCGCTCGGTCGATCGAGCCAGCCGGGCGCGTGCGGGTCTGCACGCGGCGTTCAGGAACTGGTCGATGAGGAAGCAGAAAGAACAGGTCCGCTGAGGAAGGCAGGAAGGCAGGAACGGACTTGTGTTGGATGTCTCTGGGCGAGCTCTCTGTGGGCCCGCGGAGCTCGTTCATGCCTTCCTGCCTTCCTGCCTTCCTCAGCGGAACCGCAGCCGTTCCTTTCTTCCTCTTGATCCTCTCGACTCCTCAGTTACTGTCCGCCCCGCCGTCGTGCCGCGTCCGCTCCGCGATCACCGCTTCCTCTTCGTCGTGGGAAAGGGAGGCGTCGGAAAGACCACGGTCGCTGCCGCCATCGCCGTCGCCGCAGCGAAGAAGGGCAAGCGCGTGCTCTTCGCGATGTGCAACGCGAAGGAACGCCTCTCGTACCTGCTCGAGGTGCCGCCGATCGGGCAGTCGAACGTCGCGACCATCCCCAACCTCGACGCGGTGAACATGACGCCGGCCGCCGCGCTCTCCGAGTACGGCTTGATGGTGCTCCGCTCGCGCACGCTCTACCGCGCCGTGTTCGAGAACGAGATCGTGGGAGGCCTGCTCCGCGGAACGCCGGGGATGGAGGCCTGGTCGATGCTCGGCAAGGCCTTCTTCCACACCAAGGAAACGCTGCCCGATGGCCGTCCTCGCTACGATCTGGTGATCGTCGATGCGCCGGCGACCGGGCACGGGCTCGAGATGCTCCGCGTGCCGCGCGTCATCACCGACGTCGCGCCGCCGGGCCTCTTGCGTCGTGAAGCGGAGGGCGCCGTCGAGCTGTTTCGCGATCCGGTCCGCGCGGGCGTGGTGATCGTCACGCTCGCCGAGGACATGCCCGTCAACGAGTCGCTCGAGCTGCACACGGCGGTCACGACCGAGCTGCACCTCCCGGTCGCTGCGCTCGTGGTGAACCAGGTGCTGCCGCGCCTCTTCTCGCCCAAGGATCGCGACGACGTGAACGGCCTCGCGGGCAAGATCGAGCCGGGCGCGCCGCTCCACGGTCTCGCAGTGGCCGGTCGCACGCGGGCCGCACGCGAGCTCATCCAAGAGCAGAGCCTCGCGCGCCTCACGAGCGCGCTCCCGAACGTGCCGCGAACCTCGCTCCCGATGTTGTTCACGGCCGAGTTCCGCCGCGCGCAGATCGAGGCCCTCGCGGAACCTTTCGCCGCATGACGACGCGACTTCCGAAGCGAGGAAAGCGGCCCATGTCGGTCGCGGGCACGGGCGATGGCGCACCGCCCTCGCATCCGCTCGCGCGTGCGATCGAGGACCTCTACGCCGCGGGCACGACTCCGCGCCTGATGATCGATGCGCGACGCCTGGACGTGATCGTCCCGGACTTTCTGCGTGCGAAGTGGGCCGAGCGCCTGGTGATCGATCTCGACGCCGCCTATCCGCTCGATCTGGCGATGGATGACGCGGGCGTGCACGCGAACCTCGCCTTCTCTGGCGCCGTCACGCGCTGTACGTTCGGCTGGTCGTCGATCTATCGCGTGATCGACCGCGCGAACGGTCGCGGGATCATGATTCCCGCGCACGAGCCCCCGGCCGAGCTCGCGGCCGAGCTCCTGCACGCCTCCGTCGGGCCGCGCCCGGGCAAGCCGGCCCTCGCCGCCGTGCCGCCGACTCCGCGCGATGACGCCACGCCCGCGAGCGCGAGCGATGACGAGGCGAAGGCGCGCCGCGCCAAGTTCAGAGTGATCGAGGGCGGATGATCCGCGACCACGCCTCTTGCCGAGATCCAGGCTACGCTGCGAGCGGGCGATGAGACTTCGGTCGAGGCGACGAGGACGGCTGACGCGAGCACGGGTGATCCCGGCGCTGCTCTTCGCGCTCATCTGGCTGTTCGGCTACGAGGTGCTGCCCTTCGCGCACGTCGCGATGCACGCGCACCTCGGCGCCCACACGCATGGCGCGAGCGCGCACTGCCACGGCTCGCTCTGCCACTCCGAAGATGGATCGCCGCAGCACCTCACGAAGTCGTCGAGCCACCAGCGACCGCACGGACAAGGAAGCCTCGAGCACCGTGGTCTCGCCGCGCTCCAGCCCGACCTGACGATCTACGTGCCCGAGCTGATGCTTGTCGGCGAGATGCCGCTGGAAGCGGTGCTCGTCACGCGTGTGCAGAGCTTCGAGCGCTGCGCGCCTCCGGCGACCGGCCCGCCCGTCTAGACGTTCGAAGCCCGCGATCTCCGGATCTCGCGTACCCGCCCGCGCACGTTCGAACCCATCGGCGTGTGTGGAGTGATGTGAGCGCTAACGATCTGCCTCCTCCCCGGCAGCTCGACCGCGCGAGCGTCCGTGTGTGCGTGAGGTCCGGCGACCGCGACGACGAAGTCTTTTCTCGGGGTCGGTCGTAGCTTGTTTCTTCGAACAGCAATGCTCGCTGTGCTCATCGCGTTTGCGGTGGCGGCACCGGTGCGCGCGCAGGACGCGGACGCCGGCGTGCCCGATCCGGACGCGGGTGCGAGTGACGCGAGCGAGACGCCCGATGCGCCGCCGCCAGTGCCGGACGCCGGTGAGAGCGAGGTCGAGAGCGAGAGCGAGAGTGAGAGCGAGGTCGAGAGCGAGAGCGAGAGTGAGAGCGAGAGCGAGAGCGAGAGCGAGAGCGAGAGCGAGAGCGAGAACGAGGAATCCCTCGCCCACGAGGACGACTTCGTCTACTCCGCCACGGGCGTCGTCGACGCGCGCATCCACGACGCGATGCGCTCGGCGGCCTCCGACTACCACCTGTCGATCGAGCCCTTTCGCGCCGTGCCGCGGCCGTCTGCCGAGAGCCTTCTCTCGCTCGCGCCCGGCGTGTTCCTCGTGAACCACGCGGGCACCTATCACGCGAGCTCCATCTATACGCGCGGCTTCGAGGCCGGCGAGGGGCAGGACGTGGAGATGCTCGTCGACGGCATCCCCGTCAACGAGGTCTCGAACGTCCACCAGCACGGCTACGCCGACACCAACTTCCTGATCCCGGAGCTGGTGCAGTCGATCAGCTTCACGCAAGGGCCCTACGCGCCGGTCCAGGGTGACTTCTCCGTCGCGGGTACGGCGGCGTACACGCTCGGTCCCGTCCAGCGCGGTGTGACGCTGCGCGGGCAGTACGGATCCTTCGACACGCGGCGGCTGCTCCTGATGTGGGCGCCCGTCCAGTCGCGCCAGGGCACGTTCGTCGGCGTCGACCTCCGCGACTCGGCGGGCTTCGGGAGCAACCGGTCTTCGACGGGCGCGTCGCTCAACGGTCGCGTCGAGCTCGAGGTGGCGCACGATCTCGTGTTCCACGTGTTCGGTGCGGCGCAGCTGGCGAACTTCGCGTCGGCCGGCGTCGTGCGCCAGGACGACGTGACCCGCGCGCGACTGCCCTGCGCGAGCAGCCCCGACGCTCAGTTCTTCTGCACCGAAGACCCCAACCAAGGCGGCGCGAGCCAGCGCGTGATCCTCTCGACGGGGCTCACCTGGCGCGGCTCGCACGCGCGCTTCGATGCCCTGCTCTACGGCGGATATCGAGGCCTGCGCATCCGCGAGAACTTCAGCGGCATGAGTCACGACGCGCGCGGCGACGGACAGGACGAGCAGTACGAGGTCGGCACGGTCGGTCTCACCGGTCGCTATCGCTTCGAGGGCGACGTGCTCGGTCGCATGCAGCAGTTCGAGATCGGGCTGAGCGCTCGCCACGACTCCGGCGTCACGCGTCAGCTCCGCATGCGCTCGGGCACGGGCATCCCGTACGCCGCGACGTTCGACGACACCATCCACATCACACGCATCGGCGCGCACGTGGGCGCGGATCTCTCGTTCGCGGACTGGCTCTCACTGCGCGTCGGTGCGCGCGCCGACGTCTTCGCGTTCGACGTGACCAATCACGCGTTCCCGAGCGTGGACCGAGTCGGCCCGCGCCTGCCCGAGCAATCGACGGACGCGATCGGCGTCGCGCTGCAGCCGCGCGGCACGCTTCGGATTCGACTCGCAGAGCTCGCACCGAGCAACGATCGCGGCGTCTCGTCCCTCGAGTGGCAGACGAGCGCGGGCGTCGGCACGCGCAGCTCCGACGCGGCGCGTCTGTCGGAAGGCGAGTTCGCGCCCTTCGCGCAGGTCTTTTCGTCGGAGACCGGCCTGGTGCTCCAGTCCCATGCGGACGCGGACCTCGCGGTCGATGCGCGCGCGGTCGCGTTCCAGACCCACGTCGATCACGACCTCGTGTTCGATCCCGTCGCGGCGCGCAACGTCGATCAAGGCGCCACGAGCCGACTCGGCGCGTCGGCGTATCTGAACATCCAGGCCTGGCGATGGCTCTCCGTGGCCGCGAGCTTCTCCTGGACCGAGGCGTACCTCGGCGCGGCGAGCATCCTCGACTTCGTCACGCCCACGCGCCTGCCGTACGTGCCGCGCTGGGTCGGCCGACTCGATGCCGCCGGGACGCAATCGATCACCATCGACCACGAGTCCGTCGCGTTCACGGCGGGCGTCGGCGTGGGCTGGCTCGGCGAGCGCCCGATCCCCCTCGGTCAGGTCACTCCGCAGGCGCTCGTGATCGATGCGCAGATCGCGGCCGAGTGGCGCGGCGTCGAGCTCGCCGTGATCGCGCAGAACCTCACCGACACGCGCTGGCAGTCGAGCGTCTTCAACTACGTGTCCTGGTTCGACGCCAGCCTGCCGCAGTCGCGCACGCCTCAGTTCACGTACGCCGCCGGTCCACCGCTCTCGATCACGGGCCGCCTCACGGTTCGCTTCGACGAGACCGCGATCTTCGCGGGCGGCGCCCCTTCGTCAACCCCGTAGCCGAGAACGAACGATGATGAAACGACGAGCGAGCACGATCCTCTTCTTGTCATTCGCGATCACCGCAGCGTCCTTCGCCGCGTGCGCGAGCACCCCGGGCCGCGCCATCTCCCTGACGCTCTTCGCGCAGGGCGAGGGCGGCGCGAGCTTCACCACGCGCACGGGCTGGGACGTGGTGCTCACCGAGGCGCGCCTCGCCATCGGCCCCGTGTACGTGCTCGCCCCGCGCGCGACCGCGCTCCTCCGGCTGCTCTCGATCCCCACGGCTTACGCGCACGGCGGCGCGGACGAGTACGCGACGCTCGGCATCCGCTGCGAGTGGCTCGACCAAGTCTCGCTCGACCTCTTGGCCACCCAGCCCACGCTCCTCGGCATGGGCGCTGGCTCCGCGGGGCCGATCGGCGATGCCGAGGTGGACATCGACCCGCCTGGCCCCTCGATCGCCGCGCCGACCCACGGACACCAGGCATGGGTCGCGGGCACGGCGACGATGGGCGGAACCTCGATCCCGTTCGAGGGCGGGCTCGACATCGCCGATCTCACGATCGCGCGTCGCGTGCAGGGAATCCCCGCGAGTGGCAGCGTCGACGAAGGCAGCACGATCACGGTCGTCGTGCACGTGCGCTCGTGGGTCGACGAGATGCACTTCGACCGCCTCGCGGTCCCCACGACGGGCAGCACGCGAGAGATCGTGGCGGGTACGCAGCCCTACGACGCCTGGATCCTCGGCGCGCGCACGTCCACCGCGTTCGCAGTGACGACGGGAGCGACGCGATGAGCCGGCTCGCACCATCGGTCTTGGCGATCCTCGCGTGCGCATGCACCGCGTCGTCTGGCTCTGGCACGCTCGAGGTGAGCGCCAGCGGCGAGATCGCGGCCGAGGAGGGCTATCCCACCTCGACCGGCCTCGGCTTCGTCGACGGGTGGTCGCTCACGATCGATCGCGTGATCGTGTCGATCGATGCGTTCGTGATCGCGCATCAGGGTGTCTCGACCACGCTCGAGACGGATCCCGTGCTCGTGAATCTCCATGACGGCGAGCAGGTGGTGTGGACCTTTCGCGCGCTGCCAGCCCAGCGCTACGAGAGCGTGGGCTATCGCATCCTTCCGGCCGTGACCGGCGCGCGTCGCGTCGGGACCGTGCGCGACGAGGACGCCGCCCGCATGGTCACCGATCACATCGCCGTGCTCTTTCAGGGGACTGCGCACCACGCGACGCACGGCAACTACGTGTTCGATCTCGGGCTGCCGATCGAGATCCACACGGCGCGTTGCATCAGCGGCATCGACATGACGGACGGCGTGGTGGTCACGCCCAACGGGATGACGCACGCGCAGCTCACGTTCCATCTCGACCACTTCTTCCTCGAGTCGCTGCTGGATCCGGCGGCGAGGATTCGCTTCGAGGCGTACGCAGCGTCCGCCGGCACGGATCGCCACGTCACGTTCCAGACGCTCCAGTCGGAGCTCCTGTCCGACCTGCACGACATCGACGGCACGCCGCTCCTCGACGAGTCGGGCGGGCTCCTCTTCTACGATCCGGGCTCCGTGCCCTTGCCCGACGGCACGCTGCGCAACTTCGTGTTCCACCAGGCGAGCACCATCGGCCACCTCAACGGCGAGGGTCACTGCGACTACGCGGTCAGCGGCACTCCTTGAGTCTGCGCGCGATTCAGTCTTCTTCGCGCGCGAGTCGTCGCACCGTGAGCTCGATGCGCGCCGCGCCCTCGAGCACGAACTCGGTCGGCACCTCGCTGCGCACGTGGGACGCGATCTCACGAACGCGGTCGGCGTCGCCCGTCTGCTGGAGCGCGTCGATCACCGACATCGGGAGCGAGGTCGCCACGTGCCCCGGTGTGCGCAGGCCGCGCCCGGGCAGACGCATCGAGAGGACGACCGATCGCGTGTCGTAGCGGTGCTGGATCGCAGCGAGCACGTCGGCGAGCGAGCGCGCCTCGGGTCGCTCCATCTCCACGTCGCCGCCCGGCTGCACCAGCAGCGAGATCGCGTCGCCCGCGGCGCTCTCGGGCACGTGCACGCTCGTGGTGAGGGTGCGCTCCTCGCCGTCCCAGGGTCGGAGCACCACGCGCACGGGAACGTCGGCGCCGGGATCGACCTCGGTCGAAGCCACGCTCGCATCCACGATCTCGGCCGTGTGGTGCGTGAAGCTCAGCGCGAGCGCGATGTCCACCTCGAGCAGCCGCGTCGCTTCGAAGGGGTTCGCGTACGCGGCCTCGATCAGATCGAAGGCGCGGATCTGGCCGAGCGCGCTCGTCTGGTGCGCGCCCGTGGAGCTGAAGCCGTGATCGACGCACTCGACCGATCCGCTCACGCCATCGAGACGAACGCGGCTCGTGGCCTCGAACGTCACGAAGTCGGCGTCGCCGGCGACGCTCTTCACCGCGCTCTGGATGCTGGACGTGAGCAGCGTGGACGTCGCGGAGCGATGGCTCGCGATCTCGAAGCTCCACTCGCGCCGCTCGGTGTCGGGAATGCCGCTCAGGTGGAGGTGGATGGGGATCATCGGGGCCTGCTGCGAGGTGTCCACGACGATCGCCGACTGTCGGTCTTGCACCAGCATCCCGAGCGGCGCGATGGGCTCGGCGATCTTGAACGAGCGCTGCACGGTCGAGAGAATGTGCAGCACGCGCGCGAGCGCGGTCGGATAGCCGACCTCGCCGATCTCCATCATCGGATGACCGAACGCGACGAGGTGATCGCCGTCGACGTGCGTGACCGTGCCGATGACGGTGCTGGAGATGTCGCCGCGCGCGAGCGTGACCGCGAGCGCGCCCCCATCGACGAAGTGCGGCGGCGGCGCGGAGCTCGATGGCGTCGTGCCGGTCCCGCCCGCTTGTAGGACCTCGATGCCGAGGGGCGCGTACGCCTGCGCGAGCATCGCGACCGACGCATCGTCGAAGCCACCGACGAGCATCGGCGTCGACGCGGGCACCCACGTCGAGCCCTCGACCATGGGCACCACGTGACGCGCCATGTCCTCGAGCGCCGCGAAGGCGGAGGCGCGATGATCCCCGAGGTAGGGCGTGATGCCGCCGAGCCGCGGTCGACGACGACCGTGTGTCGCCGTCCCCTCGGGCGGCGTGGGTGTAGGCATCGGCGTCGCGCCAGGAAACGAGGTCGGCCGCGCCGGGCGTCGCATCTCGCGCAGCATGTTCGCGATCGGTGTCACGCCCGCGTACGGATGCCGACCGAAGGGCCAGCCATACGAGTACGCACCGACGAGGCGCTCGTCGATGAAGATCGGGCTCCCGCTCATCCCGCCGACGGTGTTCGCATCCTCGAGGATCGGATGCTCGCAGTGGACGATGATGAGATCCTGATCGGGACGAAAGCCGTGGAGCACGTCCACGACCTCGACGTCGAAGCGCTCCGGCGTCGTGCCGTGAAACACGGTGAGCCCGTAGCCGCGCATCCCGGGCTGGATCTCGCTCACGTCCATGGTGTCGGATGGCGCGCGGACCTGGCCGGCCGCGACCCACGCCGCGAGCCAGCACGCGATCACCAACGTCGCCGGAAGCAGAGAGCGGGCCCGACTCGTCACGTTGCGCGCGAGCTTAGCCGATCATCGCGTCTTCGACGCCCCTTCCCGGCGGTCAGGGCGCGGGGATCGTCGTCAGCAGGCACACGCGATCGGCGCTGCATCCGGCGAGCGAGATCGGGGCCGACTCTGCGCCGGACTCGTCCCAGACGACGATCGAGGTCTCGCGCGGCTCGCTCCCGTTCACGGGGATCAGCACGACGCCCGGCACGGGGCCGAGGTCTTCGCCGCTCACGAGATGCGCGAGGCCCTGTCCCGTGTAGCGCACGTACGCGACGAGATCGGGTGCGTCGGTCTCCTCCAGCGGGATCGCATACGAAGGCTGCGTGCGCATCAGCTCGATGATGAGCTCGGCGCGGATGATGCGCGGCTCGTGATCGGCTGCGACGGCGATGAGCGGCTCGCCCGTGAGATCGTGCTGGTGAAGCGACATCGGCAGCGCGCCGAGATCGCGCGCGCCCATGAACAGGTGCGCGCCGGTCACGGGCGAGCTGATCAGCACCACGAGATCCTGCGGCGGCCGCGTGGTCGGCATCATCGGCGGTCGCGTCGTCGGTGGCGTCGAGGTCGCAGCTGGCGTCGTCGCCGCGCTGGCCGACTGCCGCGCGAAGTACACCGCGACACCGATCGCCACGAGCGCGATCGCGCCCAGCACCACCAGCGCCGCCGAGAGCACCACGAGCGCGATGCGCCGCCCGCGCGAGCCCGGTGTGCTGAGCATGCGTGCCGGAGCGATGGGCGGCGGTGGTGCCGAGCTCGCGTCGGCCGCGCGCTGCAACGCGACCGCGGCGGGCATGACCATCTGCATCGACAAGCGCTCTTCGGTCGAGGGCTGCGCGGCCGGCTGATCCGGCTCGGACATGGCCCAGCCCTTCTCCGGAAAGAGCCATCCGATCATCCGCGCGAGCTGCGGGCGGCCGTAGCCCGGGGCCATCTCGTGCAGGATCTCGCGCAGCTCGAGGCTCAGCTGCTGCGCGCTCGGCAAGCGCTGCTCGCGATCGATCATCAGGCAGTGCAGCACGATCCGATCGACGCGCTCGGGCACGCGTGGGTTGTGGCGTGAGGGCGGCTCCCAGGCGCCGCTCTGGAGCAGCTGCGCGGCGCGCGCCGGATCATCGGGCGCGATGAGCGATCGCAGCGTGAGCATCTCCCAGAGCATCACGCCGAGGGAGAAGATGTCCGCGCGCGCGTCGATCGGCGTGCCCGTCGAGACCGACTGCTCGGGCGCCATGTAGCTGATCTTGCCGATGCTCACGCCGCTCGCGGTCTTGAGCACGTTGTCGGCCGCCTTCACCAGGCCGAAGTCGCTGACCTTCACCGCGCCCTCGTTGCTGATGAGCACGTTCTGCGGGCTCACGTCGCGGTGCACGATCCCCAGAGGCGTTCCGTCGTCGTCCTTCTTGCGATGCGCGTGGTCGAGCCCCTGCGCCGCCTCGGCCGCGATGAAGAGCGCCGCGGCCAGCTCGAGGTGCCCACTGCGATCCACCAGCCGCTGCAGGATCTGCGAGAGCGAGACGCCCTCGACGAACTCGAGGACGAGGTAGGGCTCAGGGTCGATCCCGAAGTCGATGACCTGCACGAGGTTCGGATGATCGAGGCGCGCGTTGGTCCGAGCCTCCGCCGCGAAGCGCTCCAGCAGCGAGGGATCCCGCTTGTATTGCGGCAGGATCCGCTTGATGGCGACGCGCTTCTTGAAGCCGGCCTCGCCGACCCGCTCGCCGCGAAAGACGGTCGCCATGCCGCCATGGCCCAGCTTCTCGAGGAGGCGGTAGGGCCCGATGCTCTCGGGCGCGCCCGCGACGGACACGGTCACGAGCCAGAGGTTATCACGCGCACCAGACCGGCCGACCCCCTTGTCACCGTCCCCGAGATCCGCATAGGCTTCGCCCGCCATGAGTGAATTCGACAGCCGTCTCGACCGCGACTCCGCCGTTCTCAAGCGCGCTCAGTCGATCGCCGCGAACCCCACGTTCGTGCTCGACTTCACGATGTGCGTGATCTTCGCCGTGATCGGCGTGCTCACGCTCTACTGCGCGGGCTTGGTGGGCTGGGGCGTGTTCGCGGGCGTCGTGATCGGAACGGCGCTGGTCACGCTCACGCCCTTCGGGAAAGACCTCCCCATCGGCGTGGCGTTGATCTGCTCGATCGCGCTCGGCGGCATCGCCGTCTTCGTCGCGGCGCTTCCGGGCTACGTCACGCTCGCTGTCGTTCTGCTCGGCGCGGTGCTCGTGCTCGCGACGCCGAACGGCGGAAACTTCATGCTCATGGGGATGGCCGTGCTCTCGCTCGGCGCGGGCCTGGTCACCCTCTGGGCCGCCGCGCTCGCGATCTTCGGCGCCGATCGCTGATTTTCGGCGCGGCGCAGGCGCCGCGCGGTGGGGCCCTTCGGGCACCCACGCCCCGTACGACTTGGCCCCGTACGACTTAGGCGCCCGTACGACTTGCGCCCCGTACGACTTTTTTTCACTCCGCGTACGACTTACGCGGAGTGGGGGCTCTCGGGCATCATGCGGGCATGAGCATCCCGCAGGTCACGAACGGTAACGCGAAGACCACGAACGGCCACGGCGCGACGTTCGAGAAGCGCTCGCCCGTGACCGGCGAACGGCTCGGCGAGTACCACGTGTCGAGCGAGGCCGAGGTTCGCGCTGCCGTGGCGCGCGCTCGGAGCGCGTTCGAGAGCTGGAAGCAGACCACGCTCGCGCGCCGCCTCGAGCTGCTCCTGCGCATCAAGGAGGTCGTCAAGACCCACGGCGAGGACTACGCGCGGCGCATCAGCGAGGACACGGGCAAGCCGCTGGTCGACTCGCTGCTCACCGAGCTGATGAGCGTCCCGCTCTTCCTCGACTACTACAAGAGCGAGGCGCCTCGCGTGCTCGGGCGCCACAAGGTGCCGGGCTCGATCTTGTTTCCGGGCAAGACCAGCTATGTCGAGCACTTCCCCATCGGGGTCATCGCGATCATCAGCCCCTGGAACTTCCCGTTCCAGCTCTCGATGGTGCCCATCGTCTCGGCGCTCATCGCGGGCAACACCGCCGTGCTCAAGCCGAGCGAGGTGACGCCGATCACGGGCGAGATCATCCGCGAGATCTTCCAGCGCATCGGCCTCCCGACCGGCGTGCTCGAGGTCGTGCAGGGCGACGGAGCCACGGGCGCCGCGCTCGCCGACGCCGACGTCGACAAGATCTTCTTCACCGGCTCGGTGACCACGGGTCGCAAGGTGATGGCGGCCGCCGCCAAGAAGCCGATCCCGGTCGAGCTCGAGCTGGGCGGCAAGGACGCGTTCATCGTCTTGGCCGACGCGAACCTCGAGCGCGCTGCCAAGGCGTGTGCCTGGGGCGGCCTCGTGAACTGCGGACAGATGTGCACGTCGGTCGAGCGCATCTTCGTGGAAGCGAAGGTGCACGATCGCTTCGTCGAGCTGCTCCTGCGCGAGGTCGAGAAGGTCACCGTCGGCGGCCCGGACGAGCACGCCGACATGGGCCCGATGACGATGTCGCGTCAGATCGACACCGTCGAGCGCCACGTGAAAGACGCGATCGAGAAGGGCGCGACGATCCTCCTCGGTGGCCGTCGCATCGATCGCCCCGGACAGTTCTACGCGCCGACGCTGCTCACCGGCGTCCGCACCGACATGGAGATCTATCGCGACGAGACCTTCGGCCCGGTGCTGCCCGTGCTCAAGGTCGAGAGCGCCGATCAAGCGCTGCGCATGGCGAACGAGCACCAATACGGCCTGGTCGGGAGCGTCTGGACGAGCGACATCAAGAAGGGCATCGCCATCGCGTCCAAGATGGAGTGTGGCCAGGTGAACGTGAACGACGTGGTCGTCAGCGTCGGCAACCCGCGACTTCCCTTCGGCGGCGTGAAGAACAGCGGCTTCGGTCGCTATCACGGGCCCGAGGGCCTGCTCGCGTTCAGCCACCAGAAGGCGATCATGGTGGACCGCGGCTACATGACGACGGAGCCCTTCTGGTTTCCGTACAAGAACAAGTACGACGCCATGCGCGACGTCTTTCAGGGCCTGCTCGGCGGCAGCGTGCCCAAGGTCGTGCGAGGTTTCCTGCGCCTCCGTCGGAACGGATAGCGTCGGAACGGTAGGGCGTCGGAACGGATCGCGGCTCAGCGCGGTGGCTTGCGGACGCCTGGAGCCGACGTCGAAGGCGCGATGATCTCGTCGGCGCTCGTCTCGTCCAGCGCCGCGAGCTTCAACGTGGTGCGCGTGCTTCGCGGGGGCGTCGGCGTGCGCGGGGCGAGCACCGCGGCCGCCTCTTCAGAGCTCAACGCCGCCGTGCGCGCGGTCGTGCGCGCTGGATTTCTCGGCGCACCCAGCGACCCGGGCGGCGTGGGTGAGGGCGAGCGAAGCGGTGGCACCGGCGTTCGCATCGGCGGCGGAGGCGTGGACCCGGTTCCGCGCGCCGACGGCATCGACGTCGTTGATGTGCCCCGAGGACGTGCGAGCCAGCGATGACCCTCGGCCACGGCCGAGAACGCGCGCACGGGCAGACGCTCGGAGAGCGCCGTCATGTTCACGCGCGCGATCATCATCTCGTCGCGCAGCACGTACCCGATTCCATCGAACGCGCGCTGCGTTCGGATCCAGCGCCACATCGCCGCCCGCGCCTCTCCGCGCGCGTCGTCGTCGTCGGTCTCCGAGCGCGCATCGACGAGCAGGCGCCGTAGCTGGAAGCGCTGGCCGGCGGTCTCGACCTCGGTGACGTAGCGAAGAACTTCCTCGCCCGTCATCAGCGTGCCGTGCTCGATCACGAGCAGATAGTCTGCTCGCGCCGTCAGCGTCGCGCTTCCATTCGTCAGCTCGATCGTGGACATCTCAACCGATCTGCTCGTGAGAGTAGCCGAGGAACACGTGCGCAGCGTGGCAAATACGAGCCTCTTTCCGCGGCGGATCATTCCCACATCGCAAAAACGAGCGCCGTCCGCGAGCGTCGTTACACTTAGGGGGTGCCGCTTCTCCTCGTGGTCCTCGCCGTGGTGATCGTCGCTGCGATCTCGCTGGCGGTGTACGTCGTGCGACGAGGCCCGCCGGGGATCGCACCCTCACGCGATGTGCCCGGTGTGCGCTCGGCGTTGATCTTCGAGCGGCAAGCCGAAGCGGTGTTGGAAGACGGCGAGAGCGCGCCCGATGCGGAGCTGCTCGATGCGATCGCGAGAGGTCTCGAGCGCGTCGGCGCGGAGCCCAGCCCCTGGCGCGCCGATCGCGAGGGCACGGTCGAGCTCGCCGGCCTGATGCTCGGCGATGCGTTCTTGCTGACGCTCGGCTCGGTGTCCCCGACGCGCTGGCAGCTGCACGTGTACGCACAGCCGCTCGGAGGCCCGCGCTACGTGGCCCCGCCTCGCACCGACAGCATGAAGACGGTGATGCGCGCGATCGATCGCGCCGTCCGAGGCCTGCCCGACGTCCACGTCGTGGGCTGGCAGCGCCGCCAGGACTCGTTCCATGGCGAAGAGGCGTTCGCCGACACGCCGACGGATTGATCGATCGATTGATTTGATCGGGGCGCGACGCGGTCCCATACAAGGGCTCATGAGCTCCGAAGCAGTCGACACGGCGTTGCGCGCTCGCATCGAGTCCGTCCTCGCGTCCGGCAAGGTCGTGCTCTTCATGAAGGGAAACCGCCGCGCGCCCGCGTGCGGGTTCTCGTCGCGCACCGTCGACGCGCTCGACGAACTCTTGTCGGACTACGTCACGGTGGACGTGCTCTCGGACGAAGCGCTGCGCGAGGGAATGAAGGCCTACTCGAACTGGCCCACGTTCCCGCAGCTCTACGTCGACGGCAAGCTCGTCGGCGGGGCCGACATCATCGGCGACATGCACACGCAAGGAGAGCTCGCGGCTGCGGTCGGTGCGAGCGGTCCGATGCCGGTCCAGGTGCCCGAGGTGATGCTCACCGAAGCGGCGATCGCGGCGTTCGTGGAGTACGCGGAGACCACGCCTGCGAACGTTCGCGTCGAGATCGATCGCGCCTTCGACGCCGTGCTCGACCTCGCGCCGGCCAAGGATCACGACGTCATCCTCGATCTCGGACGCGTGGTGCTCGCGATGGACACGGCGAGCGCGCGGCGCGCCGATGGAATGACGATCGACTTCGTCCGCACGGGCAGCACCGAGGGCTTCAAGATCGAGAACCCGAGCGCGCCCCCGAAGGTGCGCTCGCTCGCGGTGGACGCGCTGAAGCGGATGCTCGAGACGAAGAAGCCGCTGCTCTTGCTCGACGTGCGCACCGAGGACGAGCGCGCGATCGTGAAGCTCGACGGCTCCGTGCGGTTCTCGGCCGACGACCCCGAGATCCTCGACGAGGTCGATCGCGCCATGCCGATCGTTCTCTACTGCCACCACGGCGTCCGGAGCCGCGCGGCCGCCGAGCACGTGATCCGTCTCGGTTTCCGCGAGGTCTACAACGTGACGGGCGGGATCGACGCGTGGTCCGAGCGAATCGATCCGAGCGCGCCGAGGTACTGATGCGCGCGCTCGGGCCCGTCGCGGGTCTGTTGGTGGTGATCGCGGGGTGCGACTCCGGGCGCGGGGCGCGTGTCGATGCGAGCGCGGATGCGCGGGTCGCGAGCGATGCGGCGTTCGACGCTCACGCCGACACCGCGACCAGCGCCGCGATGGACACGGGCATGGTCATGGACACCGGGGCAAGCACGGACACCGGCGCTACGACGGATGCGGCAAGCGGGACGGACGCGGGCGCCGGTTCGGATGCGCACGCGGTCACGGACGCGGGCCAGGACGCCGCGCTCGCGACCACCGATGCCGGTCACGACGCCGCGGCGATCGCGGATTCAGGTCACGATGCGGCCTCGAGCGGCGGCTGCATCTCCGGCGCGGTCGGCACGCGCGCGGTGCGCTTCCGCTGGCGTGGCTCGTCGCCCGGCTCCACCGCCTACGTCGACTACGAGCTGAACCAGCTCCCCGACACCAGCCGCTGGCACGTCTCGGCGGCGAGCACGTCGTTCTCGTACACGCCGATCTTCGACGACACGTTCCTCGGCGAGGGCGGCCTGGATCTAGAAGGCACCGCGTTCATCGACGTCGAGCTCAGCACGTCCGGCCTCGCGTCGGTCTCGAGGGCGACCCTCGCCATCTACGGCCGATCGTTCAACACCACGGCGAGCGGCAGCTTCCACTGGCGCACGTTCCACGGGACAGGCAGCGCACCGACCAACCTCGTGGCCAATAGCGCGCCCTACGCGTGGTACCTCGCCGACGCCACGACCGAGCTCGTCGCGGGCGACTCGGGCACGCTGCTTCGCATCTACCCTGGGCCAAACTCCGACGCGCTCATCGTGGACCGCGTCGAGATCTGCTTCGCCGAGTAGGCCGACGCCAGAGTGCTCAGAACGGCGGCGTGATGGGGACGAAGTCCATTCCGCCCGGCACCATGTAGCTCGTGTAGCTGCCGAAGCCGTAGACGTAGAGGCCGAACGGATGATCGCCGCGGATGGTGTGCGCGCCGGTCGTGATGCGCAGCCGGCCCGTGCTCATGAGCGTCATGCCCGAGGTCGTCAGCAGCCCGGTGATCGGAGCGTCATCGAGATAGACCTGACCGCCCATCGGGATGGCCACGTCGATGTAGCTCTGTGAGTACGTGTCGGGCGCGAGGAACGCGTAGCTGCGACGGTACTGAGCGCTCGGCACCACGAGCGACATCGCGGGATCGCCCACCGCGAAGGGGCTCGATCCGATGGTGTCGAAGCCGAGATAGTTCTGACCCACGAGGAAGAGCGCACCGAGGATGGGCGCGTCCGAGTGCACCCAGACGTCCGCGCGGATCTCATGCTCGGTGTACTCGCCCAGCGCCAGATCGACCGCGCTCGTTCCGTCGTCGAGCGGCGGCTCGAACCTGACGTGCGCGCTCGTGCCCGCCGAGACCACGCGCAGCAGGTTCGGCTCGCCCATCCGCAGTGGGTGCGTGATCGGGACGAAGAGATCGTTGCCGAGCGACTCTACGGGGAACATCTGCTGCTCGAGGTGATCGCAGGCCCAGCGGTTGTAAGGAACGAAGGTGCAGTTGTGGCCGCCGAACACCGCGACGTGCGCCGTCGTCTTGATCTCGGTCCCCGTCAGATCCCAGTCGCGGCCAGGGTTGCAGTAGTCGACCGTCCCCGTGCTCCTCGAGTCCGAGTCGCTCTCGCCTGGACACGGTGTGCCCGGATCGGCGGTCTCGAGCACGAGCACGTCGCCCACCGCGAGCGCGAAGTCGTGCGTCTCGCCGGGAGAGAGCGCGGGGATCGTTCCGTCGGCCGACGCGAGCGTGTGCGCCGTCGATCGCACGCTGACCGACACGCCGTGGTCCTCCGCGTTCACGATGGCCAGAAACCCCGGTGAGCTGCTGCGCGAGGGCGCCATCGCCGACTGCCTGATCGTGAGCACGTGCGTGGGTCGCGACATCACGAGGTAGCTCCCCGTGAGCACGTGCGCCGGCAGGAGCAGCGACGCGTCGTTCGTGTACGAGAAGCAGCCGTCCTCGGGACGCGTCGACATGCAGCTCGGATTGCTCTGGTAGCGGAGCGGATTGAACTGCGTGATCGTGACCGGCACGTCCGAGACCACGTGGTAGGCGCCATCCGGCACGAGCACCGACGCGGGCGCCATCGAGTCCCCGCGCAGCGCGTCGATCCAGTCGAGCTCGCGCACGGCGAGCTGTCCGGCGGGCACGACGAGCCGCTCGATCAGATCGACGCCGTGCAGGATCGTCACCTGGGCCGAGACGAGCTGCGGGTTCGCGATCACGATCGCGTAGTGGAACGCCGGGTTGAGCTCGGAGTTCGGAAGGATCGTCGGGTAGTAGTCGCAGCCGATGTAGGAGTGATCGGTGACGGCCTGCGCGCAGAGGTTCACGCAACCACCGGGGCCGCAGTGCTCGCCCAGCGTCGGGTCGCAGGTCGGGCCGGTGGTGAGCATCGTCCCTTGGGCGTTGCAGAGCCGGACGGTCTCTCCCTCGCACGTCACGTGCGTGGGCACGCACGCGCGGCAGCCGACGCCCGGAGCGCAGATCTGTCCGGACGCGGCGCAGTCGGTGTGCGAGGTGGTGTTCCCCGCCCCATCGCACTGCGCGACCTCGGTGCCGAAACAGACCACGCCCGCCGACTGCGCGGCGCAGGGGTTCGGACCTCCGTCATGTCCGACGCCCGCATAGGGAACGTGATTGCAGCCCGCGACCGCCACGAGCACCGCGATCGGAAGCCAGCGCATGGGTGAACTGTAAGCGATCTCGGCCGGAGCCGGGCACTCGGGTCGAGATCATTCGCGCTCGCGCGCGCTTCCGCCGCACTCACTCCCCACGTCCGGTGTGATCTCTGCGCGCAGCGAGTCGACGTGCGCGAGCCAGGCGGCCGCGATGCTCTCCGGGACGGCGTGCGAGACCAGCGTCTGTCGCAGGATCTCGCGCCTGCGCGCGAAGTGCCCGCCCATGATCCGATGCGCGGCGTGCGCGGTGCGGAGCGGCCGCCCCGAGTACGCGACGTCCGCGCCGAGGTGCTGCGCGGCATGCTCGTACTCGAGCTCGGCGAGTCGGGCGCGATCGATGCGCGCGAAGAAGAAGCCGATCATCACGTCGCCCGTCACGCGCCCGACGAAGTCGTCGATGATCGCGCGCAGGACAGCCTCGCCACCGACTCGGTCGAACGCGCTCTCTTCGCTCACCTCTGGGTGATGGGCCACGCTGCTGCCGATCGCAACGCGGGCCTCTGGTATGCTCCGCGCGTGCGCCGTTCGTGGGTCCTCGTGCTGATTCTCGTCGCCGTCGCCGGCTGTGGCGGCGCGAGCGCGGAGACCACCACCACGACCACGCCGACCAGCTCGGCCACGATCGATCCGGAGGCCGTCCGCGAGTTCCAGGCCGGCGTTCGCGAGATGGACCACACCACGCGCGTCGCCGCTCGTCGCGCGCGCGATCACTTCGAGACCGCGCTCGGGATCGATCCGGGCCTCTGGGAAGCGCACTACCAGATCGGCGTGCTCGATCGGCGCGCGGGCGATCTGCAGGCGGCGGCCACCGCGTTCGAGGCGGCGCGCGCTGCGTCACCCGAGACGGCCGAGGTCCTCGTTGCGCTCGCCGAAGTGAGACACGCGCTCGGCGATCGCGACGCCGCCGCCGATCTCTTGCGCAGCTACATCGGCACGCACCCCGACGAGATTCCCGCGCGCGTTTCTCTCGCCACGATCTTGCGCGAGCACGGAGACTACGACGGCGCGCTCGAGCAGGCGCGCGAGGTCCTGATCCGCGAGCCCTCGAGCGCACGCGCGCTCGCCGAGGTCGGTCGCGTCTATCGCGCTCGCGAGCAGTACGACGTCGCCGAGTTGGTGATCCGCAAGGCGCTCGATCTCGGCGACACCGCAGAGCTGCGCAACGACCTCGGCCTGGTCCAGCTCGCGCGCGGCGACACGCAGGCGGCGTTCGAAGAGTTCGATCGCGCGGTCGCGCTCGATGCGACCTTTGCGCCCGCCCACTTGAACCAGGGCTCGGTGCTCTTGCACGCGGGCGACTACGCCGGTGCGGCCGCGCACTACCAAGCCGTCATCGACGCCGATCCGGATCACCTCGACGCGCGCGTCGCGCTCGGCATCTGCCTGCGCGGGCAGGGTCACAACGAGGAGGCGCGTCGGGCCTATCAGGCCGTCCTCGACGCGTCGCCGACGCATGCGGCCGCGCTCTACGACATGGGCGTCTTGCTCGCCGAGTTCCTCGACGATCGCCCGCACGCGCGCGAGCTCTTCCAGCGCTACCTCGAGGTCGCCCCGAGCGGCGCCCCGCAGCGCGAGACCGCCCAGCACTACGTCTCCGACATCGGCGGCGAGATGGCGCCGTCCCCGTCGAGCACGCCCGGCACCTGATGCTATGGTCGCGCACATGGCCCACGGCGATGACCATGATCACGAGCACGACGAGAACTGCGACCACGACCACGAGCACGAAGAGCTCGACCCCGCCTCCCCGCGCGGTCAGCTGAACGAGCTCCTCAACGGAGCGGTCGAGGTGGCCGTCGAGCTCCTCGCGGAGAACGGCGAGTTCGATCCCTTCGCGCTCGCTCTGCGCACGGACGGTGAGGTGCTGCACCTCGGCTCCGATGCCGGCGAGACTCCGCCCGACGGCGAGTCACCGGATCCCGACGCGGTGATCGCGAGCCTGCGGACCACGCTCACCGATCGAAAGGCGGAGTTCATCGCCATCGCGATCGTCGCCGACGTGACGCTCGAGGACGAGGACTCGGAGGCGACCACGGCCGCCATCGCCATCACCATGGAGCACGTGGTCGAGGAGCCGGTCTCGTGCTTTCTGCCCTACGAGATCGACGACAAGAACGAGGTCGGCCTCGCGGATCTCGTCGGCGAGCCGGGCGAGCGCCACGTGTTTCCCGCGCCCGTCGCCAACTGACGGCACCTCGATGCAGGCCTACCTCGATCTTCTTCGGTCCGTCCGCGAGCGCGGCGCGAGGAAGGCCGATCGAACGGGCACCGGCACGCTGAGCCTCTTCGGTGCGCAGCTTCGCGTGGATCTCGCGGCGGGCTTTCCGCTGCTCACGACCAAGAAGATCCACTGGAAGAGCGTCGCACACGAGCTCTTGTGGTTTCTGCGCGGCGAGTCGAACGTGCGCTACCTGCGCGAGAACGGCGTCACCATCTGGGACGAGTGGGCCGACGCGAGCGGTGAGCTCGGCCCCGTGTACGGCGTGCAGTGGCGGCACTGGAAGAAGCCCGACGGGAGCGAGGTCGATCAGATCGCGACGCTCCTCGGCGAGCTGAAGAAGAACCCCGACTCGCGACGCTTGGTGGTGTCCGCATGGAACGCCGGGGATCTCCCGAAGATGGCGCTCCAGCCCTGTCACGCGCTCTTCCAGCTCTACGTCGCGGACGGCAAGCTCAGCTGCCAGCTCTACCAGCGCAGCGCCGACGTCTTTCTCGGCGTGCCCTTCAACATCGCGAGCTACGCGCTGCTCACGCACCTCATCGCGCGCGAGGCCGGGCTCGAGGTGGGCGACTTCGTGCACAGCTTCGGCGACGTGCACCTCTATCTGAACCACCTCGAGCAAGCCGACGAGCAATTGAAGCGAACGCCGCGCGCGCTGCCGAAGCTGGTGATCGATCCGCGCGTGACGCGCGTGGACGACGTGCGCTTCGAGCACCTCACGATCGAGAGCTATGATCCGGCCGCCGCCATCAAGGCCAAGGTGGCCGTCTAGCCATGGACATCACGCTCGTCGCCGCGCTGGGCCGCAACCGAGTCATCGGTCGAAGCGACGGTTCGCTTCCGTGGAATCTCCCCGACGACCTCGCGCACTTCAAGAAGGAGACGCTCGGAAAGCCCATCGTGATGGGCCGAAAGACGTACGACACCGTCGGTAAGCCGCTCCCCGGTCGCAAGAACATCGTGCTCTCGCGCAGCGACAAGCCCATCGAGGGGTGCACGGTCGTCTCCACCGTCGAGGAAGCGATCGCCGCCGCGGGCGACGCGCCCGAGGTGTGCATCATCGGCGGCGGCGAGATCTACGCGCTCTTCATCCCGCTCGCGACCAAGCTCGTGCTCACGTACGTGGCCGTCGACGCCGTCGGCGAGGCGTTGTTCCCCGAGTGGGACCCCATGCGGTTCCGCGTGGTCTCGGGCACGCACCACGGCGTCGACGAGAAGCACGCGTACGCGTTCGACATCGTGCGCTACGACCGGGCCCGCTGATCCTCTCTAGCAGGCCGCGTCGCGTGGCGGGTGCCCCCGTTGCTTCGCTCCGTCGGACACGAACTGCCGTGTCCTAGGACGCTCTTCAACGGGCGCCCCCGCCACGCGACGCTACCGTTGATGCGCTCCGGCGAGCTTTGTTTTTTCCGGGGTGTCTTCGACGCCTCCACACACGAACGCGCTCCGCGCATTCGTGAGAGGCAGGGGCTTTGCCCCCGCGCCCCCAGCCACACCGAGCGGGTCTGGCATCGGTACCGAGCTGGAGCCGGGGTGCGCGAGGGGCAAGCCCCTCGCCTTCGCGAACGGGGCACTCGCCCCCGCCGCGGCCTGCTCGGCATCCGCCTCTCGTCAGAATGCGTCGGTCAGAGTGCTAGTCGAAGTGTCAGTGAAACCTGACAGCTCCTGACAGCGAGCGGCGAGCCGCGCGTGCTATCCACGCGACGGTGGCGATCAACGGCAGGCGACGCGGCAAGAGCGAGGCGCTCGACACGATCGAGATCTTCGGGGCGCGCGAGCACAACCTGAAGGTCGATCACCTCGTCCTGCCGAAGAACGCGCTCGTGGTGCTCACCGGGCCGAGCGGGTCGGGGAAGAGCTCGCTCGCGTTCGACACGCTCTACGCCGAGGGGCAGCGTCGCTACGTCGAGAGCTTGTCGAGCTACGCGCGGCAGTTCCTCGGGCGGCTCGAGCGGCCGGCGGTCGAGCGACTGCGCGGGCTGTCTCCGACCATCGCCATCGAGCAGAAGAGCGCGAGCGGCAACCCGCGCTCGACCGTCGGGACCATCACCGAGATCTACGACTACCTGCGCGTGCTCTACGCCCGCACGGGCCGGCAGCACTGCCACGTCTGCGGCAAGATCGTGGCGGGTCGCAGCGTCGACGAGGTCGTGCGCGACGTGCTCGCGCTGCCCGACGGAACCAAGGCGCTCGTGCTCGCGCCCATCGCGGCCAATCGAAAGGGCGAGTTCAAGGACGAGCTCGACGGCTTCAAGCAGCGCGGCTTCGTGCGCGTGCGGCTTGACGGCGCGATCCATCGGCTCGAAGAGCTGCCCGCGATCGACAAGAAAAAGAAGCACGACCTCGAGCTGGTGATCGATCGCATCACCATCGCCGGGAGCGAGCGGCGTCGCATCGGCGAGGCGGTCGAGCTCGCGCTGCGCGAAGGAAAGGGCGAGACGGTCATCGAGCCGGAGACCGGCAAGCGCCTCTCGTTCAGCGAGTCGCGCCAGTGCTGCGGCGTCAGCTATCCCGTCCTCTCGCCGCAGAGCTTCTCGTTCAACTCGCCACTCGGCATGTGCCCGCACTGTCACGGCCTCGGATCACGCCTCGAGATCGACCCCAAGCTGATCGTGCCGAACTCGGCGCTCTCGATCCGCGAGGGCGCGATCCGTCCCTGGGCGACGAGCGCCGCGAAGGGCGAGGGCTGGACGTTCCGCATCATCGACGCGATGAGCAAGGCCACCGGCGTCGATCTCGACGTGCCCTGGAAGAAGCTCACCGAGAAGCAGCGCCACCAGGTGCTCTACGGGCTCGACGGCAAGAAGATCCGCGTGCAGTGGGGCAAGGAAGGCAGCGAGAACCACGGCAGCTGGGGCATCCGCTTCCACGGCGTCATCCCGTCCTTGATGCGCAAGTACCAGGAGACGAACAGCGAGCGCATGCGCGAGCAGTACCAGCAGTACCTGCGCGATCTGCCCTGCGAGGACTGCGAGGGGAAGCGCCTTCGTCCCGAGAGCGTCGCCGTGCGCGTGGGCGACAAGAGCATCGCCGACGTGTCGGCCATGTCGATCATCGACGCGTCGCGCCTGTTCACGACGCTCAAGCTCGGCAAGAGCGAGACGATCATCGCCGAGGGAGTTCTGCGCGAGATCAACAGTCGCCTCGGCTTCCTCCTCAACGTGGGGCTGCCGTACCTCACGATCGATCGCAGCGGTCCGACGCTGAGCGGCGGCGAGGCGCAGCGCATCCGTTTGGCGAGCCAGCTCGGCAGCGAGCTCTCGGGCGTGATGTACGTGCTCGACGAGCCCTCGATCGGTCTTCATGCGCGCGACAACGAGCGCCTCCTGCGCACGCTCGAGGGGCTGCGCGATCTGGGCAACTCGGTGCTGGTCGTCGAGCACGACGAAGAGACGATCCGCGCCGCCGATCACGTGGTCGACTTCGGACCGGGCGCGGGATCGGAGGGCGGCCACGTGGTGTTCACCGGCACGCCTGCGGCGCTCATCAAGGACAAGAAGAGCGTCACGGGCGCGTTCCTCGCGGGCCGTCGGCGCATCGCGATCCCCAAGGCGCGACGCAACGAGACGGGCGCTCTGACCGTGAAGGGCGCGCGCGAGAACAACCTCAAGAGCATCGACGTGCGCATCCCGCTCGGATGCTTCGTCGCGGTCACGGGCGTGAGCGGTGCGGGCAAGAGCTCGCTCGTCGGATCGATCTTGTTGCCCGCGCTCGCGCAAGAGCTGCACGGCGCTGCCGAGCCCGTCGGTGCGCACGACGCGATCGAGGGCCTCGACGCGATCGACAAGGTCATCGCCATCGATCAGCAGCCCATCGGCCGCACGCCGCGCTCGAACCCGGGCACGTACACCAAGGCGTTCGACGAGATCCGCGAGCTGCTTGCGACTCTACCCGACGCGAAGTCACGCGGGTTCACCGCCGCGCGCTTCTCGTTCAACGTGAAGGGCGGCCGCTGCGAGGCCTGCCAGGGCGACGGCGTCGTCAAAGTGGAGATGCACTTCCTCTCCGACGTCTGGGTCCCCTGCGAGGTGTGCTCGGGCAAGCGCTACAACGACGCGACGCTCGAAGTGCGCTGGAAGGGCAAGAACGTCCACGACCTGCTCGAGTCCTCGATCACCGAGTGCCTCGCGCTCTTCTCGTTCCACACCAAGCTCTCGCGGATCCTCGGAACGCTCGACGAGGTGGGCCTCGGCTACATGAAGCTCGGCCAGCCCGCGACGACACTGAGCGGCGGCGAAGCGCAGCGCATCAAGCTCAGCCGCGAGCTCGCGCGCGTGCAGACGGGCCGCACGCTCTACGTGCTCGACGAGCCCACGACGGGCCTGCACTTCGGCGACGTCGAGAAGTTGCTCGCGGTGCTCCAGCGCCTGGTCGAGACCGGCAACACGGTGCTCGTGATCGAGCACAATCTCGACGTCGTGAAGTGCGCCGACTGGGTCATCGACCTCGGCCCCGAAGGCGGCGCGGGCGGGGGCCGCGTCATCGCCACCGGCACACCCGAGCAAGTCGCGCGCGTGAAGTCGAGCGAGACCGGCCAGTGGCTCGCGAAGACGCTGCGCTAACGTTCGCTGCGGACTGCGGCCGAGGTCGTACGGGGGCTCGGGGTGTCCGAAGGACCCCCGCGTGCCGCGCTTGCGCGGCGCCGAAACTCAGCGCCCGCGGTTTGCGAACTCGCAGATCCCGAACGTGAAGATCGGGATGATGATGGCGAGGCCGACGTAGGCGATCGTGAACGACATGACGGACGTTTCTTACCATCGATCCGCGGCCACGCGCCACTGCGTTGGCTAAGGTGCCGGATCGCCGTCGAGCTGCAGGCGTGTGCTGCGGCCTTCCGGCGCCGGCACGCAATCGTCGATCACCAGGACGTGTCGGGTCAGGTCCACGATCATCGTCGGATCTCGATCCTCGGACGTGCCCCACGGATCGACACCGCGCCACTGGCCCTCGGTCTCTTCGCACCGTGCGAACCCCGCGTACAAGACGTCCTCTCCGCAGTGGGCGTCGATACGGCAGGTCAATGTTCCGCTCACCCCGCCGCTGAGGGTCATCTCGCAGCGGGCTCCGAGCGCTGGGGCGTGCTCACCCGATCGACCGACGACGGTCGCGCCGAGCGTGATCGGAGCCTCGGGCCCGGCAGCGTGGATGATCTCGGACTGCGGCCAGATCGAGTGCGCGTCGAGGAGCGGCTGCATTTCGTCGTCGCGCAGTCCGCGATAGGCCTGTGGCAGCAAATGCCCCGTCCGGAACGGGCTCGGATTCGCGCCCGCGTCGAAGAGCAGGGTCGCGACGCCCACCAGGCCGTTGCGCGCCGCGAGGTGCAGCGGTGTCCATCCCGTGCGCTCGTGCACGTCGAGCCACGCACCATGAGCGATGAGCAGCTGCACCCCCGCGCTCGCATCGGCGTCGTCATCGGGCCCGGCGAATTTGATGAGCTGCGCGAGTGGAGTCGTGCCGCGGTTGTCCACCGCGTTGACGTCGGCACCATGCTGGAGCAGCAGCTCCATCACTGCACGATGTCGCCGCTCGGCAGCGACGATCAACGGTGTCGCCTCGGTCTCCGAGCGCGCGTCGACGTCGGCACCTCGCGCCAGAAGCGACGTCACCGTCGAGACCTGCCCGTACTTGGCCGCCTCGTAGATCGGCGTTCGTCCGAGCTCACCGAAGGCCTCGATCCGCGCACCGTGCCCGAGCAGCCAGTCGACGGCGCGCGACTGACCCGCGCGCGCGGCGTAGTGGATCGGCTGCCAGCGCTCGCCGGTGGAGCACCCGACGTCGGTGCCGGCCGCCGCGCTGCGCTCGAGCGCGGCGAGGTCGCCGGACATCGCGGCTGCCTGCATGTCCTCGCAAGGGTGGCTGCAGCCGATACTGCATCCGACGAGAGCGAGCGTTGCGAGCAGGCGCATCGTGCCCATCGTAGACCACGTCTTCACGTCGATTCGAGCCGGCTTCGTCGCACCTGGATCAGCCAGGCATCCAGCTCCGCGACGTTGGGCGACTCCGCGGGCAGCCGCGATCTCGCCGCCGCGAGATCGAGCGCGTCGAAGAGAGCGTCGAGCCTCGACGACCAACGAGCGAGCTCTTCGCTCTGCAGCGGCGTTCGCTCGCCCGCCCGCTTTCGTTCGACCAGCTCGTCGACCCCGCCGATTGCGTGCGCAGGCGCCGTGAGGCGCACGTCGGTCAGCATCTCGCCCGCCTCGAGCAAGTGAATCCCGGTGAGCGTCGTTCGCAGGACGTAGAGCAACTTCTTCACCGTCGGCCTGCGCGCGAGCTCGGTGCGCTGGTTGTTCGCGAAGCCTCGATAGTGAGAGAGCACGCGTCGAGACAGCGAGCGCTGGACCAACGGAACGAGCGAGTCGAGCAGCGGGCCGCGCACGATCACCGCGTCGCCGAGGACGCGCTCGAGAAAGTTCCCATTGCCGCGCAGGACGCCGTCGAGCGCGTGGCCGAGCTCGTTGGACGTGTAGTCGATCTCGACGCCCTCTTCGATTCCCATCCGATCGTGCGTCGGCACGACGCGTCCGAGGCCCAAGAGTAGGCGCGTCGGTGCGATGTGGATCGCCTTGAGATCCAGGTCGCTGTCGGGTGACGGGAACCCGTACGCATGTGCGCCCGAGAGATAGACGACGACATGCTCGCGCGACGCGCCCTCCTCGCGGAGCACGCGGTGCATCACGGTTCGCTGATGCGCGTCGAGCCCGAGCCGCGCTTCGCCTTCGTCGGTCACTCGTCCTCCCATCGCACATCCGGCGGCCTCGGTGCGTCGCGGCCCAGCGGGCCCGGCTCGGCGAGAACGTGTCGGCGCGCGAGCTCGGTCGCGAGCGTTCGAGCCAGCGCGTCGATCCGTGTCACATCGGCCCGCGCGGGAAGCGGCGACGACGCGCGCGCCGCCTCCAACGCCGGCCCGAGCGCCTCGGCTTCGGCGAGCACGTCGTCGAGTGGGACTTCGCTTCGCTTGATGGCCATCAGGCGTGCCCGCTTCGTGCCCGTCATCCGGAGAGACGGAGCTCCCGTTCGGAGCCACTCCTCGGCGACGTAGAGCAAGCGCAGCAAGTTGTACGCGTTCTTCGGTCGCATCTCGCGTGGGAGCTCGATCGACGCATCCGCGTTGGACGCGAGCGCCGCGAGCGAGGCCAAGTTGGCGTGCGGGATCACTCCCTGATCGCGAAGCGAGCGACATAGCTGTTTGATGCCTTCGCGAGCGGCGTCGAGCGCGTGCGCCGGATCGGGCGCGTGCCGCGGCGAGATCAGCGCTAGCTTGGCCGCGAGCGCATCGAGCGAGAGCGCCGGTGTCTCGCGCAGCCACCCGAGCGCCAGATGCCGATGCTCGGCGAGCGCCTGGCCTTGGTCCAGCCGTCGCAGCTGGGCGAGCGCGTAGCGTGCGAAGCTGCCGTAGAGTTCGCGCGAGACGAACGCATCTCGCGCGCGGAGGATCTGCTCGCCGATCGGATCGAGCGCGCGCACCTCTTCGACGAAGAGCATCTCGAGCGTGTTGGGGTCGGCACGCAGTGCTTGGCGAAGGCCCTTCTCGATCGACCAGTACGTCGCACTGCCGTCGGCCGAGACGAGATCGTCCGGCGGCGCGACGAGGCCCGCGCGCGATGCGAACGGGATCGCGAAGAGGCCGCGGCGATCCTCGTCCGACGACGCGTCGTCGAGGCCCCAGGCACGCGAGCCGACGATGCTGTCGAGTACGATCGCCCCCTCCAGCGCGACCCACGTGCTCTCTCGCCGCACGGCGTACGCGATCTGGCCGGCACGTCGCGCCGCGAGGTCCGCGCGCGCGAAACGCAGAACGCCGACTCCCACGATCTGCACATCGAGCTGCCCGTCGTCGGCCGTTCCGACGACTCGGCCCACGGTCCCTTCGGGCACACGTCGATCGCCCAGCTCACGCGCGATGCGGGTGGCGACCTCGGTTCCGTGAGGCAGCGGCGCACGACGCGGGTCGGCGTCGGCGAGCGAGGTGATGCGGTGTCCCACGACACCTCGACTCTAGAGGACCCAGCTCACCCGATCGAGAAGCCGATGTCGCTCATGAAGGTGCGCATGTGGCGGAAGTACTCGCCGCGATCGAGGTGCAAGAGGTGGCTTCCCGGGAACCAGTGCATGTGGCAGCGGCCCCAGTGATCCCAGAGCAGGCGCGAGTGCTTCGGGGGCGCGAGGCGATCGCCGACGCCGCCGATGATGAACAAGCGCTCGCGCGCGAGGAGCGGGCGATAAGTGAGCGGGCTGCTCACGGCCAGAACACGGCGCGCGTCGTGGATGTCCTTGCCAGCGATCGCGAGCGCGGCGCGCACGTACTCCGCGATCGGGTGCCACTCCATCACGAGATCCGCGATGCTCGTCACGGGCACGTTCGGGATGGCCATCTCGAGGCGCGGCTCGACGCATGCGAGGAGCGCGGTCGTGAAGCCGCCGAGGCTCACGCCGGTCGCGCCGACCTTCGGCACGCCGAGCTCGTCCATCAAGTGGTCGATGAAGATCCGCAGATCGAAGATGCCCTGCGCGAAGCTCTCGTTGATGCGCGAGGGGCCGGCGCCGAAGAAGCCGTGTCCGCTGAACGGCGAGAACCTGCTCTGTCGCGATCCGTGGAACGGCAGCGTCGCGAGCAACACGTCGTAGCCCTCGCGATAGAGCCAGGGGATCGCGAAGAACCACTCGTTCAAGTGATAGAGGTCGGCGCTGAAGCCGTGGATCGCGATCACCGTCGGTCGCGGCTTACCGCCGTGACGCCAGTGACGCGCGTGCGCGAATCGATTCGGGCGCTGCGCGAGGTAGCGATCGCGGATGCGCGGGTTGAGCGGGACGAAGGGGCTCTCGAAGCGGAGGTCTTCGCAGACGCCGTCCGTCGGACGAAAGAGCGGCATGCGCGCGCGGCGCTTCAGCATCGGAACGTGACGCGGCGGTCGGGCGAAGAACTTCGTCGGGTCGCCGCTCTCCGCCATCGGTCCGTAGAGCGAGAGATCCTCGAGCGAGCGAAGCATCTCGATCGGGTTGTACCCAACGGGAAGCGCGAGCGCGCCCACGAGGCTGGCGCCGATCGTTCGAAGCACCACGTCCACGCCCGCGACCGCGCCGACGCGCGCGCGATCCGCGAACGCGAGATCGAAGCGCTGCTCGGTCTGCGCGAAGTTCGCGGGAAGCTCGTCCCACCAGGGCCGCTCACCACGCAAGCCCGAGGGCCCAGAAGGCTCGAAGTGCGAGATGCGCGAGACGATCGCCGAACGGCTCATGCGGCGTCAGACACTCTACGTGACCCAGCCAAATAGGCTCATTCTCACGCGAAACACAACGTGTCACGCCGTGTGTCGATTTTCATTGCACCGCGTCTCACCGCGTGACACAACATCCTCGTGACCGACGAGAAGCAGGACAAAGACGACGCCGCGCCGAAAAAAGAGCGTGTGCTCCACACCCGCGTGCCTGCTGTGCTCGAGGAGGAGCTGAAGCGCCTCGCGACTGCCCTGCGCATGCCGGTCTCGAACCTCGTGCGCGCCGTGCTCGAAGATGCGGTCGATGCGGTCGAGGTGGTGGGCGAGCGTGCGGAGGGCGAGCTCAAGGGGATCGTCAACCGCATCCACGAGAAGCGCGAGACGCTCCGTGGCGCCGTGCAGACGTCCGCCCGCGCGCACAGTGCGCAAGCCAACAAGACCGCGGAGCCCGTGACGGTCGAAGAGGCCGAGCCGGTCTGTCCGCCGACGGCGAGCGAGCTCGACGGAATCGTCGGCGTGCAGCGCCTCACGCTCATCGCCGACAGCAAGTGCACCGTGTGTGGCCGCGCGCTCGCGCGTGGAACCGAGGCCTGTCGCGGCGTTCGCGACGAGCCTGGACCGAAGCTTCTATTGGGGCCGCGCTGCGGCCTGCTTCCGAGCGACGCCTAGGCGCTCGACCTCATCACGATGGTCTTCGACGCGTCACTCTCCGAGCGGCGCGAAGGGAGACCTGCGTCCGAACGAACCCCAAACCGAACCGAGAACGAGGCCACCATGTCGAACGAGATCGCCAACACGCAGACCGAGTCGTCCACCCAGAGCGAGGCCGGCAAGACCGACGCGGCCGTCGAGCAGGTCATCGAGAGCGCTGTCGGCCTCGGCCGCCTCTGGGCGCGCCACGGGCTCACGATCGGAAAGCTCGCGCTCGAGACCAGCGCGACCTCGCTCGGCACGACCGCCCGCATGCTCGCGAGCATCGCGGAAGCGATCGCGCCCGAGTCGGAGCGGACCCCCGAGAAGGCCTGATCTCGACCGAAGTGCCCGGCTCGCCAGGAAACAATTTCTTCCTGTCGTTCGCCGAGGAATAGACAAACTGTCCTCGTTCGTCACAATGTCATGCCTGACGGGGAAGTCGGTGTGAGCGTGACGGACGAGAGCGAAACGACGACGGAAGCGGCGGCTCCGACCAAGGGCACCGTGCTCGTCGTCGATGACGAGGCCGGCAACCGCGAGTCGCTCGAGCGGATCTTCGTCCGCGAGGGCTATCGCGTGATCACGGCCGACTCCGGTCGGCGCGCGCTCGACATGTGCCGCTCGCACCGCGTCCACGTGGCCGTGACCGATCTGATGATGCCGGGCATGACGGGGCTCGAGCTGCTCAAGGCGCTCGCGACCGTCGCCCCCGACGTGGAGGTCGTGCTGATGACGGCCTACGGCACGATCGAGACTGCCGTCGAGGCGATGCGCAGCGGCGCGTACGACTTCGTCGAGAAGCCGCTCAAGCGGATGCAGATCGTCAAGTGCGTCGAGAAGGCGTTCGAGCGTCACGCGCTCGTCGTCGAGAACAAGTCGCTCAAGGCCGAGCTGAGCGCGCTCCGCACGCGGCCCATCATCGGCAGCTCGCCCGCGCTCCGCGGCGCGATCGAGGTCGTGAACCAAGCAGCGCCCTCGACCGCGAACGTGCTCGTCCTCGGCGAGAGCGGCACGGGCAAGGAGCTGCTCGCCCGCGCCATCCACGATCGCAGCGGACGCAAGGGCGCGTTCGTCGCCGTAAACCTCGCGGCGCTGCCCGAGACGATCGTGGAAGGCGAGCTCTTCGGCTACGAGAAGGGCGCGTTCACGGGCGCGGTCGGTCGTCGCGACGGACGCATCGCGCAGGCCGAGGGCGGCACGCTCTTCCTCGACGAGATCGGCGAGCTCTCGCTCGCGGTGCAGGTGAAGCTGCTGCGCGTGATCCAGGAGAGCGAGTACGAGCCGCTCGGCGGCAAGACGCGTCGCGCGGACTTCCGGCTGATCGCGGCGACGAACAAGGATCTCGCGCTGCTCATCGGCGAGGGGCGATTCCGCGAGGACCTCTACTACCGACTGAACGTAATCGCGATCACGAGCCCGCCGCTGCGCAGCCGCTCGGGCGACGTGCCGTTGCTCGTCGATCACTTCGTCGACGTCTACTGCAAGAAGAACAGCAAGCCCCGCATGACCCCCAGCCGCGAGGCGATGGACCTGCTCATCGGCTACTCGTGGCCGGGCAACGTGCGCGAGCTCGAGAACGTGATCGAGCGCGCGGTCGTCTTGGGCAAAGGCAACACGCTCTTGCCCAGCGATCTCCCCGCGCACGTCGCGCAGGCCGAGCGCCGATCGCAGGAGCTGAGCTTCGCGCTCGGCACGCCGCTCGACGAGATCGAGCGCCGCGTGATCAAGGCCACCCTCGATCACACCCAGGGAGACAAGCAGCTCGCGGCGCAGCTGCTGGGGATCTCGGCGCGAACGATCTACCGGAAGTTGCCCGAGCTCGCGGGCGAGGGCGAGGGGTGACTCAGCGAGCATCGATCGCACTGATCGATGCGAGACGCGCAGAGGTTTAGGATCGTTCGGGTGACGCGTCGCGAGACGCCCGCTATCGTGCGCTGCATGGTCGATCCGAGCGCGCCTGAGGCTGATCCATCCGGACCCGGACAGCCGCCCGACGCTCCAGCGCCGGCGGCCGCCGCTGCCGTTGTCGAGCCGCCCAAGCCAGCGCGTTCGCGGGCCCGTTCGCTCCTCGTCATCGGCGGGCTGTTCCTGTCGAGCTGCTGCGGCTTCCTCGCGTTCCGTGCGTGCGGTGTCTCGCCGGGGTCCGCCGCGCAGACGGAGGCGCGCGGCGTCGCCCAGCAATATCTCGACGCCGTCTCCGCGCATGACTGGGCTCGCGTCTACGAGCTCTCCGATCCGGCACTGCAGTCCGCGCAATCGCTCGAGGCGCAGCAGAGCCTGTTCCTCGCGCATCCCGACCTCTTCGACTTCGATGCCGTGTCGTTCGAAGGCTTCCAGTACTCCGCGAGCATGACAGGCGGAGATCGGCTGCGACTGACCGGTCGCCTCACCGGCCAGTCCTCGGCTCGACGCACGTTCCGGATGGACATGCAGCAGCAGGACGACGGCGGGTGGCGCGTGCGCGGGTTCCACGTGGAGCTCGAGTTCGGCCCCGAGCCGAGCGCTGGCTGACCCTGATCGCGGCTCAGCTCGACGCGTCGACGCGTCGCTGCGGCCGCGCGATCGATCGGGATCTCGGCGCGCACGATCTACCGGAAGCTGCCCGAGCTCGCGGGCGAGGGCGAAGGGTGAGCGCGGCTGCGGCTCGCGGGCACGCGCGCCCTTTGCCACGATCGTGGTAGTCCCGTAGCATTCGGTGATGAGTCAGAAGGGACGTCTCTCCGCCTCGGTCGATTCCGAGCTGCTCCTGGCGGCGGAGGCTGCCGTGGCGGCGGGCCGGAGCGGCAGCGTGAGCAGCTGGGTCAACGATGCACTGCGGCTGAAGCTGGATCAGGATCGGCGGCTCCAGGCGCTGGAGCAGTTCATCGCGGAGTACGAGCGCGAGCACGGCGAGATCACGGCCGCCGAGATGACGGCCGCAGCGCGACGCGCGCGTTCCCGAGCGATTCCCGTTCGAGGGCGCACCGAGCGGCGGCGCAAGAGAGCCGCGTGAGCCTCGTCCTCGACGCGGGCGCCTTCCTCGCGGTCGAGCGCGGCGATCGAGACGTCGTCGCGCTCATCAAGCGCGAGCTGCTCGAAGGACTGCCGCCGCGAACGCACGCGGGCGTGGTCGGTCAGGTGTGGCGCGGCGGCTCGCGCCAAGCCGTGCTCGCCAGCATTCTGCGCGGCACGGCGATCTCGCCGCTCGACGATGCCCTCGCGCGCCGCGCGGGCGTCCTCGTGGGCAAGGCGCGCGCCTCGGACATCGTCGATGCCGCGCTCGCTCTCCTGGCCGTCGACGGCGACACGTTGCTCACGTCGGACCCGAAGGACCTGAGCCGCCTTCTTGCAGCCGCCGACCTGCACGTCGACGTCGTTCCAGTGTGAGCAGCGAGGTTCCAACGACGCTCCGCGCAATTCGCGCGCTCGCGCAGGAGGGGGGCATTGAGCGCACCGCGATTGATTACGGTTCGGTCGGCGATGCGCTCGACTGGGGGTCCTCGGACCGATCGCAGGACGAAGTCGGTCGCGTTGTCGTTGCTATCGTAGTCGTTGCCGGCACGCTCGTCGGCGCCGCCGATGGCCATCGATACGGCTGTCGAAGTCGCGAACGCCTTGCGCTCGAGCGATTGATCCCTGCTCTCGGCCTGCGTGCTCGCGTGATGCGCACGCTCCCCCCGCGAGCGCCCCCGCAGGCCGAGCTCGACTTCGGCCCGTGACGAAGGTGCGAGCCGCGCGCGCCGAGGCGGACGTGTGCCCAAAGGGGGACGTTCACCATCGACGATGCCGCGCGGGCACGCGCACGAGGGTGCATGGCTGCCGTTGACAGCCTCGACGGAAGCCGAGACGCCCGATCGTGTGCTCGAGCCCAGCGATGCGGAAGGTTCACGCCGGCGAAAACCCGTTCGGAACCGCTACGCTCTCGCGGGCGAGATCGCTACCCCGACGGCGGCGCGCGCATGCGACGGATCACCCCGACGATCAGCGCGATGGCTAGCGCTGGCAGCATCGCGAACGGGCCGAGGAACGCGAGGAAGAGGAACGGGAACGGCAAGAGCGTGCCGAGCCACGACATGACCCACGTGGCCCACACGATCCGCCACGGGCCTTCTCCGATGCCGAAGCGCTCGCACGCCGCGAACAGGGCCAGCGTCAGGACCGCGACGCCGACCATCCAAAGCAGGTGCTCCGTCACGACGTGGAGGCCGTCCGGGAGATAGAACATCCAGATCCGCGGCATCGCGTGGAGCTCGAGCCAGAACGACCCGAAGCCGATCACCGAGCTCAGGTGCCCATCGCCCTCGCTGCACTCCGTCACGCACGAGATCGTGGTGATCAGCAGAACGGCCGTGGCAGGCCGAAAGAACGGCGGGCGCGCGATCGGCTTCGGTGGCTCGTGCATCGGCGCCCGATTGTAGCGCGCACGCGCGGCGTTCGCCCCGAGGCGTGAGATTGCTGGACGTCGCCGACGCGCGCTGTCGTCCCCGGTCGGAGGCGCACCTCATGCTTTCTGGGAAGAGTACTTTCGCCGCTTCGTTCGACGAATCCGGCGGGATGGGCGGATTCGCGACCGAGTATCAGTGCCCCGACAAAATGTGTTGCGCGTGCGGACGTGCACATCGACCGTCGCGGGCAATCCTTCCGACGCGTCGATGAGCTGCACGTGCACGGCCGCCGGCACTGGGCAGCGTGGCTGTGCGGGAGAGCAGCCGCTCTCCGCTGAAGAAGGGGGCGTTCGGCTTGCTGCGCTCTCCTCGTGCGAGGTGTGTCGTCCGCCATCCCACCTCGGTGGGATGCCGTGCTAACTTCTCACCATGACCTCCCGCTCCGCGTCATCGGCCGCTCGGAAGTCGCCACGTGCCGCGCGCAAATCCGCGCACGTCGCGCCGCCGCGCGTGACCAAGGTCAGCGTCACGCTGACAGCTGAGGACGAGGCGTGGCTCCGGGCGATGAGCAAGCGCCAGCATCGACCGTTCTCGATCGTGCTCAGCGAGGTGCTGCAACAGGCGCGGCGCGAGCAAGCCTGGCGCGCGTTCCGCGACGATGCGCTCGGCGGCGTGCCGTTCACGGCTGACGAGATCGCCAGTGCCGACTCGGAGCTCGCGAGCGTCTTCGGGACGTCGTGAGCGGCCTGACGCTCGACACGGGCGCGCTGATCGCGCTCGAGCGGTGCGACCGGCGCACGATGCTGCTGGTCGATCGGCGCCGTCCGGCAGGCACGCTGACCGTCCCCACGGCGGTGCTCGCC
>JAYVCF010000216.1:0-4082 GCA_043750095.1 Deltaproteobacteria bacterium
CGGCCACGAAGAAGCCGTTCGCGATCACGCACGCGAACGCGGCGAGCAGTGCGAGCACAGCTCAGTCTCGCACGACCGGCGAGTGCGGCCGGTGAGTCACTGCTTGTGGAAAGGAATCGGCGAGCGCATGAGGCCGGGGCTCGAGGGCGCGGTGGGCGCGGGCGACTGGGTGCTCTCGTTCTCGCCGTCGATCGCGGCGATCCCTGCCGTCGCGCGATCGAGCCCGATGGCCACGGCCGCCTCGCGCAGGAAGGTCCCGACGATGCGGACGAGCTTGAGGGAGAGCTGCTTGCCGAGCTCGATCTCGCGCTCGACGAACGCCTCGAACGAGCCGTAGCCCTTGGCCTCGTAGAGGCGGCGGTCGCGGATGTCGACCAGGATGGTCCCGATCTCGTAGAAGCTCCGCGAGAGGCTCCGCTTGAGGGCGCGAATCTGCGCCGTCTGTGTGGCGAGCGCGCCGATCTTGGCCTTCAGCTCGTCGGCGCCGACGGGGCTCCGGATCGTCAGCCGTGGCGGGATGCGCGACTTGCGGAGCATCGCAGTGCCCGACGCCGCCGCGACCTGCGTGGGAACAGCCGGAACCGCCGCCTTGACGGGTGCGGGTGCCGCCTTGGCCGGTGCCGCCTTCGACGCGGGCGGCTTGGCCTTGGCCGTGGACTTTGCCGGTGCTTTCGCGGGCTTCTTCGCCGCAGGCTTCTTCGCCGCAACCTTCTTGGGTCGCGCCTTCGCCTTCGCCTTTGCCTTGCTCGCCACGTCGGCCTCCCCGAACCAGGAATCTCGTACCAGTACGGGGCGGCGTTTACCACTGTCGAAACGCGCTTGTAAAGCGCGTATCTCGAAAACCAAGACTCTTACTCCTCGGTCTCGATGCCCATGTGGAACCACTCCTCGCCGAGGCGGGGTGTGTCCATGAGCGAGCCGTCGGGCGCGTCTCGGCGCACCACGAACGAGCGGCGCGAGATGGAGTCGTCGCTCTCACGGGCGAAGATCATCACGTAGTTGATGCCGGGCCGAAGCGGCAGGGTCGCCGAGAACGCGCACTCGGCTGGCGTCGCGGCGCCGCGGTTCGAGTGATAAAACACCTTCCGCGTTCCCACGAACACGTACACGTCGCGTACGATTTGGTCGTCGCGCGCGATCGCCTGGATGGGCAGGTGATCTTCGCGCGTGGTCAGCGTCGGCGTGGTGGCGAGGTCGATACGCGGCGGCATGTGCGCGAGAATGTCGCTCACGTGCGCGCTGGCGGTGGCCCGCTCGTTCACCACGTCGCTGGAGAGCACCCAGCCCGGCCGGCCGCTCCCGATGTCCACGCGGACGGCCCCGCTCAGCGTCGCCAGCTGCGCGAGCGAGAGCGCACCGCCCTCGACGTGAGCGAACGCGAGCGAGCTGCCCGCGGGCGATTCACGAATCTCGGCGCCCGTGCGCACCGTGACCCGACCGTGAGCGGCCGTGGGCGGCACGATGGTGGTCGAGATGGGCACGTCGAGCCGCTCGGTCATCAGCTCGTGCAGATCCGTGTCCGCGACGCGGAACTCGAGCCGCGCCGAGTCGGCGTCGAAGTCGTTGAGCACCTCGAACGTGAACGCGACGAGCCAGTCCTGACCGACCGCGATGTCCTCGCGGGAGAAGCGGCCCGCGTGGATCAACAGGCCCTCGCCCGCCAAGCTCGCGAGGTTCGCCTCGGTGTGGTGCGTGGGACCCGCGCCGGTGTTGCGGATGTGCAGATAGACGGTGCCCGTCTCGCCGCGCTGCATGATGCCGTCGCCGTTCGCGTGTCCCGCCATGCCCGCGGGTACCGTGTCGGCGACCTGCACCGAGTACGCGAACTGAGGCCGGGGAAGGGCGCTGACGGTCGTCCGCAGCTCCGCGGCGGGCGGCGCGTGGCCATGCAGCTCCGAGAACTCCACGCGGATGCCGTCGGCGCGATCGGACACGTCCTGCGTGAGCCGACAGGAGCGCGTTCCCTCCTCCGTCTGGCAGATGCCGAGCGTCGTCGTCCACTCGCGCGTCTCGCCGGGCCCGAGGCGGCCGAACACGAGCTCGCGATGGTTGAAGAGCGCGTAGTCGCTGTCGGTCATCGCGCGCAGTTGGTAGAGCGTCGCGGTGCCCGTGTTGGTCACGCGAACGTGGAGGTCGAAGGGCTGACCCGCGCTCCCGTGCGCGTTCGGCTGCGCGGTGTCGACGACGACGCTGACGGTGCTCTCGCCGCCGTCGGGTCCGTCGCTCCAGTCGACGCCTACGCCTTGAAGCTCGTGGGCGGCCGTCGCCATCTCTTCGGCGGCGATGCGCGCGATGATCGGCTGTGCGTCGGCGAGGATCTCCTGCCGGCCCGAGCGGGTCGCGTGCGAGAGCACCTCGCGCGCGAAGCGAAGGAGGAACTCGTCTTCCTCCGCGTTGTCCTCGTGGTCCTCGGGCGCCGCCTGCTGGAGCTGATTGCGCGTCTCGAGCGGGAGGTAATAGCGCAGCGTCTGCTCCGGCTGCTCGGTCGTGCGCGCGGTGGCGTTCGTGAGGTGCGAGGCCAGATCCGACTCGCGCAGGTATTCCTGATCGACGGTGAGGTCCATGTCCTGGCGATCGACCGTCATGGGATCGATCTCGACGTCGGGCGTGATGCCCACGCCCTGGATCGAGATCTCGCCGGGCGTGAGGTACTGCGCGATGGTCAGCTTCAGCGCCGAGCCGTCGTCGTAGTCGTAGAGCACCTGAACGGAGCCCTTGCCGAAGGTGCGCTGGCCGACGATGAGCGCGCGGTCGTGGTTCTTGAGCGCGCCCGCGACGATCTCGCTCGCCGACGCCGAGCCGCCGTTCACGAGAACGATCATCGGATAGTCCGGCTCGGTGCCCTCGCGGCGCGCCGAGCGCTCGTCGCGCTGCTCCGGATCGGTGGACTCGGTCGTCACGATCACGCCGGCATCGAGGAACGCGTCGGCGACACGCACCGCCTGATCGAGCAAGCCGCCCGGGTCGTCGCGGAGGTCGAGCACGAGGCCGCGGAGCCCCTGCGTGTGAAGCTGCGCCAGCGCGCGCTGCATGTCCTCGAACGTGTTTCCCTGAAAGCCGCTGATGGAGATGTAGCCGACGCCATCGCCGAGCATGCGCGACTCGACCGACTCCACGTGGATGACGGCGCGCGTGAGCGTGAACGCGCGAGGCTCGGTCCAGCCGCCGTCGCCCTCGCGCACGATCCAGACCTGCACGTTCGATCCAGGCGGGCCTCGCAGACGATCGACGGCGTCCGAGAGCGGCAGGTTGACCGTGGACTCCTCGCCGATGCGCACGATGCGATCCGTGCGGTGAAGCCCCGCGCGATCGGCTGGCGTGCCCGGCATGGGACGGATCACGGTGAGCTGGCCATCACGGATCGAGATCACGATGCCGAGGCCGCCGAACTGGCCGCGCGTGCTCGTGCGCATCTCTTCGTACGTGTCGACGTCGAGATAGAGCGAGTGCGGATCGAGCGTGCGGAGCATGCCGTTCACGGCGGCTTCTTCGACGGTACGGAGCTCGATGTCCTCGTCGTGGAGGTTCGCCTGGATGAAGCCGAAGATCTCGCGGAAGCGATAGGAGAGTGCCCAGGGGCTCGTCACGTCGTCGACGTGGAACTCCTGGCTCGCCGTGTCGACTTGGATCCGAAGCGTCGGAGCGCCATCTTCGTAGTCGATGAGGATCGGCGCGACCTGCTGCTGGATCGCGTTGAGGCCGCCGAGGAGCATGTGCTGCGGATCGATGCGCTCGGGCTCGACGTAGTGATCGACGACCTGCAGGAGCACGCGGTTCATCAGCGCGAGCTGCGTCAGGTCGTAGGGCGCGGTGCTTCGAACTTCCTGAGCGCGCGCAGAGCTGTCGATGTCGAGATCGAGCCCGTTGCGCTGCGGCCAGAAGTACGTGAGGCCGAAGGCGATGACGACCGCGCCGATGCCGAGGGCGCCTTGCGCGAGGCGGGAACGGGCGGGCGGCCGGGCGGGGGCGTCCAGCGTGGTCGGGCCGTCGTCGGCCGGGACCGTGTCCGCGCGAATCGGGAGCGGTGCATCGGGCGCGCTGGCCGTCGCGGGGGCGCTCTCGCTCGCGCTCTCGCTCGCGCT
>JAYVCF010000217.1:0-5477 GCA_043750095.1 Deltaproteobacteria bacterium
GACGAGGTCCCGACCGGCGAGCTCAGGGCCACGAAATAGAAGGATGGAGGACGGACATCACAAACTGCTCATGACCCGGACTTGTGTAAGTGCTTCCGACAGAGGAACGACACGCGCGACCGCCCCGGCTGGCACGGCGCAAGCTACTCCCCGCGGATGCGCGCGATGCTCTTGCTCGTGTTTCTCCTCGGCTGTGGCGCGTCGCGGGGGCGGCCGGCGACATCCACAGCGGATGCAGACGGCGACGGGGTCGTCCGCGATCGCTGTGCGGACGTGGGCGCGAACCACGCCACGCCGGGCGATGCCGACGGTTGTCTCGACCCTGACGCGGACGGGGACCGCGACGGCGATGGCGTTCGCGGCAGGTCGGACGAGTGCCCGAGCCTGCCCGCTCCCTCGAGCAGCAACGGCTGCCCGAGTCGGGACGCAGACGGAAGCGGCTGACCCTCCGTGCGCGTGTGCGCGAGCGTCTCGCGTGTGGCGTCGTGGCGCTCAGTCGGCGCGCCGGAGAAGCACCACGTACCAGTAGGCAGGCGCGTATCGCACGACGTCCACGACCTCGAACGTGCGGACGAGGCGCTCGTCGGCCGCGAGCTCACGCTCGACGCGAAAACCAGCGAGCGATCGAAGCTCGCCCGCTTCCACGCGCGGCTCGCTGATCGAGTGGAACACGATCGCGTCCACGTCGCGCTGGACGAGCAACGAGAACGGCACCGGCTTCTGTCCGTGCCCGCCTTCGAGCTGACCGATCGCGGGATCGGTGACGCCCGCGAGATCGACCACGGCAAGCCCCGACGTGTAGCCCAGGTAGCCGATGTCGATCAGCGCTACGCGATGCGCACGCGCGCGCAAATCTTCGGCGAGCTGGCGACCGACGGTGTCGCGCGTCTCTCCGGCCTCGCGTGCCGCGGGGATCTCGATGGCCAGATCGAGCACGGGGATCGCGCACACGAGCGCGGTGATCGCGAGCGCTCCTCGGCCCCCGATCCGCGGACGACGTGCGAGGTCGGAGATGCCCACGCCGATCAGCCATGCGTAGGCAGGGATCACGGGCGCGAGCAGCCGAAAGCCCGGCATCCAGTCCCCACCCGCGAGCAGAACGCATGCGAGATGCACGAGCACGAGCGCCGCCGGGACTCGGAGCGAGTGCGACTGACGCACGGCCACGAACGCAGGAACGATCCCGACGACGCCCATCGCCAGCACGGCGCCACGACCGAGATAGCCGATGCCGTTCGCGAGGTCGGACGGCTTCGCCGAGACGGAGAGCGGCAGCGCCGTTCCGAACATGCCGACGCGGAACGCAGCCACGCCGACGAGGCCCGCGAGCGCGAGGCCGAGCGCGATGCTCCCCTCGCGACGGTTTCGGCGCATGGCCATCACCGCGAGGACGAACACGCCGGGGACGGCCTCGGGGCGAAGCCAGGCGATGGCCGCGCCCGCGATGCCGAGGACGAGGCCGCTCGGCTCAGGACGACGCACGGCGGCGAGCAGCGCGATCGTCGTCGCGAGCATCGCCACGCCCGTCTCGAGCCCTGCGACGGACCAGATTCCAATCGTCGCCGACGACGCGAGAAACGCCGTGGCGGACCAGACCGCGCGTGATCCCACGGCGCGATGGCGGACCTGCGCGATCAAGAGGCCCACCGCGGTCGCGGCCGCCGCGAGCCCCACGATCTTCGCCGCCACGACGGGATCCGTGCCGACGAGGCGTGCGAGGTAGCCAGGCACGATCCAGAGCGGCCCGGTGATTCCGTCGGTCGCTGGACCGTCGTTCATCGTGTAGCCCTCGCCGCTCGCGAGGCGCGTCGCGTAGCGCGCCACGATGTACGCGTCGTCGACCGTGTACGGCCAACTCGCGACACCCACGACGAGGGTCGATAGCGCCGCGAGCCATGGGGCGAAGCGAGAAGTGGATTCGAAGCGCATCCTATGGAGCCCCGCTATTCTGCGGCGCTCTGTATCCTGCCGCGAGGAGCCGGCCCGCACCACGATGGAGAACGGATCCCGCATCGGGAAGTACGCCCTCGAGGAGAAGCTCGGCGAAGGCGGGAATGGCCAGGTCTTCGCGGCGCGTGACTCCGTCCTGGGCCGCCGCGTCGCGCTCAAGCTCCTGCACGGGCAACTGATCACGGACGCCACGGTCGCAGGGCGCTTCCGCCAAGAGGCGCAAGCGATGGCGCAGCTGAGCCATCCGAACGTGGTGGTGATGCACGACTTCGTGTCCGATGGGCCGCGCTGGGCGATCGTCATGGAGCTCGTCGAGAACGGCGAGACGCTCGGGAGCATCATCAAGCGCGAGGGGCGCCTGGCTCCGGCGCGCGCAGTGCGCATCGCGATGGGCGTCGCCGCCGCCCTCGGCCACGCGCACGCTCGCGGCATCGTGCACCGCGACGTGAAGCCCGCGAACGTGCTGCTCGTCCGCGATCATGGTCGCGAGACGGCGAAGCTCACCGACTTCGGCATCGCACGCGTGATGCACGGCGAGCGACGTACGGGGGCCCAGCTCACTCTCGGAACGCTCTGGTACATCGCGCCCGAGCAGGCGCAGAGCTCGGGCGTCGACGCGCGCGCCGACGTCTACTCGCTGGGCGCGACGCTCTACGAAGCGATCACGGGACGCGTGATCTTTCCCTACGACAACGTCGCGCGCGTGCTGGCGGCGCACATCGGCGAGACGCCCCCGAGCCCTGCGCAGCTCGTCGCCGGCATCACGCCGACGCTCGATCGCTTGGTGATGCGCTGTATCGCCAAGAACCCCGACGAGAGGCCGGCGCACGGCGACGCGCTTCGCGCCCTTCTCGAAGACTGCCTGAGCGAGATCGAAGGAAGCGGTGCGGGGATCCCGGCGACGCGCGCCGTGAGCGAGATGCAAGCGAGCATCGACGCGGCGCGCGCACGCGCAGGATCCGTCCGACCCGTCGCGCTGCCTGCCCCGTTCGTGAGCACGCCGCCCGCCCCTTCCACGACCCCGAGCAACGTCAGCGCCGCGTCGGGCCGCTTGGGCCTCTACATCGGACTGGGCACGCTGACGGTCGTCACCGGCGCATGCCTCTTCGGCGCGCTGCTCTTCGTCGTCACCCTCGTCCTTCGCTGATCATCGCGTGTACGCGGCGACGCGGCCACAGTCGAGAATCGCGCGCCCGGCCGGGTTCCGATAAGGCGCGACGCACGCGCCCAGCAGCAGGCCGAGATCCTTCACGTCGATCCCAGGTCCGTTCGGCTCGAAGACGTAGTCGCCGTCGGCGGTCCCGGCGTCGAACACGTGCCACTCCGCACCGGAGGTGTCGTAGCCCGCGAACGCGATCTCGATCTGCGCGTGCAGCCAGCGCACCTCGCGCGAGGTCAGCGGAACCCCGAGGTTCGCCGCCTCCACCATCAGCTGCACGATGTCCGTCGGATGCGCGTTGTCCGGCGTCATCCCTGCGTCGTAGAGATCGAGGATCATCTCGATGCGCGCGGCGAGCCCCGCGAGGAGCGTCTGTGCGAGCGCGCTCTGGCCGGTGACGAGCGCGAGCGCGGCGGCCGCCTCGTGATGAGAGCGCACGATCTGCATCGACGAGCTCGAGATGCCCCCGGTCGGGTCGGGGCTCGCGCCCGTCGGCGTCGCGCACGCTGCGCCGAAGGGATCGTTGCGCGACATGAGCCGGATGGCGATCTGCGCGTGGCACTCCACGCTCGGCACGAAGTACGTCGCGAGCTGCCCCGTGGGAACCACCACGTTCAGCGACCGATCGAGCGTCGCGATGTGAAAGCCGTCGCGCTCCACGCGCTGCGCCCACTCTTGATAGAGACGGCGCACCTCGACGATGTCGCCCTGCGCGCCCGTCTCGGTGAGCATCCCGTCGCAGGCATCGATGGCCGCGACGCCGCGCATGACGTGCCCCATGTCGTCCTTGCTGCGCTGCGCTTGCACGTAGAGGTCGCCCCAGCTCGGATTGTTCGGGAGATGGATGAAGTACGACGCGCCGCCGTCCACGCCCGGTCGGTTGGGGCCGTAGTCGATGTCGAGATTGCGGTCGACGTCGTGCACGGACATCGGATACGCGGCCCGCGAGTCGAGCCCGATCTCCGCGTCGGTCGCGCTGCGCTGCATCGCGAGCCGCCAGGACGAGAGCCCGCGCACGAGCCGCCGCACGAAGTGCTGCTCGCGATCGTCGTGGAAGAGCAGCCAGCCGTAGCAGGCCCCTTCCATGAGCTGCGGCGTGCGCAGGCCGTTGTTCTCGGCGCCGACGTCCACGTGCGAGAACGTGACGTGCCCCGAGCGGAGCGAGATCCCCGTGCCGCTCCACCAGGTCGCGTACCAGTAGTGCCCGCCCGGCGCGGACTCCGGCCAGCCGTGCGCCCGCGCCTCGACGTAGTCGAACCAGCGCGTGCGATCGAGCAGTGCGAGATAGTGGTCGGTGACGTTCGCGAGCTCGGTCGCCGTGAGGGGCGCGCCGACGTCGGGACGGGTGTACGCGAACGGCAGCGTGCGCGCGTGTGCCGGAAAGCTCCCCGTCGGCATCGGCGGCCGCGGGCCAGCGTCGCTGCGCGCGGCGTCGACCGGGCCTGCGTCGTCTCTGCCACCGTCGAGCCCTGCGTCGGGAACGCCCATCGGCATCGGCGAGCAGCCCATCGCGAGCAGCAGGCCTCCGAACGCGACCGTACTCGCTCTCATCTCAGGCGCCTCCGAACGTCACGAGGTTACACCACGAGAACGGATCGCTCGCGTATCCTCGGTGAGTGAGCGACCCCGTCGATCCTTCCGCCCTCGCTAGGGAAGCCGAGCGCTACTACAAAAAGAGCTGGGTGATCACGGCGGGCGTCCTCGTCGGCTTCGTATCGTGTGGGTTGGGCACGTCGCTCCTCGCGACTGCGGAGGCCGAGACGCCACTCTTCACCGCGCTCGGAGTGCTCGGCCTCCTCAGCGGCCTTTTGATGTTCTACGTCGCGTGGTGGTCGAAGCGGACACCGCTCGCCGTCATCTGGCCCGACAGGATCGAGCTGAACATCGCGGTCTTTCGCCGAAAGCAGACGCTGATCTGGTCCGAGCTCAGCGACTATCAAGAAACGAAGGACGGCAATGGCCGACTGAGCTCGCCCTCGGGCCCCGTCGAGATCCCGTTCACGGCGCTCGAGAAGTCCGACGCGGCCAAGCTGCGCACGTCGATCCTTCAGTTCGTGTCGTCCGGTCGATCGACGCACTGAGCGCGCTTCGGGATCCGGTGACTCGCGCAGTCACACACCGAAGAACGAGCCTCGCGCAGCGCGATGTTGCGCGTAGGCTCGCGCCATGATCGCTCGGGCTTCGATCGCTCTCGTCGCGTGCGCGCTCGCGCTGGCCCCGGCCTGCGCCGGCGTTCCGTCCCAATTCTCCGCGCGGTCGGCCGCGTCACCGCAGGCCAGCGAGGCGCCTGTCGCGACCATCGCCGTCGCGCTGCGCGAGGATCCACCGCTGCCTGGCGCGAGCACCGAAGGCTGGGCCGGGCTGGCGC
>JAYVCF010000218.1:0-6622 GCA_043750095.1 Deltaproteobacteria bacterium
GTCGCGTTCGAGCACGTGCTCAACGACGGCAAGGCCTTCGCGGAGCGGATCGTGGCCACGTTCCATCCCACGGCGCGCGAGCCGCAGATCGTGCACCTCGCGACCGACGGCGAGAGCTACGGGCACCATCACCACTTCGGAGAGATGGCGCTCGCGTACGCGCTCGAGCACGTGGCGACCGCGGAGGGACGCGAGGCGCTCTCGGGCTACGAGGAATATCTCGGCTCGCATCCGCCCACGTGGGAGGCGGAGATCGCGCCGCGCACGAGCTGGAGCTGCGCGCACGGCGTCGAGCGCTGGCGCAGCGACTGTGGCTGCTCGACGGGCGCGCCGCTCGGATGGACCCAGGCCTGGCGTGGCCCGCTACGACGCGCGTTCGATGGCCTGCGTGACGCCATCGCGCCGCGCTTCGAGGAGGCTTCGCGCGGACTCTTGCGCGATGCGTGGGCAGCGCGCGACGCGTACGTCGAGCTCCTGCTCGATCCGTCCGCCGCGAGCCGCGAGCGCTTCTTCCGTGCGCATGGCCTCGATGACGCGCTGCTCGTCCCCGGCAGCCCGGAGCGCGTGCGTGCCCTCTCGCTCCTCGAGATGCAGCGCCACGCGATGAGCATGTACACGTCGTGCGGCTGGTTCTTCAACGACGTGAGCGGCCTCGAGGGCCAGCAGTGCCTCGCCTACGCGGCGCGCGCGCTCGAGCTCGCCACGCAAGAGTTCGGCGACCACTTTCGTGCGCCGTTCTTGGCGGCGCTGGCCGAGGCGCGCAGCAACGTCACCGAGTGGCGTGACGGGCGTCGCGTGTTCGAGCAGCTCGTCGAGCCGCGCTCCGTCTCGCTGCACGGCGCGGCGGCGCACTTCGCCATCACGTCGCTCTTCACCAGCTACGGCGCGCACGAGGAGCGATACGGCTTCGACGTGGACTTCATCGCGCCCGAGCAGCGCCGCGCGGCGAAGGCGCGCCTCGGGTTCGGCCAGCTCGTGCTTCTTCACGAGCGCACGGAGGCCGCCGTTCACGTGGACTACGCGGTGATCCACCTCGGTGATCACAACCTCGGAGGCGGCGTGCGCACGTATCCGGGCGTGGCGGCGCACAAGTCGATGCGCGACGAGATCAGCGCGGTGTTCTCGCGGCTCGACCTCCCCGAGGTGCTGCGGGCGCTCGAGCGCCACTTCCCCGGTGCGGTCTACTCGCTGCGCGGGATCTTCCACGACGAGCAGAGCCGCATCCTCGACGGGATCCTCGCCGAGACGCTCGACGACGTCGCGAAAGACTACGAGGACATCTACGAGCAGCAGGTGCCGCTGATGCGCTATCTCGCGAGCATCGGTCAGACGCTGCCGCGCGAGTTCGTGGCGGCCGCGGAGATGTCGCTCGGCCGCTCCCTCGAGCGCGAGATGGGCAAGGGCGCCGAGATCGATCTCGTCGCCGTCGACGCGCTCCTCGCCGAAGCCAAAGAAGCCGGCGTCGGGCTCTCGATGCCGCAGCTCGGGCGTGCGCTCGAGGTCACGCTCATGCGCATCCTCGACGGGCTCGCCGAGTCCACCGATGAAGACAGCGAGACGCTGGCGCTGCGCGTCGCCACGCTCGGGACCGGCGGCAAGATGCCCTTCGATCAGCACGGCGCGCAGAACGCCATGGTGCGTCTGCGCGACGCTCGGCCCAAGCGGAGCGAGACGTTCGGGCAGCTCTGCGACGTGCTCGGCGTCGCGCGACGGTAGCGGCCGGACGGGCGGTGTGACGGTGAGCGACTGGGTGAGAGACGTGATCGCCGGAACCATCACGCAGGTCGGCCCCTAGTCTTGGGTCGAGCGCGCGATCAGCCGCCCCAGGGTCCGAGCCACACGCCGGAGCACGCGACCGCGCTGCCCAGGTCCGAGCCAGGCGAGGCGCTCGTGAGCGCGACGTCGGCGGTGAGCGCGCCCGACGCGTGGCCTGCGCACCAATAGGCGCGACCGCTGAGCGGTGAGCCGACGACGACGCCGAAGTATCGCCCGCCATCGACCAAGCTCACGACGAGCGAGCGGCCGAAGCCCATCGCGCCGGCGATGGGGCTGATGTGTTGGTTCCATCCGGCGCGAACGCCCGGGCCCGAGGAGTTCGAGAGGTACACGTCGACGAGCTCGCCCGCAGTCCCCACGGCCACGTCTTCGTAGCCGTTCAGATCGATGTCGGCGACGGCCACGGCGCGCCCCGCCTCGGCCAGCGTTCCCGTCATCGTGAAGTCGGCCGTGGCGTCGAGCCCGGTCGCGGCGCCCGCGAACACGATCACGGAGCGCGTGGCCGGTGCGCCGATGATCACGTCCGACATGCCATCGAGTCCCGCGACGTCGCCGCCCCCTACCGCGGTGCCGAACCGCGATCCGGCCGCGCCGCTCAGCGCGATCGCGCTCGCCGCGAGACCACTGGCGGCTCCGCGGTGCACGAACGCCGCGTCCGCCATCGGCGCGCCCACCACGACGTCACCGAAGCCATCGCCGTCCACGTCGCCGGCGCTCGCGACCGCGGCACCAAAGCGGCTTCCCGCGGCACCGGACAACACGAAGTCCGGCCGCGCGGCGATTCCGTCGGGCGATCCACGGAACACGAGCGCCTGCGCGGTGCCGGGCGCGCCGACGATCAGGTCGCCGAATCCGTCGCCGTCGATGTCGCCTGCGCCCGCGACGCTCGCGCCCAGCTCGCTCAGAGCGGCGCCCGCGATGCGAGTGCGGCCCGCGATGCCGCCGGCGCTCCCGAGATAGAGGTACGCCGCGTTCTCGCTGGGGGCGCCCACGACGAGGTCGGCGTAGCCGTCCCCGTTCACGTCGCCCGCGTGCGCGACGCTCGCGCCGAAGCGGCTCGCCACGGGGCCGGTGAGTCGAAGCGCGGCGGTCGTGACCGGTCCTGTCGCGGTGCCAGCGTAGATGGAGACCGCCGCGGCCGATGGCTCGCCGAGCGCGACCTCGTCGTGGCCGTCGAGGTCGGTGTCGAAGAGGCGCGGCCACGACGTCTGAGCGGGCGCGTCGGCGAAAGGCACCGCGAAGGTCCAGGTAGGGCTCGCCGTGGTGCCGGTCACGGCGCCCGTTCGCGCGAAGAGACGCACGTGGTGCACGATGCTCGGTGAAGTATTCAGCGCCACCGCGGGCGCTCCGCTCGTTCCGACGGCGTCGAAGCTCGTCTCGACCGTGGCGCACGCGGGGTCCGCGCAGATCTCCACGTGAGCGCCCGTTGCGCCGACGGGAAGATCCCAACGCAGCGTCGGTCTGCGGGTGGACGTACGTCCCATCGACGCGGGTGCGAGTAGGCGCGGCGCGGCGAGGCCGACGCACGCGCCGCCTCGCTCCACGAAGCCCGAGCTGCACGAGACTCGGCACGCGCTGGCGCGACAGGTCGCGGTCCCGTTCGTCACCGGGCCGCAAGGTACGCCGCACGTCCCGCAATTCAGCATGTCGCTGGTGAGATCGACGCACGTCGTGCCGCACCAGGTGGCGCCGCAGCCGGCGTCGCCGAGCGTGAAGGCGTCGCTACCGGCGTCGCTACCGGCGTCGCTATCGGCGTCGTTACCGGCGCTGCCGGCGTCGCTACTGGCATCGGGGCGTGGAGCGTCGATCGCGCCATCGCGTGGATCGCCCCCCCCGTCGGTGCCGAGCTCGGGCAGCGTCATGTGCTCGATGGCCTCGCATCCCGTGGCTCCGCAGGAGAACCCGACGGGACAGTTCCGGTTCTCGGGCTGGCGGCAGCGGTCCGCGAGGAACACGTCGAGCTGGAGCGTGCGACCCTGCGCGAACGTGGCGATCGCGCGGCGAGTGAACAGCACGGCGCCGCCGTGGATCGCGTCGACCTGCACCTCGAGGCGGCGGTCTTGCGTGGCGTCGCGCGGCACCACGCCGAGCGTCTTCGGGAGCACGAGCGGCGTGGCCCCGACCCCGAGATCGAACTGCTGATCGAAGCGCGGCGTGGTCTCGTCCATCGAGAGGACCCGCACGGCGATCGCGGTCAGCGTTCCGCCCGCGCCTTGGGTCATGTCGGTGTCGATGCGGACCACGATCTCGGTGCGCGCCGCCGTGCAGGAGGCGGCGAGCGTGAGGCTCGATGCGAGCCACAGGGCGACGAGCGTCGCGGCGCGGTCTCGCGTCATAGGCGAAGCTCGAGGGCGCCCGTCACGATCCCGAGATCGCCGACGATCGGTGGCTGTGCGCTCGTGAAGACACCGGCCGCGGCGAGCGCGCCGAGCGTGACACCGCCCGCCACCACCGCGCTCACGCCGATCCAGAGCCACGGGCTCGAGACTAGCTCGTCTTCTGCCTGGAGGTCGGCCTCGACGCGGACGTCGGCGCCCACCTCGATCGTGATCGATCGACGCAGCTCCCCGTGCCCTGGCGCTCGCACCAACACCTGGTGCGTGCCGGGCGCCAGGCGTCCGTCGTAGGGCGCACCGCCCACGATCTGACCGTCGAGCGTGATGACCGCGCCGACGGTCGCGCTCTCCACGAGCAGCCGGCCGTCGGTGACCGTCGCTGCGAGCGTGACGTCGAGCGTCGCGCGGCCGGCGCGCTCGAGGGTCACGGAGCGCGTCGCCGTCTCGTATCCGTCGGCCTCGATCCGAACGGCGTGCGCAGCAGGGTCGAGCCGCAGTCGCCCCTCGCTCGGCGACTCCTCGACGTCGTCCACGAACACGCGCGCGCCGGCGGGCGCGAGCACGAGCCGCAGCTCCGCGAGCTCGCCATCGAGCTCGGCGATGTAGCCGTCGACCTCGGAGCGGCGTCGCGCGGGCGCGTCCTCGCCGAGGAGGTCCAGGAACGCACGGAAGGCGTCGATCGCGGCGCGCGGATGGCCGAGGCCGCGCTCGGCGATGCCGAGGTTGTAGAGCACGGGCGCCGTGGGGTGGATCCTCTGCGCGGCCTGGAGCTCGAGCACCGCCTGCTGCCAGCGACCCTGCTCGATGAGCTGAACGCCGAGCTCGAAGTGCGAGCGCGCCTGGGCGATGGCTTCGGCGTCGGTAGCCTGCGCGCTCGCGCGTGAGGACCGCCCGAGCCCCGAGACCGCGAGCGCGAGCGCGAGGGCGAGGGCGAGCAGCACCCATCGCGCGCCGGTTGTGTCGCTCGCGCTCATTCGATCGACTCGAAGTCGGTCATGATGTGTGGTCCCAAGCCGGCTGGTGTAGGTGCGGTCGGGCTCGGGCCCGTGGTCGCCGTGGTCGTCGGCGGCACCGGGGCGCGAGCACGTGCATGGCCGTGTACCGCGGCCGCCGGTGTCGTGCTCGGAGTCGGACTCGGCACGGCGCTCGGCTCGGGCGGGTCGACGGGCGGCTCGGCGGGCACGCTCGTCGCGGGTGCCACGGCAACGATACCCGCCCTCACGGGCGGCGGCTCTGACGGTGCGACGGCCGCGACCGCTGGCCGCACCGGCGCGACCTCGGGGCCCGTCGCGAGCCGCGCGGCGATGAAGAGCGCAGCGAGGATCGCGACACCGACGACGACCGCGATCGCGGCTCGCCTCCCGCGCGCCGTGGACGGTGGGGCAGGCGCGGAGAGCGGTGCTCGCTCCGATCCCACGACACGTGGCTTGGGACGCAGCGTGGGCGCGTCCCGCGACCGTGCCCCGTCGTTGGCACCGGGACCGTCCGTCTGGCTGCCGCTCTCGACCTCGATGATGGGAATGTTGGCCGTGTCGGCTGCGGCAGCGGTCAAGAGAGCGTTGCGCGCTGCGATTCGATCGTCGAACAAGCCCTGCATCCAGTCGCCCACGGACTCGGGATCGGCCCCGCCGACCTGCGAGCAGAAGGCGCCCAGCGCGCGCGCCATCTCGTCGGTCGTGGGGTACCGTTCGTCGCGATCGCGCGAGAGCGCGCGTCGCGCGATCTCGGCGAGCCCCTCGGGGCACTCGGGGCGAACGTCGCGGATCGAGGGGATCGGCTCGTTGAGGACCGCGAGCATGGTGTCGAGGTCGCGATCGCGCCGAAACAACTTTCGCCCGTCGCCGCAGAGCTCCCAGAGGGTGATCCCGAGCGCGAAGACGTCGGCGCGGCGATCGAGCGGCTCCTGGTTGATCTGCTCGGGAGCCATGTACTGGAACTTCCCCTTCAGCTCCCCGGTGCGGGTGGTGTCTTCTCGATCTTCCGAGCGCGCGATGCCGAAGTCGACGACCTTCGTCACGCCGGAGTAGAGGACGAACACGTTCTGGGGCGAGACGTCGCGATGGACGACGCCGGCCGGCTCACCGCTCGGGCCGCGCAGCTCGTGGGCCGCGTGGAGCCCGCGCGCGGCGTCGGCCACGATGCGCGCCGCGATCCCGAAGGGGACGGGCTGCTCGCGAACGCGCGCGCGGCGGATCACCGAGGCCAGTGACTCGCCGTGCAGGTACTCCATGGCGATGAACGGCGAGCCGGCCTGTTCGCCATAGTCGAGCAGCGTGCACACGTTGGGGTGTCCGAGCCGCGCGAGGATCTGCGCCTCGTGCAGGAACATCTTCACGAAGCGCTCGTCGTGCTCCATGCGCGGATGGATCAGCTTGACCGCGACCCACTTGCGCACCGCGCCCGCGCCCGAGAGCTGCGCCAGGTACACCGAGGCCATCCCGCCGCTCGCCACGCGGTACCGAAGCGTGTAGCGCCCGAAGCGTCGTACGTCGGGCTGCGGAGGCTCGCTG
>JAYVCF010000219.1:0-6521 GCA_043750095.1 Deltaproteobacteria bacterium
CATCATCGGCCGCTACGTCGCCACCGCGCAGACCGATCTCGACGGCTTCGCGACCAACGCGGTCGCGTACTTCCGCTTCTCGCGTCCCTACGGCTGGGACACGATCGGAGGCCACATCCGCATCGTGGACATCACGGCGGGCTCGCCCACCTACGGACAAGATCGCGGGCTCGGCTGGCTGACCACCGCCGGACGCCTGAGCAAGTATCTCTGCGAAGACTGGCTCGGTATCCGCACCGGCCACGGCGATCCGCTGCGCCCCGCGACGACCTACGCCGTGATCCTCACGACGGGGATCCGCGACTCGAGCGGCAACGCGTTCGCGCGCGACTCGGACTTCGTGGCCGTGCTCGCCGACACGGCGCCGACGGACGCCGCGCTGATGCACGCGTGGACCGTGCACGCGCCCTTCCGCGCGTTCCTGGCTGACCAGCACATCGATCCGACCACGGTGCTGAACGCCGCGGTGTTCACCACGCAGAACGCGGAGCGGCTCGTCCCGCTCTTGCGCGCGGCCGAGCAGACGGCGCCGCTCCCCGCGCTCACCGACGCGACGGTCTGTACCGCGACCGCTCTCTCACCCTGCGACGACGGGACCCCGCTTCGCCGATGCGGCGCCGTCGACGCGGCGTTCACGGAGATCCACGGACATCTGTCCTTGCCGATCTTCCAGCGCGGCACCGCGCCCTACGAAGAGCCGATGGACGGCGGTGACATCGCCGTGGACGCGATGGGCAACCCCATGGTGGTGCGCACCGAGCAGGTCTGCGTGTCGATCACCATTCCCACGGCCGCCGCGCCCGCCGGTGGCTATCCCGTGCTCGTCGCGGCGCACGGAACGGGCGGCAGCTTCACCGATCACATTCGCGGCGGCGTCGCGCACGATCTCGCGACGGCGACCATCCCCGCGGTCTCGATCGGGATCGATCTGCCCGAGCACGGCGCGCGACGCGGCGCGAGCACGCGCAGTCCCGATCGCCTCGTCTACAACTTCACGAACCCGCACGCGGCGCGCGACGTGTTCTTGCAGGGCGCGGCCGATCTCATGGGCACGGTCCGCTACGCCGCCGAGGCGACCCTCACGCCTCCCGGTGGCAGCGCCGTCATGCTCGACCGGACGCGCATCGTTCTGTTCGGCCACAGCCAAGGCGCGCAGCACGCCGCGCTCCTCGCCGGGTTCGAGCCCTCGCTCGCGGGCGTGGTGCTCTCGGAAGCGGGCGGCGATCTCACCCAGTCACTCCTGCACAAGACGCAGCCCTTCGACATCGCGCGCCTCGTGCCGCTCGCGCTGCTCGACTACGACGGAAGCGGGAACCTCGCGGTCGGGGACTTCAACCCCGCGCTCGCGCTCTTCCAGATGTTCTTCGAGCGCTCCGACGCGGTGAACGTGGCGCGGCGGCTCGCGCGCGACAGGCCGACCGGTGCGCCAGGCCTGCACGTGTTCGCGACCTACGGCGTGGGCGATAGCTACACACCCGAGCCCACGCTGCAGGCGTTCGGCGGCGCGGCCGGCTTCACGTTCGTGCGGCCCGTCCTCACGGCTCCCGGGTTCGATCCGGGCGCGGTCGATGCGCCGCTGATCGGCAACATCACCGTCGGGACCGGCATGTTCACCGTCGGCATGCGGCAGTACATGCCGCCCGCGGGCGTGGACGGGCACTTCGTCGCGCTCCAATCGACACAGGGGCGCGCCGACGTGACGGCGTTCGTGAGTGCCATCTTCGCGGGCATGACGCCGCCCATCGGGCACTGATCCCGAACGGAGTGCCCGGCTCGCCGGGCCGACACCATTGTGTCGCGTCCGCTCCGCGGACGACTCCGATCGGGATCGGGTACCATGGGGGAATGACGCGCACGTCGTTCCTCCGCGGCCTGGTCTGTCTCTCCGTTCTCGCCGCACCGGTTCTCGCCGCGCCGCAGCTCGCAAGTGCGCAAGCGACCTGCGTCGATGCGTCTGGCATGGCGTGCCTCAACGTGGTCGCCGCGGCGCACGCCGACGGCGTCGTCACCGACATCTTCGAGACCCGCGACCACCTCTACGCGCCGCAGCTCCACTTCGCCCACTACATCCGCGGTGTGAACGGCTGCATCGGGAGGACCAACGACCCGCTCATCCTCAGCGGCTACGCGTGCGGCGCCATCGGTAGCAGTCCGCCGGGCGGCAACGACCCCTCGTTCCAGGCGAACTCGCTCGACTGGTACTGGACGCAAGTGATCCGCACCAACGCGAGCGGCGCGGGCGTCGCCGACGGATCGCCCGGCAACTACGAGCCGACCCGCGGACGCATCTACGACCTCGGCGGCGAGGCGAACCGCGTGGTCGTGTTTCCGGTGACGGACCACGGCCCGCTGCCCTGCGAGGCATTCGAGTACACGCTCTGGCTGTCCAACAATCCCGACGCGACCGTGACCGCCCCGCCGTCGGCACCCGACCCGGCGCAGTGGAACGAGGCGCGCCTCATCCGCATCTTCACGCAAGGCTGGACGCGCAACGGACGCGCGACGGGCGAGGCCGAGGCGACGCGCGCCGATCTGGCGACGTGGCTGCGCGACAACAGCGCGGGCGAGGCCGTGGCCGACTCGTTCGTCACGGTCTGGTCCCTGCCCTGTGGCCTCTCGTTCCGCTACGTCGCGATGCAGGCGGGCAACCCGGGCAACCCCGGCCCCGAGTGCGCGTTCCACTCGAGCGACGACGAGCTCGACGCGATCGCGGGCCTCAACGAGGACGACACCTCGATCTGTCTCGACGGCGACGGCGATCACCATCGCGACATCACCTGCGGCGGCGACGACTGCAACGACGCGGACCCCGCGATTCATCCCGGCGCGTTCCAGCCCTGCAACGCGACCACGAGCTTCAACTGCCTGCCGCTGACGCCCTGCCCCATGGGCACCGCGTGCGACGCCTCGAGCGGCCTCTGCCTCAATGCGTGCTTCGAGGGCGCGTGCCCGACCGGTCGCGCGTGCAACGTCGGCGGCTTCTGCGAAGAGAGCGCGTGCGCGGCGCTGACGACACCCTGCGCGGCCGGAACGGTCTGCCGCGCGGGCGTGTGCGTCGATCCGTGTGCAGGCGTGCACTGCCCCGGGCGCCTGCAGTGCATCAGCGGTGCGTGCATCGACCTCTGCCTCGGCGTCGTCTGTCCTGCGATGCAGCTCTGCATCGCCGATCAGCCTGGGGCGTCCACGCTCTGTGGGCCGGCGTGCACGTGCGCCGATCTCGCGGCGAGCACGTTCTGCGGCACGGGCACCGCGTGCGACACACGCACCGGCTCGCCGACCGCGGGTCGCTGCGTGGACATGGGCTGCGAGACGATGACGTGCGGCGCCGGAATGGTCTGCACCGCGGGCACCTGCATGGACGCGTGCGCGGGCGTGACGTGTCCGCTCGGACAGCTCTGCAACGCGGGCGTGTGCAACGTCGATCTCTGCGCCAGCGTCACGTGTGGGACGGGCTTGGTCTGCCGCGCGGGCACGTGCGTCGACGCATGTCTGGGCGTGACGTGCGGCGCCGCCGAGCGCTGCCGCAACGGCACGTGCGGGCCCGATCCCTGCGCCGGCGTCGACTGCGGAGCGACCGCGCACTGCCTCGAGGGCGTCTGCGCGCCGAATCCGCCGACCGACGGCGGTGTCGTGGCGATGGACGCGAGCCGACGCGACTCGGGCCTGCGCGGTGGGCCACCCTCGAACGCGGGCTGCGGATGCCGCGTCGGTGCGGCGAGCGCGCGCGGCGGGCTCCTCGGGCTCGCGCTGCTCGCGCTGGTGATCGCGCGACGCAAGCGGCGCTGATCCCGACCGGAGTCGTCCGCGGAGCGGACGCGACACAATTGTGTCGGCCCGGCCAGCCGGGCACTCCGTTCGGGATCGCGCCTCCTCGTCGGCAGAGAGGGGCTATTCTCCCGCCCGTGATCGGAAGACTGACGGGACTGATCGGCGAGCGAGCCGTCGATGGATCGATCGTGCTCGACGTGAGCGGCGTGGGCTACGAGGTCTTCGTTCCGCTCGGCGCGCTCGGCAAGCTCGCCGCGAGTGGGCCGGTGACGTTGCACGTGCACACCCACGTACGCGAGGACGCGCTGGTGCTCTACGGGTTCGTCACGTCCGAAGATCGAGCGGCCTTCCGCACGCTCATGGGCGTGTCGTCGGTGGGCCCCAAGCTCGCGCTCGCGGTCCTCTCGCATCTCTCGGCGCGTGAGCTCGCGTCCGCCATCGCGCGCAACGATCGTGCTGCGTTCCAGGGCATCCCGGGTGTCGGCAAGAAGATCGTGGAGCGGCTCGCGCTGGAGCTGAAGGACAAGCTCTCGTTCGCCACGCCCTCGAGCCCCGGCTCGATCACGGCGCCGATCACCGCGAGCTCGGTGCGCGTGAGCGGCCCGCTGGGGAGCGTCGCGGGAATGCTCGTCTCGATGGGCTTCCGCCCCTCGGAGGCGGATCGCGCCGTCGCGGCGATCGCGGCGCACGCCGAGGGCAAAGAGACGGGCACGCTCGTCCGCGAAGCGCTCGCGGTGCTGGGCTGATCGATGGTGAAGCAATCACAGAAGGGTGCGCGCCCGCAGAACCTCCTCGATCCCGCACCCGCGGCGGAGAACGAAGAGTCGCGCATCGAGCAGTCGCTGCGACCGAGCCGCTTCGATGACTTCGTCGGGCAGACGCGCATCAAAGAGAACCTGATCGTGTACGTGGACGCCGCCAAGAGGCGCTCCGGGGCGCTCGACCACGTGCTGCTCTTCGGACCGCCCGGCCTCGGCAAGACCACGCTCGCGTTCATCCTCGCCGAAGAGCTCGGCGTCACGCTGCACCTCGCCCACGGTCCCGCCATCGAGCACAAGGGTCAGCTGGCCGCGCTGCTCACGAAGCTGGGCGAGCGCGACGTGCTCTTCATCGACGAGATCCACCGCTTGTCCGCGGTCGTGGAGGAGAACCTCTACACGGCGATGGAGGACTTCCGCATCGACGTGGTGCACGGCGACGGACCGATGGCGAGCACGCTGCAGATTCCCATCGCGCCCTTCACGCTCGTCGGGGCGACGACGCGCACGGGCCTCTTGACGGGGCCGCTGCTCTCGCGCTTCGGGATCGAGGCACGCCTCGACTACTACGAGGCCGAGGAGCTCGCGCGCATCGTGCGACGCAGCGCGGGCATTCTCGAAGTGCAGATCGACGACGACGCGGCGCTCGAGCTCGCACGACGCGCGCGCGGCACACCGCGCATCGCCAACCGCCTGCTGCGACGCGCACGCGACTTCGCGGAGATCCTCGGCAACGGCAAGCTCGACGCCAAGGCCGCCGACGACGCGCTCCGACGCCTCGAGGTCGATCACGCCGGCCTCGACGAGATGAACCGGCGCTTTCTGCGCGTCATCATCGACGTGTACGACGGCGGCCCGGTGGGCATCGAGGCGATCGCGGCCACGCTGAGCGAGCCGCGCGACACGCTCGAAGACGTGATCGAGCCGTACTTGCTGCAGAACGGGTTCCTCGCGCGCACCCAGAAGGGCCGCGTCGCCACCGAGCGCGCGTTCGTCCATCTCGGCAAGAAGCGCCGCGTGCCGCAAGGGTCCCTGTTCTAGCCATCGGTCCGGCGCTATGCTGACCGTCTTCTCGGGAGGCACCGATGCGGCCTTTCTCGTTCCTCGGACTTTCCGCCTTCCTCGCGCTACTCCTCGTCGCCGGCTGTGAAGGCCGGATCGGCTCGAGCTCGCGCGGTGGTGGCAACGACGCAGGCACGATCCATCCGGGGATGGACAGCGGGACGATCGTGCCCGGCACCGACGCGTGGTCTGCATCCGGTCACGACGCGTGGTCCGCGCCCGGCCACGACGCATGGACCGCGCCGCTGCCCGACGCGTGGACCGCGCCTGTCCCCGATGCCTGGATCATGCCCGATCCGACGTGCACGACGGGTACGCCGCTCGCGCTCCCGATCGCGGGATGCATGCCCATGACGCCCGCGAGCACGGGCGATCCGCACGCCGACTGCGTGATCCGCATCAACCAGTTCCGATGTCAGTGCCAGCACCTTCCGCCGCTCATGCGCTGGACCGCGGGTGAGGCGTGCGCGGACATGATGGCCATGTACGACCACGACCATCCGTCGATGCACCACGCGGGCTTCATCGCGGGCATCTGCAGCGGGGGCAACGGACAGAACGAGTGCCCCGGCTGGGGCTCCGTGGAACAAACGGTGAGCGGCTGCCTGCAGCAGATGTGGGACGAAGGGCCGGGCGACTTCTACGGCCCGCCGGCGCACGGCCACTACATCAACATGTCGAGCACGAGCTTCTCGAGGGTCGCCTGTGGCTTCTACTCGGGCAGCGGCGGCGTCTACGCGGTGCAGAACTTCCAGTGAGCCAGCGCCGCGGGGGCGCCGCGCTCATCGCGTCTTCGACGCCTCTTGCCGAGATCTCGCTCGCGTACTTCCTCTTCTTTGCAGTCGGGTGCAGCTCGTCCGGCCCGGCGATGGGCGATGGATCCCCGTTCGCGGGAGCGTGCACCGCAGCGACGGCGATGAGCGCACCGATCGC
>JAYVCF010000220.1:0-7850 GCA_043750095.1 Deltaproteobacteria bacterium
AAGCGAGCCGCGAGCTCGAGCAGCTGTGCGCCTCGGTCGACATGACCGTCGTGGATCTCTTCCACCGCGTGCTCGATCGCGTCTGGAACCGCATCTACGACGGCCTGGTGGTCGACGAGGAGGGCGTCGCCCGCATCCGCGAGGCCGCGCGCAAGGGCCCGCTCATCCTGATGCCCTCGCACAAGAGCCACGTCGACTACCTCATCATCTCCGACGTTCTCTACGCGCGCGGTCTCGCTCCGCCGCTGATCGCTGCGGGTGACAACCTCTCGTTCTTTCCGCTCGGCGCGCTGCTCCGTCGCAGCGGCGCGTTCTTCATCAAGCGGAGCTTCAAGGGCAAGAAGCTCTATCCGCAGCTCGTGGACGCCTACATCCGCAAGGTGCTGCTCGAAGGGCACCACCTCGAGCTCTTCATCGAAGGGACCCGCTCGCGGACTGGCAAGCTGCTGCCGCCCAAGCTCGGCATCCTGTCGATGATCGTGGACGCCGCGCTGAAGCTCGACGATCGCGAGATCCAGTTCGTGCCGGTCTCCATCGGCTACGAGCGGATCATCGAGGAGGGCTCGTACGTGCACGAGCTCGACGGCGGCGAGAAGAAGGCCGAGAGCATGGGCGGGCTCATCAAGAGCCGACGGATCCTGCGCTCGAAGTACGGGCGCCTCTATCTGCAGTTCGGCGAGGTGCTTCCGTTCCGACCGATGCACGGCGACGCGACCAAGCTCTCGCCGGCCGATCGCCGCGCGCTCGTTCAGCGCGTGGCCCATCGCGTCACGTACGAGATCAACCGCGTGACGGTGGTGACGCCGGCGGCGCTCACGGCCACGGCGCTCATGTCGAGCCGCAAGCGCGGGCTCGATCACGCCGAGCTGATGGCGCGTGCGAGAGAGCTGCTCGCGCTCTTCCAGCGGCACGGCGCCAAGATCGCGCGCTCGCTCGTCGATCGGCGTCTCGATCTGCGACCGGATGCGCTCGAGAGCGCGATCCAGCTCTTCCTCGACGCGAAGCTGCTCACGATCGTCGCGTCTCCGACGGCTGCCGTCGTGACCGCCAACGAAGAACGTCCTTCCAAGCCCGACGACACGTCACGTGTGGAGCGTGTCTACCTCGTGCCCGACGATCGGCGAATGGCGCTCGAGTACCACAAGAACACCGTGCTCCATTTCTTCGTGCCGAGCGCGCTGGTCGCGAGCTCGCTGGCCGCCCTCGGCTGGGAGACGCCGCTCGTCGCGCTGCGCGATCGCGTTCGGCTGCTCTCGCGGCTCTTCAAGCTCGAGTTCATGTATCGCGCCGATGCGGAGTTCGAAGCGATCTTCTCCGACGCGCTCTCGCGCATGATCGAGTCGGACGAGGTGGTCTGGGAGGCCGATCGTGTGCGCCGCGCGGGCGCGGAGCCGGGCCGCCGTGTGGCGCTCTACGAGGAGATGCTCCGCACGTACATCGAGGCCTACCGCGTGGCCCTGCGGGCCGTCGTGGCGCTCGGCGGAAAGAGCGTGACGAAGAAGGAGTGGATCAAGACGACGCTCGCGGCGGGGCGGCGCGCGTTCGCGATGGGCGAGGTGTCGCTGCGAGAGTCCGTCGTGAGGCCGAAGCTCGAGACGGCGCTGACGATGCTGCACGAACTGGGCATCGCGCGAACGGAAGGGGAGATCGTGCACACGGGCGGCAAGATCGGCGACGCTGCCGCGCTCGATGCGATCCTGACCGAGCACCTGCGCGCCGAGTAGAGAGCCAGCTACCGCCAGCGCGTGCAGACCGCGCGGACCACGCAGCGCGAGCACTTCTCTTCGACGCGTCGGCTCGGGCACTCACGCGAGACGCCGAGGTGGCAGAGCGCGAAATCGTAGCGGACGGGATCGTCGGGGTTCAGGCGCGCGAGCGCCGCGGTGATCTCGAGCGCAGTGCGCAGCGAGGCATCCGTTCGGCGCGTGAGACCGAGGTTGCGTGCGATGCGGTGCACGTGCGTGTCCACGGGGATGACGAGCAGGCTCGGCGAGATCGGCCAGAGGCCGAGGTCCACGCCATCGTCTCGCCGGACCATCCAGCGCAGATAGAGGAACAGGCGCTTGCTCGCGGAGCCTTTCGCGGGGTCCGGCATCAGGTGCGCGAGCCCGCGCGCTGGATCGGGGCCGCGGAGCACTGCCGACCAGCGGGCGAGCGCGTCGACCAGCCCCTCGGTCGTGGGTGTCTCGATGCGCGAGGCGAGCGCGGCGCCGAGCGATCCGTGCTCAGCCCGAAGGCGCCCGGCGCCGGCGAGCATCGTCGCCACGTGCTCGCCGCGGTAGACCCGGTGCACGAACCCGGCAAGCCGCCGCGAGAGCACGCGCTCGTCGAGCGTGTCGGCCGCATGCGCCGGCGCTCCGTCGAGCGCATCGAACACGCGCGTGATGCTCCGCCGGATCGCCACGACGTTTCCGAAGGCCAGCGTGGCCGCGATCAATCCGCCGACCTCACGCTCCGCGGGCGCGAGCTGCCGCACGAGGCCGAGCGGGTCCGCGTCCAGGCGCGCGCGCGCGTCCGTGCCGAGCACCAGCGCGTCCAAGTGCTGGCGCATGGCGTCGTTCGCGACGGGGAGGGCGCGGCGAGAGCGCATCGCGCGGAATGTAGCCCTCGCGCAGACACGTCGTAAGCTGCGTCGCCGATGTTCGCTCGCAGGGCTCTCGCATGCTCTCTGATCATCGCGTCTTCGACGCCTCTGGTCGTGGTCGCTGGCTGCGGAGGCGCGGCGACGGTGGGCGGGGCGAGCCGCTCCTCCGAGACGCCGATCTCGCTTCAGCTCACCACGACCGAGGGCCAGATCGTCGAGCTCGCGGACCAGCGCGGCGGCCTCGTGCTGCTCTTCGTGCTCGCCACCTACGATGGGCTCTCGCAGGCGGAGGTTCGACCCGTCTCGCGGTTCACGCGCCAAGCGACCGATACGGTGGTGCTCGGCGTGGTGGCCGAGCGCGACGCGGCGAGCTTCGCGCCCATCTACGCGCACGCGCTCTCGCCACCCTACACGGTGGTCTACGACGCGGACGCCACCATCACCGGGGGGACCAGCGCGCTCGGTGAGCTCCCCGGCGTGCCCACCTTCTACATGATCGACGCGCACGGCCTCGTCGTCGATCGCCGCACCGGCTACTTGTCGGAGGAAGAGCTCTTCCGAATGCGTGATCGCGCGCGGGCCCGCGGGGGAATCCGCGAGAGCACACCGTGATCCCGACAGGAGGCGTCGAAGACGCGAGGATCAAAACGCGGCGGCGCACGCAGCCGTGTGGGCGGCGTCGATGGGCGCTGCCGCGAGGTCGCTCGAGTGCACGGTGTTCGTCGTCGTGAAGTCGAACATGTCGGTGAGCGGCCACGCGTTCGCGTCGCGCGCGGTGAGCGCCGGCATCAAGTAGCGCGCCTCCAGGAGGCGCAGGATGCTCGTGTGGTCGGTGACGTGGCTCGACACGTAGCCCGTGCGTGCGTACGGGCTGACGACGATGAGCGGCACGCGGAAGCCGTAGCGATCGAAGTCGGCGACGTAGTCGGATGCGCCGAGGCGGGGAGCGAATCCGTCGCCGGGCGGGCACGCCGCCGTCGGAGGCACGTGGTCGTAGAAGCCACCGTGCTCGTCGTAGGTGAAGATGATCGCGGTGTCGTTCCAGATGGGGCTGTCCATCACGTGCGTGATGAGGTCGCGGATGAACGCCTGGCCCACCTGCGGGTTCGTCGGCGGGTGCTCGTCGTCGTTCGTCACGCCCGTCGTCGTCCAGCGCGGATCGATCCAGACCACGCTGTCGACGTTCCCCGCGGCGAGGTCGGCGTAGAAGTTCGTGAAGCTGCTCTGGTGCGCGCGCTGCTCGGGACGAAGCGCCCAGCCCGAGAACGCGCCCCAGATGAAAGGCGCACTCTCGTAGTAGACGTGCCAGCTCACGCCGGCCGAGTTGAGCGCCTGGAAGATGGTGCGGTCCTGGCCGTCACCGGGGAACGCCGTGGTGGGCACGGCATCGTTGGTGATCATCCCGAACGAGGAGGCGGCGAGATAGAACTCGCGATTCACCCACGTCGGCCCGAGCACCGAGCAGTGGTGGTGGTCGCTCATCGCGAACGTGTGCGCGAGATCCCAGTAGAACGGGATGTCGGTGTCGTCGAAGTAGCCCATCGCACGCGCGCCCATGGGGTTGTTCTGCGTGACGAAGCCGTCGTTCGCGCCGTCGTGGTACTCGAGGTGCGAGCCGTCCCACTCGTGGTTGGTGTCCACCGTGCAGTAGGTCGTCGAGTGGAAGCTCGCGACGGCGGGGTTGCTCCCGTCGGGGTTCGTCGTGCCGGCTGGAATGCCCGCGACGCCCGGCATCCTCCCGAAGTACGAGTCGAAGCTGCGGTTCTCCTGCATGAGGAGGATGAAGTGGTGGATCGGGATGTCGTTGCCGATCGGAACGCCCGTGCCGAGCGTCTCCCAGGGCCAGGCGCCGCGGTCGTACATGCAGCCCGTGCGGCCCGCCGACGCGACCGTCTCGTCGATGCGCGTGAACGCGCCGACGTCGCGCGGGATGACGAAGGCGTCGCGACCGCCGTCGCGTGGCATCACGGTGCCTGCGTCACTGCCGGAGTCTCCGGCGGCATCGACGGCAGCGGCCGCGTCGTCCATCGGTGCAGGTGTCTGCGTGCAGGCCGTCAGCGCGAGGGCGACACAAGAGAAGCGGGCGAGACGAGTCATGTTCGGTAGTCCTCGACGGTGAGAGTCGCACGATGAACAAGCATAAGGCGCGTCCGGATCAGAAGTCGGCCAGCTGAAGCTCTTGGCCGATGATCGAGTCGTTCCACGTCGCCGCGCCGTGGCAGTGGTTGCAGCCGAGCACGGGGCCCGCGTCCTCGTGGGCGTACCCGTCGCCGTCGGGTGGACCGATGCCGTGCCAGCGCGTGGCGGCGACGAGCTCGCCGTGCGCGTCGCGTGACATCGAGAGGCCGTAGTACTCCCAGCCCAGCGCGCCGCCGGCGTTGAAGTCGCCGCCGACCTTCACGAGGCCGTGCGCTTGCCAGAGCGTCGGATCGTCGCCCTCTCCCATGATCCGAAGGATGTGAGTGCCGACGGGAAAGCTCGTCGCGCCGTGCGGCGGGAGCTGATCGACGTAGACCGTCGCGTGGCCGGTCGGATCGTCCGGGTGCGCGGGATCGACGCCGCGATCGAACACGGTCCAGTGCGAGACGCCCACGAACTGAGGAGCCTCGGGCGTGGTGGCGCAGCCGACCATGAGCGCGAACGCGAACCCGAGCGCGCGTGACGAACCGGTGGCGTGCGCGCGACGTGTCACCGCCCGAGCAATCCCATCGAGACGCGGGCGGCGAGGTTTCCGCCCGTGGCTTCGAGCGCGTCCACCGAGAGCGCGTCGAGGAGCGTGGTTCCGCCGGCCGTCTGCGCGATGGCGCGCACGAGCGGGAGCGTGCGCAGATCGATCCGCAGCTCGTCGCCATCGCGATCGGTGACCGCGGCGGACGAGTCACGCTCGTTGGCGAGGGTCGGCGCCATCGCGCCCCAGAGCGCGCGCGCGACGAGCGACCCGATCGCGGCCACGAACGCGCGGAGCAAGGGCTCGCCCGCCGCCTCCGCGGGGACGACCAAGAACACGAGCTCCTTCGCTCCGTGCGGCGCGAAGCGAGGCGTCGAAGGGATCAGGCGCGCCTGGATCGATCGACCCTCGTCCGCCTCGAGCTCCACGCGCAGCGCGCCATCATCGGCGCGAACGCTCGCCGATCGAATGCCGGGCAGGGCGAGCGCGGCCCGGTTCAGCTCACGCTCGGGCAGCACGATGCGACGTGCGCCGAGGTCGCCTCGAAGCTGCCGAAGGGCCGCCACGAAGGGCTGATCCCGCACGCGGCCTTTCGCGCGCTCGCCCGCACGTCGAACGAGGCTCCGCAGCGAATCGAACCGGTCGCCCACTCCGGGCAGGTGTAGCCCCGTTGCTCAGGTCGCGCCCGCCGGGTAAGCACCGGCCCAACGTGGCCAAGCCGAAGAAGCTCCGAGCGCCGACGGCAGAAGCTGGCCAGAAGCAGCTCGCCGACATCGAGACGCCGGGCGTGAAGTGGAACATCGTCCTTCAGATCGGCGCGGCGCTCGTCGCGCTCTGGGTGTTCGCGTTCTTGCTCGTGCCCTATCTCGGGTACTGGAGCGTGGGCGCGGTCGGCGTGCTGACCGCAGGCGCCATCGGCTTCGGCGTCTACCTCTACTTGCTCACGCGCCGCTCGCGCCGCGTGATCGAGATCCTCAAGTCGGCCACCGACGACGTGAGCCGCAAGGCCGCGATCGAGAAGCTCGGGGAGGGCAAGGGCGGCGATGCGCTCGCGTCCCTGGCGCGCGCGCAGCTCGTCGCGCGTGACGACCCCAAGCAGGCGATGGAGATCCTCGAGGCGATCGACATCAACAAGGCCGGCACGATGGCGGAGGACGAGGTGCGCTCGAACCTCGCGTACCTCTATCTGATCCACAACCGCCCGAAGGACGCGCGACCGCTGGTCGACAAGCTCAAGCTCGACCGCGGCCCCAACACCAAGGTGAAGGCGATGTACGCGGCCGTGACCGCGGAGACGATGGCGCGCACCGGCGACGCCACGGCGGCCAAGAAGATCATCGAGTCCTATCGCGCCGAGGACCCCGAGGTCGGCGAGCTCGCTCCGATGCTCTACCGCGCGCAGGTCTACACCTTCTTCGGCACCAAGAACCGCGGCCTCGCGCGCCGCGCGATGGTGGCGCTCGCGATGGTGGATCCCAACCATCTGGCGGCGTTCCTCGCCAAGGGCTCGAGCACCGAGATGCAGGCGATGGCCCGCGAGGTGCTCACCGAGCTCAACTACGCGACGCGACCGAAGCAGAAGGTCCAGCGCTCGTAGCCCTTCCGCGCAGACGACCCATTCTCTGTGGCGGACACGGCCGCGTCAGGGCCCGCGCCAGCAGATGGGGATGCAGTAGTGTCTACCGTCGGGGGTGTCGCTGACGCACACGTCATCGCCCGGCACGCAATAGCGCGTCGCTGTGCACCGACACGCGCCGTCGGCGCAATAGTCCCCCACCGAGCACGATGACTGGCGACCATTCTCGAGCGTGAAGCAGTGCGAGTAAGCGGGACGGCCGAACGCCTGCATCGTGGCGCGACGCTGGCACTCGGCCTCGAGTTCTGGCGTGCACTGCGTGCCCCAGATCATTCCGCGTCCGTCACACGGAGGCCCTTGATCGGGCGCGAGGCTCATGTCGTTGGAGGGCGCGTCGGCGGACGATGCGTCCGCCGCGTTGGCGTCTCGGTCGGGGCGCGGCCGCTCGTGCACGAGGTAGCAGCCCGCCAGCGAGAGGGCCGCGAGCGCCGTGGTCAGAACCCGGCGCACTGCTGGACGCATCGTGTTGGGCCGCCGGGGACGTCGGCGACGCAGATCTGTCCCCCGCTACAGGCTAGGGACCCGCAGTAGCAGGTCGTATGGGCGTCGTGGGTGACGCAGGCGGTATCGCCGAGCGTGCAGTTGCCGCCCCCCGGAGAGCAGAACGTCACCGGGATCGTGGCCGGCGGCGCGACACGCGCGCCCCACCGGATGCACGCCTCGTCGGTCGCGCAATTGGGAATGCCCGGCGTGCAGGGGCCTGCGTCGGCGTTCGAGTCAGTGTTCGAGTCCTCGTACGCCCATGCCGTGTCCCACGCGTGTGCGTCGTGACCAGCGTCGGCGGCGTCGCCTGGGCCGCTGCACGAGCAGCCCGCGGTCCACAAGCTCGCGACAAGCAAGCCGGCCGCAAGTCTCATGGACTCAGCCTCGCGCGCGACCCTAGGATCGTCGGTTGCGCGCCGACCGGGTCCGTTTGCGTCCACGCGGCGAAGAAGTTGTCGCCGCTGGCCTGGGCGGGATCG
>JAYVCF010000221.1:0-9105 GCA_043750095.1 Deltaproteobacteria bacterium
AGAAGAACCGCATCGTCCCGCTCGCGGTCGATGGTCGCGCGCTCCTGGTCGCGGTCGCGAACCCGCTGCCGAGCGACGTCGAGGCACAGATCGGATTTCTGCTGGGCTACGAGCTCGTGCCTCGCATCGTGTGCGACGTGCGCATCAGCGCGGGCATCCAGCATCACTACGGGATCGAGCCCACGGCGCGGCATCGACGGCTGATCGAGAAGCTGCGCCATCGCGAGGCGGGCGAGGTTCCCTACGTCGCGCCGCCGCAGCAAGAGAAGGTGAGCCGCGGAGCGCTCGGCGCGCTGCCCACGAAGAAGGGTAGCGCCGCGAGCTGGCTCGACGACGAAGACGAAGACCCGCCGCCCGCACCGCCCGAGCGAAAGTCGTCGCTTCCCCCTCGAGACGAAGGCCGCGCCACCGATCCGCACGGCATCCCGCGCCCGAGCAGCATGCCGCCCCCTGCCGAGGAACCGGTCGCCGCGGATCCGTCCTTCGACACTTCGCTCGACATCTCCATCGACACGGAGAGCGCGCTCGCACCGCGCATGACCACGCCGGGGCTCGCGCCGCCGGCACAAGGACGGCGCCCGAGCGTGCCGCCTCCTCGCATCGAAGGCGCGATCGCTTCGCCTGTCCTGGGCGTGGGCGTGCGTCGCTCATCGCGTCCGCCTCCCGCGCGTGGCGGGCCCATCGCCACGCTTGCGTCGAGCCCCGCGCCGAAGGCCCGCGAGTCCCGCGAGAACGCGCCCGAGCTCAGCGAAGCACAGCGCGCGATGAACGCGCCTTCGGCGCCTCCCGCCGACATTCGCAAGATGCACGGACCGCTCACCGCGAGCGCCGCGTCGAAGCTCCTCGACGCCGCCACGGGACGCGACGACGTGCTCGCGATCTTCTTCGCGTTCGCGCGGCAGTTCTTCGACTACGCGGCGCTCTTCGCGCTCACCGGCGAGCTCGCGGAAGGCCGCGACGCGTTCGGACCAGGTGCCACCGCCGAGGAAGTGCGCCGCCTCGCGATCCCGCTCGACGTTCCGGGCCGCTTCGCGATCGTACGCCGTCTGCGCGAGGCGACGCTCGAGCCGATGAACACGTCGGAGCTCGATACGCAGGTCGTCTCCGATCTTCGCCGTCCGCCCAAAGTGCTCTCGCTGCTTCTGCCGATCGCGCTCCGCGAGCGCACCGTGCTGCTTCTCTACGGAGATCGTGCAGGCGACCGCTTCGAGCTTCGCGACCTCCCCGAGCTCGTCGGCTTCGCGCCGCGCGTGGTCGCCGCGCTCGAGCGCATCATCTTGCGCAAGAAGAAGACGTCGCAGGTCGAGTTCGGCAGAGCGGCCGAGCCGGGCGCGCGCAGCGATCTCAAAGCGGCTGCCAAGAGCGTCGGCTCGCTCCCGCCCTCGCGATCTGGAAGGACCGGAGACCGATGGTCGGCGCCTCCAGCGTCCGATCGGATCTCCGTACCCGCCACCGGACGCGACGCGATCGCAGGGCAATCGTTGGTGGACGTGATCGCATCGAACGTGCTCGCCGATCGCGAAGGCTCCGACTTCCCCACGCACCCCGAGCCGACGCTGGCGCTCGAAGAAGGCCGCCGCGAGGCCTCCGTTCCGCCCGCGCCCACCTCGTCGACGCCACCGCCCCCGCAGGACATGGCCGCGTTCGTGAAGTCGCCGCAGCGCGCCGCCGCGCTCCGTCAGATGGTGGGCATTCCGCGGAGCGCACCGCCGCCTCCGATGAGCGACGCCGCCGACCTCGGCATGATGCCGCTGCCCGCGATGCCCGGGACGGGATTTCCCGCGCTGAGCACGGCGACCTCGGTACCCACGCGCGTGCCTGTTCCGTCGGTCGCGATGCCGCCCGGCCAGAGGCGCGACACGGTGCCGGAGGGCCTGCTCCCGATCGCGAGCCGGAACACGGAGCCCGCACCGCCGCCGAGCGCGAGCGAAGACGACGACGAGCCCCAGATGATGATCTCGGCGGCCGACCCCGACGACTTCTCCGACATCGAGTCGTCGAGCCCGGACATCGACGTGGCCGAGGCCGAAGCCGCGCCCGTCGCGACGAGCTCGACCACCAAGTCCGAGCCTGGACGCAGGGCCGCGCCGCACGACACCTACCTCTACAAAGAGGCGCCCGCCGACGTCGTCGCTACGAACCGTCGTCCGAGCAATCGTCCGGCGGCGCGCAAGTCGGATCGCCCTGTCTCGAGCCCGTCCCCGAGCGCCGCCTCCGCGAGCGCGGGCGCCGCGAAGCGTCGTGCCGATCCGCGTCGCGAAGAAGAAGACGACGGCGCGCGCCCGCTCGAAGAGAAGGTGCGCGTTCCGACGGGCAGCTACTCGCGAAGCGAAGCGCGTGAGGGCCGCGTCGAGAAGATCACGCCGGCCAGCCGCCCGGGCGGGCGACCCCACTCGATCCCTCCGAGCGCGGCCGCCGGTCGCTCGGTGATCGTCGACATGGGCGACTCCGTCAACGACCTCGTCCAGGACCTCATCCACGCAGGTCCTGACGAAGAGGCCGCGCTCGTGGAAGCACTCCTGCGCCTGGGCGATGCGCCTCTTCCCGCGCTCGCGCAGGCGTTCCCCGGGCCGCTCTGGTTCGACCGGCGGCGCCCGCATCGCAAGCAGCCCCGCGGGCGCGACGTGAGCGCCATCGCGCGCGCGCTCTTCGCGTACAAGGAGCGCGCCGTCCCCTACATCGCGACGATCCTCGGCAGCGCCGACCTCGAGCTTCGCTTCTACGCGACGATGCTCGCGAACGAGATCGTGCACGGAGGGCTCATCGACGCACTCACGGCGCGCGTCTACGAGGACGACGAGGCGCTGCGCAAGCTCGCCTGCGAGGCCCTGATCAAGCAGCGCGGTCTGCCCGAGATGGTCGAAGCGCTCACCGTGCTGCGACGTACGGGCCGCATCCGCGGCAAGGACCCGACGCGGCGACTGCGCGCGATCGCAGCGCTCGGCGCGATCCGCGACGCGGGAGCGCTACGCCTCTTGGTCGATCTGCTCGAGGACGAGAACGGCCAGGTCGTCCACGCCGCACACCTCGCGCTGGTGGAGATCACCTGCGAGGACTTGGGCGCTGGCGCGCGCAAGTGGGCCGCGTGGGCCGACCGCAACGAGTCGCGTCACCGCATCGAGTGGCTGATCGACGCGCTCACGCATGGCGACGAGACGCTGCGCACGGCCGCGGGCGAAGACCTGAAGGCCACGACGCAGCAGTACTTCGGCTTCCACCCAGGCGCGGGCAAGAAGGACCGCGAGGTCGTGCAGCAGAAGTACCGCGCGTGGTGGGAGACCCAGGGCCGCCGCACCCACGGCATGCGCTGATCGACGCGAGCGGGTCGCGCGAGAGGGTCGCGAGAGAGGATCGAGAACGACGTACGTGGGCGCCGTCGCTCTCCTCGACGACGCCCGCGTACGGATCTCGACCGCAGTGCCCGCGAGGGCCGACGCCTACTTGTTGAGCTTCTGGCGGGCCGCGCCCTCGAGCTCTTTGACCTTGCCCTCGGCCGTCATCCGCTCGTTGCCGAGGATCGAGCCGACCTCGTGCTTGGCCGCGCCCACGATCTCTTGGACGGCGCCCTTCACGCGCTCGGCACCCTTGGCGGCGTTCTTCTGCGCCTTGCCCTCGAGCTCCTTGACCGTGCCCTGTGCTTCCATCTTCTCGTTGCCGAGCAGATGCCCGACGTTCTTCTTGATGGCTCCGCCGATCTCTTTGACGGTGCCCTCGGCGCGCTTGGACTCATTGCTCATGGTGGGGATCTTTCGTGGATGGAGACACGCATCTAGGAGCAAGCTCTGGTCCACCACGGGAGCGCCGCATTCGGCGCGAGCGAGCGACCGAAGTGTCGCAGCACGGTCGGCCATGTCGCAGCAACTGGTGCAGGCTGCCGCAATCGGCGGCGCGCCGCGCGCGCGATGACGGCTGGCACGATGACTGCTCGATCCGGCGCGGGAGATGCAGATGAACAAGGACAACCAAGCCATTTTCGGGATCGTCGAGAGCCGAGCCGAAGCGGAGCAGGTGATCGCGGAGCTCGACGCAGCGCGCTTCAAGATGCACGACGTGTCCGTCCTTCTTCCGTACGAGGGCGCAGTCGCCGGTGCCGGCGGGGGTGCCGGCGGGGGTGCCGGCGGGGGCGTCGCCGTGGGCGCGACGCTCGGGCTCCTCGCGGGCGTAGGCGCGTTGGTGATCCCCGGCATCGGGCCCCTCCTCGCCGTCGGTCCGGTGTTCGGGGTTCTCGGCGGCGCAGCCGTGGGGGTGGCGGTCGGCTCGATGGCCGGAGCGCTCCTCGGCTTCGGCATGCCGGAGTCTCAAGCGAAGCGCTACGAGGGCAAGGTGCGCGACGGCCGCGTGCTGATGTCCGTGCACTCGATCGACGGTGGCCAGATCGACGAAGTGAAGCGCATCTTCGCGCGTCACGGCGCGGTCGAGGTGTCGGTCCACGACGAAGAGAACCTCACCTCGACGCAGAGGTTCGCGGCGGTGGTCGTTCCTGCGTCCCGCTGAAGGTGGGCTCGATCAGCAGCGTCGACCGCGGCCCGCCGGATCGTAGGGGTCGCTGTCACTGCACGTGCGATAGCCGCCGCCGCCGCAGCGTCGCCCGTATCCAGGACGATCGACGGGATCGCTGTCGGTGCAGCCCCCGCGCATGCCGTGATGGCAGCCGCCAGCGCGAGCCCGACCGCCCCCGCACCGAGGAGACCCAGCGCTGATCGACGACCGACGGGTGCCGTCGCGATCTCTTCATCGGACAGCCTCTTCGCCCTTCGCTCGTCACTCATCAGGGCTCCTTTCGGTGACGCGTGCGACCACCGTCTCAGAAATCCGCGTGGTCTACAGAGCCGCGGCGGTGGGCGAGGCGGCCTCGCCGCTTCCGTCGTCGAGTGGATCGCGGGCCCAATAGCGCGCGCTGGATCGCGGCACGCGCGAGAGAGACCGCGCACCGTCGGCCGTGTACCCCCGCGAGGTCTCCGTCGGGACGGGGGTGGAGGAGGCACTGCCGAAGCGTGCCATCACACGTCGCGTCCACTTCGATTACCATGAATTACGACGTGGAACGCGGGTTGCTCTCGGTCTAGGTCTAGGGGGGCGAATGGAGACCAGAGGCGCCGAGCGAGAGCCGGGAGGGCAAGCCGCAGAGTGCGATCCGCGCGGGGCGCTCTTGCATCCGGCGTTCTTGCTCGCGCTCGTCTTGCTCGTCATCAACGATCAGTTCCTCAAGGGCGCGCACCTCTTGCCCGGCTGGATCACCGGCAAGCTGAGCGACGTCGCTGGCCTCGTGGTCGCACCGATCGTGCTCGCGGTTCTGGTGCGAGCGCGCTCACGTCACGCGCAGCAGGCCGCGCATCTGCTGGTCGGCGTTGCGTTCGCGCTGACCGAGCTCTCGCAGAGCAGCGCGGACTTGCTCGCTCACGCGCTGCGCACGATCGGCATCGCGCGCGCCACGCTCGTGGCGGACCCGAGCGATCTCTGGGCGCTCGCCGTGCTGCCGCTGCCGTATGCGCTTCTGCGAGCGGGTCGCACGCCCGTTTCTCGCGCGGCGCCGCGGGTGTCGCTCGCCTTGGCGCTGCTCGCATGCATCGCGAGCCCGCAGCCGCGCCCGCCGAGCTGGAGCACGATCGCCTATCTCGTGAACTCGACCAGCGCGCCCGTCGACGTCCGCATCGCGTGGACCGCCGCCCGACCGGACTGCGCGGCGCTGAGCACGGCACTGCCGCCCGGGCTCACGCTCTCGCGCATCGTGGACCCCGCGATCTTCGGCGACGCGATCACGTTCCATCTCGACCCGGGCGCGACGGTGCCGATCGACGAAGCGGCCGCGCGCGCCGCCGTCGGTCCCGCCCGTTTTAGCGCGACGAGCGACGGCGGAAGGCGCGACGCCTCGACGTTTCGCAGCCCGAGCCCCGCCACCTTTCCCGCCTGTCAGCTCGTGCTCCTGCGGGCCGAGGGCGCGACCGATCGCATCGTGCTCGTGTCGTCCGGAGCGCCGTTCTCGGTAGGGACGCAGGTGAGCGATCCACCGTCGCCCGAGCGCGCGGTGCAGCTGCGCGAGGCGAGCGGCGCGTCGTCGTGGCTGATCGGGGCCGGGCTGCCGAACGACGAGGCCACCGCGGCGAACGCGCCCACCACGTGCACCACCGATCGCCCCAGCATGGCGTTCTCGCAGCTCTTCGGTCGCACCGGCATGCTCGCGGCCCTGGATCTCGGCGCCGACGGCTGCGTCGATGCCCGGGTCGATCAGCCCGACACGACCTCCGTACACCTCTTTCTCTGTGGGATCCCCCTCGCGATGATGCCGTTCACCGTCGGGGACACGCTGGACGCGTCGACGACCGATCCCCAGCACCTCATGGTCTGGAACCGAAGCACGGCTCCGCTCGTCAGTCGCTCGCTCACCGTGGAGGGGCCGCTCGATGCGCCTCTCTCCCTCGGTCTGGCCACGGTGACGCCGGGCGCGCCCGAGAGCTGCAACGGCGAGCGCGTCGAGTGCGGCGCGTTCGTGGTGCCGCTCGCGTTCAGCCTCACGCCGATGGAGCCGGGCGACGATCCGAGGGGCGTCGTCGCGCACGCGGACACGACCGGTCACACGCAGCTCTTGGTCGGCACGAGCGAGCACGTCCTGCTCGCGATGCCGGGCTGCCCCGCAGGCCGCGACAGTCCCGGGGCCCACGCACAGATCGCCGTCGCCCGCACCACACCTTGAGAGGACTCGACCCATGACGCGTTTCACACGGCTCGCTCGCACGCTCGCGCACTTGCTCTCGATAGCCGCGCTCGGCTGCTCGGCCTCCAGCTCGACTGCGGCGGAGGCCACACCGCGCAACGGATCCGTGGGCGTGGGGCAAGGCGGCGCGCAGGACATCGCCGAGTTCCGATCGATCGTCGCTGCGGGCGCCGTGCCTGCGCCGAGCACGCTCGATCCAGTGGGCTTCTTCGCAGAGCACGCGCTGGCGCTTCCGCCCGCCGACTGCGGCGACACCGTGTGCGCGCAGGCGGCGCTCGCCGTCGCGCGGCGCTTCGAGGGCACCGCGTGGACCATGGCGTTCATCGCGCTCAACAGCTCCGTCGATCCGAGCACGCTCAGCCGCCCGCCGGTGCACACGGCGATCGTGGTCGAGCACACGACGCGCATGGCGAGCATCGCGCCGGCGATCTTCGACGCCATCCACCACTTCGTGGTCGGCCTGCGGCCCGGCGATCGCGTGAGCGTGATCGAGGTCGGCCGGGACGTGCACACGCTGGTGACGGCCGTCGCGCCCGACGATGCGACGCTCGCTGCGGCGGCGACGACGCTCTCGATGCCGGGGACGGCCACCGGCGCGGCGACCTACGACGGGCTCGCGCTCGCGGGGGACCTGCTCGCCGATCCGAGCTGGACCGGCCACCGACACGTGCTGATGCTGACGAGCGGCTCCGCCGACGCGGGCCTCGCCAGCGCCGACCGCGTCGTCGCGCTCGCGACATCGATGCTCGCCTCGGGCGCCACGATCTCCATCGTGGGAGCGGGCGATCCCTACGCCGACGCCCTCCCGATCGCCATCGGCGAGCTCGGCGGTGGCGCCTACTACTTCGCGCAGAGCCGCGCCGACCTCACGCAGGTGCTCGATCTCGAGGGACGCACGTCGCTCTTCCCCATCGCGCGCGACTTCACGATGCGCGTCACACCTGCGACCGGCTATTCGATCGGGCGCACGTACGGCGCGGCGCGCGCGCAGTCGACGAGCACCGAGGCAACGCTCGGCTCGCCCGTGCTGCTGCTCGGTCAGCGCACCGGCCCGAGCGATCTCGATCACGGCCGGCGCGGCGGCGGAGGCGGCTTCTTCGTGGAGCTGCTCGCGGACCCCGCGGCCTCGGGCGGCCCCGGCGCGCCCGCCTTCGTCGTCGAGACCTCCTACGTGGACACCGCGAGCGGCGCGACGGTCACGCGCTCCGTCTCGGTGACGAACCCGCTCGCCGTGGGCGCCGTACCCACGGGCAACCTGCCCGAGTTCAGCAACATGACGCTCGGCAAGGCGTTCATGATGCTGAACATGTACCTGACGCTCCGCACCGCGACGACGTTCTTCGCCGACGGCGACTGCGCGCGCGCGATGGGCACCATCGACATGATGGAGCAGACGATCGAGTGGTGGCAGGGCTCACCGCTCGCCGATCCCGACGTGCAGGCCGACTGGCACCTCGTCGGATCGCTGCGCGACGTGCTCGGCAATCAGTGCACGGTGATGGGGGGAATCACACCGGTCGCGCCGCGAGGGTTCGGTGGCGGCTGTTTCCTCGACTGATCTCGACAGGAGTGCCCGGCTCGCCGGGCCGACACAATTGTGTCGCGTCCGCTCCGCGGACGACTCCGGTCGAGATCGTTCGCGCCTCGCGCTGCTCGCCGCGGCCCTCGTGGTCGGCTGCCCGACCATGCCCGCGCACACGCCGACGCACTTCGGGCCCGACGGAGCCACGAGCTTCGTCGAGCTCGGGACGGGCGAGACCTCGTATGCGCCGCTGATCGACGGCGGCACCATCGAGCTCGTGCACGGCCCGCAGGGCGCCTACCACGTCCCGGTCACCTGCCGGATCTTCGGTCTCGATCCCGAGGGACGCATCGTGCACTACGTCGCCGAGACGCCCGAGGGCGTGGTGCTCGGCGAGTCGTCGCTCGCGCTCATGACGCGGCGGCTGACGGCCGACGAGGGCGGCTATCTGCGCGTCGGGGACCGCGTGATCTTCGACATCACGGGGCCGAGCGACGTCGTCGGCCACACGATCGTGCTGCGCCTCGCGCTCGAGGATCCGATGATCCTCGACGGCGGCGCGAGCGATGGCGGCGTGACGCGGACTGCGCTCGCATCGGCGGTGCACACCGTGACGATCGTCGACGACCTGCCATGAGCCGCGCGTTCAGGCGTCGCCCAGCGCTGCGACGCGATCCTGGTTCGTGGGGGCGACGCACACTGCGACGTGGGACGACCGCGCCGGCGAGGAGCTCATCGCTCGACTCGCCGGCGCGCGTCTTCGGTCAGGCGACCGCATCCAACCCGTGCGGGTCGTTCGCGGGGGCCGGCGTGCTGCCGTTGCTCGTGGTCGTGACCGGCGCGGGCGTGCTGCCGTTGCTCGTGGTCGTGA
>JAYVCF010000222.1:0-7256 GCA_043750095.1 Deltaproteobacteria bacterium
GCTCCCGCTCCCGCTCCCGCTCCCGCTCCCGCTCCCGCTCCCGCTCCCGCTCCCTTCCTCGCGCGCCTCCTGGATCGCCGGCGACGCAAACCGCTGCCAGCTCACCACGGCCAACCCGATCGCTCCGATCCCCACGAACGCCAGCGCCGCCGTGATCGCGCAGCCGATCCCGAAGCGGCTCAGCGGGCTCGTGGTCAGCGGCGGATCCGAGACGCGGTCCTCGGGAGGCGTGCGACGGCCGCGCGCCGCGATCGGTCCGTCGTCGTCCTCGCCCGTCGGCCGCCGCCTTCCCATCAGCTCTCCCAGTCCTGGATACGCCGCAGGTCGCGCGCATCCTCCCGATCGATCTGCGGCACCTGCTTCATCCGGCGGCGATTGTAGTGGGTGAACGTGTCCCGGGCTTGCGGTCTGCGTGGCGGGTTCCATGAGCCGCGCATGCACAAACTCATGGTCGTCTTGGTCAGCACGCGCCCGAGCCGGGCCGGAGAGCCGGTCGCGAAGTGGACGCTCGCGCGCGCGACGGCGCACGGCAAGCTCGAGGCGTCGATCACCGACCTGCGCGAAGAGGCGCTACCGCTCTACGACGAGCCGAAGCATCCGCGCCTCGGTCAGTACGAGCACGAGCATACGGTGCGCTGGGCGGCGAAGGTGCGCGCGGCCGACGCATTCGTCTTCGTGACGCCCGAGTACAACTTCGGCATGCCGCCGAGCCTGCTCAACGCGCTCACGTTTCTGGCTGCGGAGTGGGCCTACAAGCCGGCGGCGTTCGTGAGCTACGGCGGTGTCTCGGCGGGAACGCGCAGCGTGCAGATGGCCAAGAGCGTACTGACGACGCTGAAGATCATGCCCATCCCGGAGGCCGTGTCGCTGCCCTTCTTCACGCAGTCGATCAAGGACGGCGTGTTCGCGCCTGGAGACGTGCAGGACAAGGCGGCCATGGCGATGCTCGACGAGCTCACGCGATGGACGACGGCGCTCGCCACCATGCGCGGCGCCTGATCGTCGGCATTCAATCAGGTGGGTTCACACGGTTGGGGCTTGGGGCGTTAGCCCCAACTGAAGCGCGAATCGCGGAGCGATTCACGCAGCGGACGCGTCGCAGACGCCTTGAACTTCAAAACCAGCCGACCTCGAACCCGAGCGCCGGAGGTGTGAGGCTTCGAACGCGATGAGGGCGAGCCGTCGTTTGCTCGTTCCCGACCGCGGGCGAAGGGTCATACCTCCGACGCGGCCTGGTCACGATCGACGATCTCTCGCTCAGAACAACATCACCGCGGCCGCCCCCGTGAGCGCGCCCCAGGTGACCCAGCCGATCGTCTGGTGCACCGCGGCCATCGCTTCGAGCGTGCCGTAGTTGTTCGCGCGGTCGCCGAACACGCCGTTGCTCATCAGCGCGCCGATCACCACCTGCGCGAGCATTCCGAAGGAGTGGATCCACCGCAGGATCTCGTGGATGCGCAGGTGCTGGGCGAACGCGCCGTTGCCCGAGTCGGCGTCGTTGGGGTCGGGCATCGAGAGCGAGAGGATGAAGGTGCCGGAGTAGAGCACCGTCGTCGTCGTGGCCGAGATGATGTGCGCGTAGGGATCGCCGGAGCACTCGTTGAGGATGAGGCCGCGGCCCGTCGTGCACGGGTTTCCCTCCTGGCCTGCGCCGAAGCCGTAGAGGTCGTTGTACTGGAACATGCCGACCACGAGGTTGGCCGTCATGGCGATCCAGGTGGCGATGCCGAGCGCGCGGTGGATCTGTCCGAGCTCGCGGCGCCGCGTGACGTCGGCGGTGTAGCGACGGTCTTCTTCGGCTTGCGCGATCTGCTCGGGGCTCTGGACCGAGTGGTCGGGCGGGGGGCTCGCCTCCGCTGCGGGCGGTGCGGCGTCGGCTACCTGGAGCATCGCAGGCATCGGCAACGCGGCCGCGAAGTCGACGACCGCCGTGGGGGTGCCGAGCACCGCGCCGTCGAGCGCCGGCGGCGTGAGCTGCATTCCGAAGAGCGGCGTAGCGAGAAGAATCGCGGTCCAACCAGGCATGGCTGGCGAGAATCCACGCTCGCGCACCATCCGTCAACGAACAGATCAGCCCAGGGCGGCCACCGCTGCCGCGGTTCGGGTCACGTCGATGCCCACGTGCGCGAGCCCCGGCACCACCACCGCTCGCAGCGCGTGGTGCACGGCGGCCTCGAGCTGGCGAATCGCCGGGTATCCGTGCCCGCGAACCCCGTCCTCGGGCAGGGTGCGCATGCGCGCGAGCCAGTGCTCGCCGTTCGCCTTCACCAGGCGCGGCAGCCAGCTCGCCAGCTGCGCACGATCTTGCGCGTCGATCACGCCGCTCGCGAGGTGCGCCCATCCCACGCGCGCATGGCCGATCTCGTCGCGCAGGTGGCGCTGCGACACCTCGCGCACCGCCAGCGCGTCGCTCTCGTCGAGACAACGCGAGACGAATTCGCACGCGATGGTCTCGTTGATGCACGAGAGGCCGATCACGTGGAGCGTCACGCGCAGCGCATCGGTCGCGCCGCGATGCGCGGGCAGGGCGGCGAGCCGCGGCGTCGGCATGACGAGGTCGTCGTCGAGATAGATCTCGGCGAGGCGATGACAGCCCCGCGCGTGCGCCGTCTCCTCGAGAGCCGCCTGCCTCGCCAGCGCGATCACCTCGGGCCGCGCGCCGATCGCCTCGAGCCCCACCAGGACCTGCGAGAACGCCGACCCCGCACCGAGCTCGCTCGAGGCACGGTGCTGCCAGATCTCGCCGACGCGCCGGCGATCGGCGCCGCTCATCGCATGGAGCAGAGGGTCGTCGCGATAGCGCGGGTCGCGCAGCTCCTCGTCGAGGGAACGCACCGGTCGATCAGAGGATGATGACCATCGCGTCGTCGCCTGCGTCGTGGCCCGCGTCGGCCGCGACACTCGCGTCGCGACCGGCATCGGCCATCAGTGTCGCGGCGTCGGTCCCCGCGTCGCTCGGCGCGGCGCCGCTGTCGGTTCCGGTGCTCGCTTGCCCGCAGCCCGACGCCGTCGTGACGAGCGCCGTGCCTGCGAGGACGATCGCTCGGAACAAGTCGCGCTCGCGTGCCGCCATGACTAGAGAGTCTCCCGCGGCGCGATGTGGAGCAAGCCTTCCGCGTCGGGCACGAGCGTCTCCACCAACACGACAGCGCTCGTCTCGAGCGGACCATGGAGATGAGGAAACCGCTCGCCGTCGGCCCACTCGTATCGAACCTCGCTCGCGAGCGCGCTCGGATCGATCGTGAGCAGCACCAAGCCGAGGCGCCCGCGGAAGAAGCGCGCCGCGGTTCGTGGCCATTGCTCGGCCGTCGAGAGATGGATGAAGCCCTCGTCTCGCATCGACGACGGCCGATACGCGCCGAGCTGCAGCGCATGCTCCCACTCGGATCGAGACGTGATGTGGAAGAGCACGTTCCCCGTTATCATGACGCATGCGCCGAGAGACGTGGGCCCGGCTCGGGGCTCTGGGGTGGGCTGTTCTTTCCGTCGGCTGTACCGAGCGCGGCACCGCGGTGGATCATCCGGACACCTCGGTGCTCTTCGACGTCGGCCCGGCGTTCGACGCGCACGTGGACGCAGCGAGCGGGACCTGCCGCACCGATGCTCAGTGCGCGGATCGCTTCGCGTGCACGATCGATCACTGCACGAGCGGCGCGTGCGAGCACGTGGCCTGCACCGACTGCTGCGGCACCGGTCGCTCCTGCGACTTGCTCACGGGCTGCGGGGGCACGCCGCAAGCGTGCGCGACGGACGCGGACTGTAGCGACGCACAGCCCTGCACGCTGGACGCATGCCGCAGCCACGTCTGCCAGCACCAGCCCATGGATGCGCTCTGCCCGACGGGCCACATCTGCATCGGCGCCATCGGCTGCACGCCGCGCCCGCCCGATCACTGCACGACCGACGCCGACTGCGAGGTAATCGGCTTCTGCTACGGCCACTGGACCTGCGCCGGCGAGGTGGGCTGCGCGTTCGTGGGCGCGACCGACTGCAACGACGCCGACATGTGCACGGCCGACCGTTGTGACGCGACCGCCAACGCGTGCGCGCACGATGGCCGCGACGCCGACGGCGATCACCACGTCGATGCGAGCTGCGCCGGCGGCGACGACTGCAACGACGCGAGCGCGACGATCCATCCGGGCGCGACGGAGGCGTGCAACGGAGCGGACGACGACTGCGACACGACCATCGACGAGGGCTGCTGCGCGAGCGGGCCCTGCACGACGAGCTGCGGCACCAGCGGCACGACGAGCTGCAACCCCGATGGCACCACCGGCCCGTGCATGCCGCCCGCCGAGACGTGCAACGGCGCCGACGACGACTGCGACACGACCATCGACGAGGGCTTCGGCTGCGTGCGCGGTGCCGTGAGCGCTTGCGCGACGACGTGCGGCACGACGGGCATGGCGGTCTGCGATGCGACCTGCCACGCGGGCTCGTGCGTTCCGCCCGCGGAGATTTGCAACGGCATGGACGATGACTGCGTGGGCGGCCCGGACAACGGGTTCGGGTGCGTGCTCGGCCGGAGCATGTCGTGCCCGACCTCCTGCGGCTCGACGGGCACACAGACCTGCATCGCTGGCTGCACCTTTGGGGCGTGCGCACCACCGGCCGAGGTCTGCAACGGCCTCGACGACAACTGCAACGGCGCGCGCGACGAGGGCCTGGGGGCGTGTTACGCGGGCGAGTCACGCGCGTGCACCGCGCTCGGCTTCGTCTCTGGAACGGCGTTCTGCCGGAGCAACTGCGCGAGCTTCGACACCTCGACCTGCTCGAACTGTGGCGACGGCATCCGCCAGGCGCCCGAGTCGTGCGACATGGGCGACCTCAACGGCGCGATGTGCACCACGCTCGGGATGGGCTTCAACGCCGGCACGCTCTCGTGCTTCCCGAGCTGCACGTACAACACCACGATGTGCACGCGCTGCGGCGACAACATCCGCAACGGGCCCGAGCAGTGCGACGGCAGCGATCTCGCGGGCGCGAGCTGCGCGAGCCGGGGCTACACGGGCGGCGGGACGCTCTCGTGCTCGGCGGCGTGCGCGTACAACACCTCAGCGTGCATCTGGAGCCCGTCGGGGACCTGGGTCGTCACGCCGGGCGTCAACTACCAATGCGCCTTCGGGCTCGTGACGTTCAGCTTCGGCGATCTCGTCTTCAACGACACCGGGAGCGCGCTCTCCGTCTCGGGCGGCGGGATCAATTGCATGATGACCATGCCTTCGTCGGCGAGGGTGACGCGCATGTTCGACGTCTCCTGCACGCTGACGGGCGGGTGCAACGAGACCTACCGTCTCACGGGCACGTTCAACACGGACAACTCGTGGACGGGGACCTTTCGGGCGTCGTTCTCGGGCTCGCAGTGCGCGAGTGCGAGCTGCACGAACCAAACGTTCTCCGGGCTCACGGGCTCGCGCTGAGAGGGCGCGCCCGGCGCGTGGTCGTGGCGTGGGCCACGGAGCGTCGATCCGTGTACCATCCGCCGCCATGACGCCCCCGAGCCAGCATCACTCCACTTTCTGGGCCACCGGCATCGTCGCGCTCGCGGCGACTCTCTGCGCTTCGTGCACCACGCCCACATCGCCGAGTTCCGACACGGGCGTCGGGACCGACGCGCACGCGGACGTCGACGCGGCCTCGCTCGGGCACGACGCCGGCGGGTCGACCGATGCCGGCGGGCCGATCGACGTGGGGACGGACGCGGCCATGCCCGTCGATGCCGCGAGGCCCGATAGCGCCGTCGATGCCGCCGTCGACGCGGGCCACGACGCGGGCTTCGACACAGGTCCTGTGAGCTGCGGCCCGCACACGTTCGTGGTCACGACGCCAGGCTTCTCGTACACGATCGACGGAGTCCCCGGGAACCCGACGCTCTCGCTCTGCCGCGACGTCCCCTACATGTTCGACCTGAGCGCCGTCTCGACGTCGCATCCGATGGAGCTCTTCTCGGGCGCGACCTCCCTCGCGGTCTTCCCCGGCGGCGCGACGACGACCTACACGGTCCCGCTCGCGCCTCCGCTCCCCAATCGCTACGCCTGCCAGATCCACGGCTTCGGCGGAACGGTCGCCGTCCCCTGATTCGAAGCACGGCTCGGAGCCACCGGAAGGCGTCACCATGCACAGGTCGGGCTGACGCAGAACGTGTGCCGCTCGTCCGGCGCAATCCCGAGCGGCGTCCCGACGAAGTACTCGCTCGCCACGCGGCGATCGCAGACGTCGGTGAGCAGCCCCGCGCGCGCGCAGTCCGCGTCGTCGATGCACGCGACGCCGCACACGAGCGTGAACGGATCGCACGCGAGCGTGGCCGGATTGTGCGGGACCGCGTGCCCAAGCGCGCACGGCCCGTGCAGCGTCTCGCCGCTGGCGGGACGACACGGCGTGCCGCGCGACACGGGCTCATGCGTCGATACAAGCAGGTGCTCGGTGCACTCGAGCCGGACCTCCGCGCCGCGCTCCGGACCCGCGATGCTGAAGCCGACGCGGCCGGTGCAGCCACCCCGTAGCTCCGACCAGCCCGGTGCGAGCGCGGGGTTGCCGTCGTCGTAGGCCCAGCCGGCGTCGCGCCCCGCGCCCGCGCGGCCGACCTGCCGGACGCGACAGGCCTCGCGCGATGTCGTGGTGCCGTCCGCGTTGCTCGTGAGCTCGACGTGATCGAGCTCGAACGCCTCCGGATGCGCTAGCCCTGCGCAGTGCACGTTCACGACGCCACTCGCGATCGAAGGGAGGACCTCGAGCACGTCGCAGTCGACGAAGCCCGCGCCGTTGGCGACGAGCTGTCGCCCGAGGCACGACGGAGTGAGCGCCTCGGCGATCTCGTCGACGATGGCGTCGAACGCGCTCGCATACTCGGAGCTGCAGATCGATTGGAGCGTCGTCCGCGCGCCCGCCCCGTCGAGCTCTCGCGCGAGCTCGGTCATGCGGACCGCCGGATAGCCGAAGCCACGGCCGCTGGGCGAGACACACGCGGGAAGGAGCTGGTCGGTGCCCGCGGGGTACACCCGTTCGGTCATGCGGGGATCCGCGAGAATGACGGATGAGGCCATGCCTGCGAGCCCGGGCGGGATCCCCACAATCGCGCCGTAGACGAGCATCGCGGGGTCCGCACGCAGGCCGAGGAAGCCCTCTGCGTAGCGCTCGACCGGATACAGCTCGCTCGCGAACGTATGACAGCGCAGGCCGAGCGGCACATCGGCGTAGGTCGGGTCGTCTGGCGAGAAGATGTGCGGGTCGGGCGTCGAGCAGTCGTCTTCGTC
>JAYVCF010000223.1:0-36350 GCA_043750095.1 Deltaproteobacteria bacterium
AGATCGCGCGCCTTGCCCAGCCCCGACACGAGATAGACGAAGTGGCTGATGCCCTGTGCGCCGACCTGGTCGCTCGAGAGCGCGAGCTGCACCGGATCCTTCAGCAGCTTGTTCGCCAGGCGCTGCACGCTCTCGTCGAGGGTGGCCGAGAAGAGCATCGTCTGACGCGTCTTGGGGAGCATCTCGACGATCGCGTTGAGCTCTTCGGCGAAGCCCATCGAGAGCATCTCGTCGGCCTCGTCGAGCACGAGGATCCGAAGCTGCTCGCCGTTCAGCGTCCCGCGTCGCAGATGATCGAGCACGCGGCCCGGTGTGCCCGACACGATCTGGGCGCCTTGCTCGAGCTCGCGGACCTGCTTCTCCATCGGCGCGCCGCCGTAGATCGCCACGGCCTTGATGCCCTTGTGGACGCCGATGCGCTCGATCTCTCTCGCGCTCTGGAGGGCCAGCTCGCGCGTGGGCGCGAGGATCAGGACCTGCGCGCCGCCGTCCGGGCGTACCCGCTTGTCCACGAGTGGAAAGCCGAACGCTGCCGTCTTTCCGGTTCCGGTACGCGCTTGGACCACGAGGTCCTTGCCCTCCGCCGCGGGCTCGTAGGCCGCGAGCTGCACGGGCGTCGGGATGGTCCAGCCCGCTTCGTCGATGGCGCGTCGCACTTCGGCGCTCAGTGGGAGCGCGTCGAAGGTCGCATTCGGTGCAATCAAGTCGTCATTCATGGGGAGCTCGTTGAATCATGTGGAGAAGAGAGAGAGGTATGCGCGTCCGGCCCTGGTCGCGGGCTCTCTGCCCAGAAGACCTGCCGGACGACGGAGACGAACGAGGCGACCACGACCCAGACGACGAGCACCCAGTAAGCGAGCGCGAAGATGCGCCGCCCGATCACCGCTGGATCGGTTGCTCTGGGGCGCTGCTCTTTCCCTCGCGAGCGCCCGTCGTCCACAGCCTGTGTCACGTTCGGGGCGTCGGTGTAGCAGGCCCTCCTCGTCTTTCCAACGGGGCTCACCTCTGGTAACGAGGCGCATGGACAACCAGAACCCCTACGGGGCAGGCGGCGGTGGGGGCTACGGCGCTGGGGGCGGCGGCGGATACACGGCCCCGGCAGGGGGGGCGGCGATGCCGGGCACGCTCGACGTGCAGGACGTCATCTCCACGACATTCCGCACGCTGGGTCCCGCGCTCGCTCCGATTCTCGGCTCGGCGCTGATCGTGGCGGTGCCCACGCTGCTCACGTCGCTGCTCTTTCAGGTCATCATCTACCTGGTGGCCTACCGGGAGGGAGCGCCCGACATCGCGGCCATGCAGACCGTCGGGCTGATCGGCGGCGCCGCCTACTTGGTGTCCATGGGCGTGCTCATCGTCGCCAACGCGATCGGGCAAGGCGGAATCATGTACGCCGTGGCGGAGCAGCTCAGTGGCCGCCGGCCCACCATGGGACAGGCCTTCCGCGTGGCCCTCGGCCGCTCGCCGCAGTCGATCGTCACCGCGTTCGTGGTGGCGATCCCCGTCGTCATCGGCATGTTCATGTGTCTCGTGCCTGGCGTCGTCGCGCTCATCTTCTTGTGCGTCGCGCTTCCCGTGTGCATCGTCGAGCGCCTCGGTCCCATCGACAGCGTCCAGCGCAGCATCAGCCTCACCGAGGGCAACCGGGTCCAGATCTTCCTGATCGGGCTCGTCGTGGTGCTCTCGGTGATGGTCGCGTCTTGCTGTCTGATGGGCCCGGTGATGGGCATCGTGACCATCACTGCGGCGAGCCATCCGGGCGACATCGCGGCCATGCAGCAGATGCAGAATCCGCTCTCGTGGCAGCAGCTGCTGATCCATCTGACTCAGTTCCCGATCATGGTCGTCAACACGATGGTCCAGACCACGGTCGTGGCCGTCATCTATGCGCGTCTTCGTGGTCTCCGCGACGGCGTGGACGCACAGGCCATCGCCAGCGTCTTCACCTGATCATGAGCGTCGAGTGAGCCCGCGCCGCCGCCTCGGGTGGCTCGCCTCGCTCGCGCTCGTCCTCCTCACTGGGACGGCGAGCGTGGCGATCGCGCAGGCGCCGGCGGATGCTCCCGCGGCAGCGCCGCTGAGCGGCGACGCGCGCGCGGCCGCTCACGCGCACGCCGAGGGCGGGTACCCGGACGACATCATCGTCTTCGATCACGAGGACGAGGACGCCGCCGGAGTCGGCCATGGGTTGGACGGCGCAGGCCGCGGAGCGACCGGCCGCGTCGGGCTGCACGGCGATCGCGATGGCGGCGAGCCGTCCCGCTCGTTCGACTTTCCGATGCCCGACTTCGTGCGCCAGATCCTCGAGGCGCTCGCGAGCGTGCTCGGCGTCGCGGCTCGACCGATCGGGTATCTGCTCCTCGCGATCGGCATCGCGGTGGTGATCGCCTTGCTCGTGTACCTCGTCGTGTGGATGCGGCTGCCGAAGGCCGACCTGCGCGCACAGCTGCGGCGCGACGCCGGCAGTACGTCGTCGCCGATACTCGATCCGCTGCTCGAGGGCTCGAACGTGTCGGCCGAGGAGCACGCGGCGCACGGGCGTTTTCGCGAGGCGATCCACGCGCTCTTTCTCCGTGCATTGCGCGAGGCCACGCGCGCAGGGGACGTCGATCGCCGCGGCCGCACTGCGCGCGAGGTCGTCCGGCTCGTCGAGGGCGCGCACGGGGCGATGCCGCCGCTCGACGCGCTCTTGTCGCTCACCGAGCTCGTCTGGTTCGGCGGACGTTCGGCGACCGAGGCGCAGTACGTCGACGCGCGCGAGCTCGCGGCGAGCGTCGAAGCACGTGCCCGCGCGCTCGATGCTCGCGGATTGCCCCTGGGGGCGCCCGCGTGACCGAGGCGGCGCGCACCGAGAACCTCGAAGGCGCGACGTTCAGCGATCGCACGCGCGCGATCGTGGTGGGGCTCGCGGCGCTCTCGCTCGTGGCCACCATCGCGGTGCTGGTCTTCGGGCGCGACCTCGCGCCACCTCCCGCGCAGCCTCGCGACTCTTACGGTCGAGGCGCGCTCGGTCATCGCGCTTGGGCCGAGACGCTGCAAGCGCTGGGCGTCCACGTCGTGCGCTGGACGCGGCCGAACTATCGCGACATCTCGGCGCCGCTCTTCTTCATCGAGCCGGACCACGCCTCGATCGAAGCGCCCGACGGGACGAGGGTCTCCATCGCCGATCTCTGCGCGAGCCGCGCCGAGGCGGGTCGGATGACGGTGATCGTGCTTCCCAAGTGGGTGTTCGGCGTGTTCGGCGACGTGGGTCCGGAGCTGCCGGAGCGGGTGCACGACGTGCTCGTCGGAACGCCGTTCGAGTCCGCGCAGATCGTCTGGCAGCCGCGCATCACGGCGGTGCGCGACACCATCACGGCGAGCTCCCCGGTGTTCGGAGAGCGCCACCTCGAGATCCCCTGGCCGCAGACCGTGGTCGGTCCGACGCCCGTGCTCTCGGGGCCGACGGGGAGCTTCATCGCGTCCGATCCGACGGGGCGCGTGTTCCTCATCTCGGATCCGGATCTGCTGCACAACTTCGACATCCAGCGCGGCGATCACGCGGACATCGCCCACGAGTTCGTCACCGAGGTGCTGCAGGCCGACACCATCGTCGTGGACGAGGTGTTCCACGAGCACGTCGAGACGCGCTCGCTCGCGCAGATCTTCGCGCACTTCCCCGGTGTGCTCGCGCTGGTGCACGGCGGGCTCGTCGTGATGGTGGTGCTGCTCTACGGTCGGCGACGCTTCGGACCGCCGCGCGTCGAGCCGACCCCCTACGGCCGCGGGCCGCGCGAGGTGATCGAGGTCGCTTCCGGTGTGCTCTCGAGCGGACAGGCCGTCGAGCGGCTCGCCCCTCGCTACGTGGAGCAGGTGATCCTCGACGCGCACCGACGGCTCGGGCTCACCGCGGGCAAGTCGCTCGCGCAGAAGGCGGCCGCCCTCGACGCGATGCTCGTGCGGCGCGGCGCGCTCCCCGACGCCGTGCGATTGCTCGAGACGAGCCAGACCGCCACCCGCGAGACGGCGCTGGTGCTCGCGACCCGCGCGACCCGCTTGCGCGAGAGCCTGCTCGGCATGGCGAAGCCGAGCGCTGCGCCCGCGCGTCGCGTCTCGACTGCGCCTGCGGCTCCGACCGCGCCTCCGACAGCGCCTCCGACGACCACGCCCGCTTCTTCTCCAACCACCCCGAGTGCGAATCCATGACGACTCCCGATGCGGTCCTGAGAGCTCTCCAAGCCACCAAGAGCGAGGTCGCTCGCGTCGTGTACGGCGCCGATGATCACGTGCGGCTCGCCTTCATCGCCGTGATGGTGCGCGGCCACATCTTGCTCGAGGGTGTGCCGGGCACGGGCAAGACGCTCTTCGCGCAGACCTTCAGCCGCGCGCTCGGCCTGCCGATGCGGCGCCTGCAGTGCACGCCGGATCTGATGCCGGGCGACGTGCTGGGCGCGAACATCTTCGACTTCAAGACACAGTCGTTCACGCTCACGCGCGGCCCGGTGTTCACGGACGTGCTGCTCGCCGACGAGATCAACCGCACGCCCCCCAAGACGCAGTCGGCGCTGCTCGAAGCGATGCAGGAGCGCTCGGTCACGATCGACGGCACCACGCACAAGCTCTCGGGTCGGTTCACGGTGATCGCCACGCAGAATCCCATCGAGCAGGAGGGCACGTACCCGCTTCCCGAGGCGCAGCTCGATCGCTTCCTGTTCAAGCTCAACGTCGGCTACCCGACGGTCGAGCAAGAGCTGCAGGCGGTGATGGCGCACTCGGGCACCTCGACGATGCCGTCGCTCGACGCGCTCGGCGTGACGCCGGTGCTCGACGCGACGCAGATGGATGCGCTCCGCGAGGCGCCGGCCGCCGTGCACTTCGAGCCGCGCATCGGTGAGTATGCGGTCTCGCTCGCACGCGCGACGCGTCAGCATCCTTCGCTCGCGGTCGGGATCTCACCGCGCGCGGCCACGATGCTCTCGGCGGCAGCCCGCGCGGCGGCGCTCTGTGCGGGTCGCGACTTCGCGCTGCCCGACGACGTGAAGGCGCTCTTTCTCTCCATCGCGCAGCACCGTGTGGTGCTCACGCCCTCGGCCGAGATGGAGGGCTTGCGCGCGAGCTCCGTGCTCGAAGAGGTCCTCGGACAGATCGCACCGCCGCGCTGAGATGACGCCGACTCCGCGATTGCTGGCCCTCGTTCTGCTGACCCTGCCGGTGGCGTTCCTTCCGCTCGGCATGCCGCAGGCGTGGCCGCTGATCGCGGTGATCTGGGCCGGGCTCGTCGCGGCCATCGCGCTCGACCTCGCGGTGCTCTCGCGGGTGTCACTGCGCGCGAAGCTCTCGCGGCCCATGTCGGTGGGCGTGGGAACGACGTTCCGCGCGTCGGCGAGGATTGATCTGGGAATTCCCATCGGCCTCGGGGCGAGCGTGCGCAGCGAGACGGCGCTTCCCGTCGAGACCGACGAGGGCGTTCGCCACGTCCGTCTCGAGAAGGGCGAGAACGAGATTCCCATCACGCTCTACGCCGATCGGCGCGGGCGTGGCGCGCTCTCTGCGCTCTGGCTGCGACTCGAGGGGACGCTCGGCCTGGTGGCGCGCATTCTCCGCGTCGAGGAGGGCGCGGGCCCGATCGCGGTGGTGCCCGACGTGGAGCGCGTGGATCGCGAGGCCATCGAGGTGCTCGGCTCCGAGGCGCTGCTCTCGGGCATGAAGCGCGAGCGCTGGGCGGGCGACGGCGGCGAGTTCGAGTCGCTCTCTTCGTACTCGCTCGGGATGGACACGCGCGCCGTGGACTGGAAGGCGACCGCGCGACACATGTCCATCCGTGTGCGCCGCTATCGGCTCGAGCGGCGTCAGCGCATCGTGCTCTGCCTCGATCTCGGTCGCGAGATGCGCGATCCGATCGACGGCCTCGAGCGGCTCGATCACGGCGTGCACACGGCGCTGGTGCTCGCGAAGACGGCGCTCGGCGCGGGCGACCTCGTCGGCCTGCACGGCTATGGCGGCGAGCCACGCACTTGGGTGCCGCCGCGCGGCGGTGCGGCGCAGTTCTCGCGCCTTCGCAGCGCATGCGCGCAGCTCACGACGGAGCCCGAAGAGACGAACCACGTCCTCGGCCTGCACGATCTTCTCCGCCGCAATACGCGCCGCTCGATGATCGTCGTGTTCACCGAGTTCACCGACGCGACGACGGCCGAGCTCATGCTCGACACCATCGGTCAGCTCGCGCGGAGGCACGTGATCGTGTTCGTCGCGCTCGACGATCCGGCCCTCGAGGAGCCGCTGCTCAAAGCACCCGAGAGCGGCCGTGAGCTCGCGGCCGCCGTCGTCGCCAGCTCGCTGGGCAACCGCAGGCACGTCGTCCTCGCGCGCCTCGCCCGCATGGGCGTCCACGTCGTCCACAGCCGCCCCGGCGCCGTCGCCGGTGCGTTGGTCGAGCGCTACGTGCGCATCAAGAGCCGCGGGCTGATCGGATGAGAGGCGCTCGCCACATCACGATAGGATGGTCCGCGTGAGCGAAGGGTCTCCGTGGGTTCCTGGCGCCGTGGGTGCGTCCGATCGCGTGAGCGCCGCGCCTGCTCGCTCGTCGGCGCCGCCGGGCCTCGAGCCGCGCTCGATGCGCTTTCGGCGCGATCGCGAGGTCGAGTGGGCCGAGCTCGAGACGATCCTCGAGCGCGCGCTGCCGCGAGGTCTGCACGTGCTGCACGAGACCGAGCTCTCGCGCCTACCTCTTCTCTATCGGTCCGCGGTCTCGAGCCTCTCGGTCGCGCGCAAGACGGCGATGGATCGCGCGCTGGTCGCCTACCTCGAGTCGCTCGCCTCGCGCGCGTACCTCGCCGTCTACACGTCGCGCACGGGGGAGCGTGGCGCGCTGATTCGATTCTTCGCGCAGGGATTTCCGCGCGCCGTGCGCTCGATGCTTCCCGAGCTCGCGATCTCGGTCGCCGTGTTCATGCTGGGCGTGCTCGTCAGCTACGGGCTCGTGCGCTTCGTCGACGCCGAGTGGTACTTCGCGTTCGTCGCGCCCGAGCTGGCGGGCGGTCGCTCGCCCGGCGCGACCACGGAGTACCTACGCAGCGTGCTCTACGACACCGAGCAAGGGAACGGCGGCATGCTCTCGGTCTTCGCGAGCGCGCTCTTCTATCACAACGCTTCCATCGGCCTGACGGCGTTCGCGCTCGGCTTCGCGGCTGGCGTGCCCACGGCGCTGCTCGTGTTCCAGAACGGCCTGATGCTGGGTGCGTTCATCGCGCTCTACGACGAGCACGGTCTCATGGTCCCGCTGCTCGGCTGGCTGCTCCCGCACGGCGTCCCGGAGATCGGCGCGATCCTGTTGTGCGGAGCCGGCGGCCTGGCGATGGGCCGCGCGATGCTCGCACCCGGTGAGCGCACCACGCGCGTCGCGTTGACGGACGCAGGACGTCGCGGCGCGGTCGTCGCGGCGGGGAGCGTGGTCCTGTTCTTGGTCGCGGGCGCCGTCGAGGGCGTGTTCCGCCAGACCGTGACCAACGACGTTCTCCGCTTCGGGATGGCCGCCTTCAACGCGGCCTGGATCTCGGCCTGGCTGATTCTGGGGAGCGCGAACATCCCGAGCGTGGTCGCGCGCGTGCGCACGCTGTCTCGGTCGGGCGGCAAGCGGTGACCGAGGATCGCGTCGGCGAGCGCTACGTTCACCTCCTCACGCCCGAGGGCGCTGACCTGGTGTTCCCGCTCGCGTCCGTGGGCGAGCGCGTGATCGCGTTCTCCATCGACGTGGTCTTCATCGTGTTGATCCTGATGGTGTTCCTCCTCATCGGGTTCGCCACGACGATCATCGGCACGAGCGCGCTCGCGTTCGCCGCCATGATCCTGGGCGTGTTCGTGATCCGAGAGGGTTACTTCCTCTTCTTCGAAGCGCGGTTCCAGGGCTCGACGCCGGGCAAGCGCCTCATCGGCCTGCGCGTCGTGAGCCGTGACGGTGCGCGGCTCACGATGGAGAGCATCATCGCGCGCAACGTCATGCGCGACCTCGAGCTCTTCCTGCCCAGTGTGTTCGCGTCGGCGCCCGAGGCGCTGCTCGGCCCGGCGCCCTGGTGGCTGCGGATTCCCGCGTCGCTCTGGGTGCTGCTGCTCGTCGCGATGCCTTTCCTCACGCGCGAGCGCACGCGGGCCGGCGATCTGGTCGCGGGTACGATCGTGGTCCGCGCCCCCAAGGCCGCGCTCGTCCACGACGAGGCCGTGGGCAACCGCGCCAAGATCCGCTTCACGAAGGAACAGCTCTCGATCTACGGCGAGCACGAGCTGGAGACCCTGGCCGATCTCCTCCGCAAGCTCGATGCCGACAGGGCCACCGACGACGATCTGCGCGTGGTGGCCACGGCGATCGCCCGGCGCATCCGCTACGAAGGACGGGACGGCGCCCAGCAGCCGGCCTTGTTTCTGCGGGCGTTCTACTCGGAGCAGCGGGCCGAGCTCGAGCGCGAGCTGGTCCTGGGGCGCCGGATCGCCGACAAGACGGAGCGGCGCGGCACCCCTGGTCCTCGTCAGCCTTGACGCTGTCTTCCGCGCGCTCGTACCATCGCCCACGATGCTTCGTTTACCGGGGATGCGGCGGGCCAGCCTCGTTACGGCCGCGCTCGCGCTCGTCGTGCCCCTCGCGGCGGGCTCTCTTCTGGGGGTGTCTCGCGCCAGCGCCGACGAGGACGCCGATCAGCGCCTCGATCTGATGGACGAGCCGATCTCGTTCACCGACGTGGTGGACGCGTTCGACGACGACGACCCCTTCGACGTGAACCTCTCGGTCGGGTACCAGCGCACCTGGGAGCTCGGCCACATCCAGCGTCAGGACCCGATGGCGTCCGACGCGCGGATGACCGACCACTGGAACGACGTCTCGAACTACGAGCGTGCGCTCAACCAGCTGAACTTCCAGCTCGACGTCGGCATCTTCCGCGACCTTGCCGCGTACGCGCGCCTGCCCCTGATCCTTTCCGACGATCGCTCCTTGAGCGGCATCGGGATGAACCCCGGCCAGTACACGCTTGACGGAGTCGGCGGCTCGCTCTTCGATCCCACGTTCCGATCGCCCACGCGCTCCGGTGTCGACTTTTTCGTCGCGGGCCTCGCCTGGTCGCTCCTGAACCAGCACCGCGATCGACACGTGCCCACGTGGATGATCATGCTCGAGGGCCAGTTCAACATCGGCTCGCCGATGCAGGCCTGCGGCACCAGCGCGAACACGCAGGGTCCGAACGGCGCCGCCGGTGGTGCCCTCGGCACGGCTCAGTGCGGCAACACCTCGCAGGTCGATCCCGCGACGGGCATGACGACGTCGACGAACCCGACCGGGAGCCTCAACCCGGGCGTCGGGCGCGGCTTCAACTTCCTCCGCTTCGAGACGCGCGCGAGCTATCGCTACGAGTCGATCGAGCCCTACGCCGGCCTCGCGTTCCAGGTCGGCTGGCCGGGCTACTCGTCGAGCCAGTTCCTCCCGCAGGGCAACCTGCAGGGCTACATCGATCAGCTCCCGCCCATCCTCGGGCGGTTCACGGTGGGCACCGCGATCATCCCCTGGGAAGACCGCGAGCACTACCAGCGCTTCACCGCGGATCTGCGCTTGGTCGGCGACTACGTCAGCGAGGGCCACGACTACTCGCCGCTCTTCGACGCGCTCGGCACGTCGCGCAATGCCTACCTCGCGAACCCGAACCTCGAGGGCGTCCCCAACGCGATGATCCCGAACACGTCGGGCCTCGCGTCGGTTCCCTTCTACGGCCTCACCGACGTGCAGTCGCATGGTCGCTTCGGTGGCACCATCGCGCTCGAGATGCAGGCGGCGCGCTACATCCGCTTCGGCGCGAGCGCGGGCTTCCTCTATTCTCCGCCCTACGGCCTGACGATCTCGGACGCGTGCAACCCGAACGTCTCGCAGACGGCGGTGAGCGATTCGCGCCTCGTCGGCACCTGCCGCGGCGGCATCATCAATCCCGCGCACCGGCCCGTGATCGACCTCCCGGGCGACCGCTTCCGCATCCAAGGCTGGACCCAGATCGACATCAACGTCTGGGTCACCGCGATGTTCTGAGAGAGCGGATGTTCTGACGCCCGATGTGGTCGACGCCGCGATGACTACCAGCGCTCGAGCGAGACGCCCTCGAACGGCGCGAAGTCGCGCACGTTGCGCGTCACGAGCGTCAGACCCCGGGTGGCCGCGATCGCAGCGATCTGGCCATCGACGAACGGCGCGGTCTTTCCCTTTGCTTCGAGCCGCGCACGCTCCCGGGCGTGCCACGTTGCTGCCGCGGCATCGTACGGAAGCACGGGGAGCGTGGCCTCGAGCTCCGACAGGAACATCGCCAAGGACGTCTTGCGTCGCGAGGGCGCGAGACGATCGACGCCGAACCAGAGCTCGTGCCAGGTGGGCGCAGCGAGCGCGAGAGATCCCGCGGCCGCCGTGAGACGTTGCGTGAGCGTCGGATCAGGACTCGGGCGCGCCAGCTCGGACAACACGTTGGTGTCCGCGAGGAAGCGCAGCGTCATCGCTCGAAGGTCGGCGGCGGCCGCCCCGGGCGGAGGTCGCGAACGTCGGCCCACGGATCGCTCTCTGCGTCGTCGGAAAGCGGAACGGAAGCGACGCGGGCCACGAGTGCCCTAAAGCGCTCCGCCCGCGCGTTGTCCTCGCTTCGGATCGACCGCACCGTGGCGACGGGGATTCCTCGGCGTGTGATCTGCACCTCCTCGCCACGCTCCGCTCGACGCACGACGTCCGCGAGGCTCGCTCGCGCCTCCGCGATCGTGAGGGTCTTGGGGCCCGACGCGATGCGACGCGACATGGTACATCGAGTTGTACATCTGATTCCGCCCTGCGCCAAGCCCGGCGAGATTCGTCGCCTCCTGCGCCCTCGTGCTACGAGACGCCTCCCATGCGTTTTTCTCAGGCTTTCATTCCGACGCTCAAAGAGGCTCCGAAGGACGCGACGACGGCGTCGCACGTGCTGCTGCTGCGCGCGGGCTACGTTCGCATGATCGGCGCGGGCATCTACGAGATGCTGCCGCTCGGCCTCAAGGTTCTGCACAAGATCGCGAACATCGTCCGCGAGGAGATGGATCGCACCGGCGCCCAGGAAGTCCTGATGCCGGCGCTGCTCCCGAAGGAGTACTTCGAGGAGACCGGGCGCTGGGATCTCTACGGCGACGTGCTCTTGCGCCTGAAAGATCGCAAGGGCGGCGAGTACCACCTCGGGCCCACGCACGAAGAGATCATCACCGACATGGTGCGGCGCGACGTGAAGAGCTACCGACAGCTCCCGCTGAACCTCTATCAGGTACAGACGAAGTTCCGCGACGAGCCGCGTCCGCGCGCGGGCCTTCTCCGCTGTCGCGAGTTCACGATGAAGGACGCGTACAGCTTCGACGTCGACGAGGCGAGCGCGTTCAAGAGCTACGAGGTGATGCGCGCTGCGTATCGGAAGATCTTCGATCGCATCGGGCTCGACTATCGCATCGTGCAGGCGGACTCCGGCGCCATCGGCGGCAAGACCAGCGCGGAGTTCCAGGTGCTCGCGCAGTCGGGCGAAGACGCGATCGTCGCCTGTGGCAGCTGCGAGTACGCCGCGAACGTCGAGGTCGCGACGACGAAGGACCCCGAGAAGTACACGGGCGAGACGGCGCCGATGGAGAAGGTCGCGACCCCCAACAAGAAGACCATCGACGAGGTCGCAGCGTTTCTCGGCGTGCCCGCGACCGAGACGATCAAGGCGCTCTTCTTCCGCGTCGTGCGCAACGATCAGCCCGTCTCGTTCGCGCTCGTGTTCGTGCGCGGCGATCGCGAGGCCAACGAGACGAAGGTGCAGAACGCGCTCGGTGCGCGCGAGATCGCCATGGGCTCGGCGGAAGAGGCGACCGCCCTCGGCATCAAGACCGGCTACATCGGTCCGCAGGCGCTCACGACGAACGGCCCGGTCGAGATTGTCGTCGATCGCGAGGTCGCCACCGGCGCGGGCTTCGTCGCCGGCGCGAACGAGTGGAAGTTCCACACGAGGAACGTCGTTCACGGACGCGACTACCAGGCGTCGGTCGTCGACGTGCGGCAGATCGGCGACGGCGACGTCTGCCCGAACTGCGGCGGCGCGCTCAAGAGCTATCGCGGCATCGAGGGGGGCCACATCTTCGTCCTCGGCACGCACTACTCCTCGAAGATGAACTGCACGTTCCTCGACGATCAGGGCAAGGACCTGCCCATCGTCATGGGCTGCTACGGCATCGGGGTCTCGCGCTTGGTGGCGACCGCGATCGAGCAGCACCACGACGCGGACGGCATCCGCTGGCCCATCGCCATCGCGCCCTACCACGTAGTCGTGATCACGGCGGGCAAGGAAGACGAGCTCCGCGTCGCGGCGGAGGCGATCTACGAGGGGCTTCGTGCGGCGGGGGTCGAGACGCTGCTCGACGATCGCGACGAGCGGCCGGGCGTGAAGTTCAAGGACGCGGACCTGATCGGCGTGCCCTATCGCATCGTCATCGGGAAGAAGGGCCTCGCCGAGCAGAAGGCCGAGCTCAAGGCGCGGACCGAGAAGGACGTGACGCTCGTCCCGCTGACCGAGATCGTGGGCGACGTGGTGAAGAAGATCGAAGCGGCCGGTGTTCGTCTTCGGCGAGCGTCCTAGTGGCCAAGAAGCTCAAGCGCATCACGGATCCGGCACTGAACGAGGCGCGCGCCGACGTGACCTGGCGCAATGCCCTGCTCCTCTCGGCGTTCGCGGTGTTGCTGATCGTCTCGATCTTCACGGTGATGATCCCCGAGCTGACCGATGACGGGGCCGACGACGAGGCCGACGCGGCCGGGGCGATCACGACGGAACCACCCCCCGCGAGCGCCGTTCCGCCCGCGTCGTCTGCGTCACCGCACACGCCTTAGACTCTCGTCGCGCGAAAAGCGCGTCTTCGACGCCTCCTGCCGATGCGGGGAGACACCTCCGGGTGAGCACGCGCACTTCCGCGCATCGCTCGTGAGCCACCACACGAGTCTCCGCGGACTGACCCTCTATGCTCGGCTTCGTCGCGCGGATCGGGGGATCTTCCGTCGCCGCGATCAACGCGTCTACGGCGACTCGCGCCAGGATGAGGAATTCTCAGGTCATGTCTCTCAGTGATTCGATTCCGAACAACGTCGACCTCGCCTCCGACAAGAAGCTCCTGCGCGCCCTCGAGCAGTGGCAGCCGGACTTCAAGAGCTGGTGGATGGAGATGGGGCCGGACGGCTTCCAGAACGATCAGATCTATCTTCGCACGGCGATCAGCGTCGATCCGAAGGGCTGGGCTCACTACGAGTACGTGAAGATGCCCGACTACCGTTGGGGCATCTTCCTCACGCCGCGCGTCCGTACGCCGGACGGTGGCGAGCGCACGATCGGCTTCGGCGATCAGGCGGCGCAGAAGGTGTGGGACGAGGTGCCGGGCGAGTTCCGCGGCCTGCTTCGCCGCATCATCGTCACGCAGGCGGACACCGAGCCGGCGAGCGTCGAGCAGCAGCGCTTGCTCGGCAAGTGCGCGCCCTCGATGTACGACATGCGCAACCTCTTCCAGGTCAACGTCGAGGAAGGCCGTCACCTCTGGGCGATGGTGCACCTGCTCCACCAGTACTTCGGGCGCGACGGACGCGAAGAGGCTGAGGCCCTGCTTCAGCGCCGCAGCGGCAACCCGGACACGCCGCGCATCCTCGGCACGTTCAACGAGAAGACGGAGGACTGGCTCTCGTTCTTCTGCTTCACGATGTTCACGGACCGCGACGGCAAGTACCAGCTCTCGGCGCTCAGTGAGTCGGGCTTCGATCCGCTCGCGCGCGCCACGCAGTTCATGCTCACCGAGGAGAGCTTCCATCTCTCCACGGGCGAGACCGGGATCGACCGGATCGCGCAGCGTGGGGCGGAGCTCACCCAGCAAGATCGCAACGGCGACGCGCGCAACCAGGGCGGCATCGATCTCCCGACGCTCCAGAAGTGGATCAACTTCTGGTTCTCGAGCGCGGTCGAGCTCTTCGGCGGCGAGATCTCCAGCAACGCCGCGGACTACTTCGCGACGGGCCTGAAGGGTCGCTTCCGCGAGAAGGAGAAGTACACGGATCACGTGGCGCTCGAGGGCAGCTACGACATGACCGTGCTCGAGACCGACGCGGCCGGAGTGGGCAAGCTCTCGCAGAAGCACGTGCCGCTTCGCACCGCGATGAACGAGATCCTCCGGGACGAGTACGTCGCCGACTGCGAGCGGGCGTGCCGAAAGTGGAACCACACCATCAAGAAGGTCGGCGTCGACTTCGAGCTGAAGATCCCCAACCGCCGGTTCAACCGCTCGATGGGGATGTACGCGGGCATGCGCTTTGATCCGACCGGCGAGCCCATCAGCGCTGCGCAGTTCGAGGCAGGCCGCGCGAAGTGGCTGCCGACCGAGGCGGATCGCACGTACGTCCGGTCGCTCATGGTCCCCGTGACGGAGCCCGGCAAGATGGCCAGCTGGATCGCGCCGCCGCGACAGGGCGTCGACGGCAAGCCCTTCGAGTGGGAGTACGTCCGCTTCAGCTGAGCGCCGGTATATCCTCCGGCACTCGCCATGGCCTCCTCTCTCGCGGCGCTCTCGCGCGGCTTCCGCAACAGCTACCTCGACTACGCCGGGCTCACTGCGCAGCTGCGCGCTTGGGCCGATGCGTTCCCCTCGCTCGCGAACCTCTCGTCGATCGGAAAGACGCCGGAGGGTCGCGAGATCTGGATGCTCACCATCGGGACGGACCCCGAGCGGGCGCGGCCTGCCGTCTGGGTGGATGGGAACATGCACGCGAGCGAGCTCGCGGGGTCGTCGGTCGCGCTGGCGATCGCTGAGGACGCGCTCGCGGTTCATCTCGAAGCGCCGCTGGCGTTCGCGCTCGCGCCGCACTTGCGTCGCATCCTGAAGGAGACGTTGTTCTACGTCGTGCCGCGCATCTCGCCCGACGGGGCCGAGGCGGTGCTGACCACGGGGCGCTACGTGCGCTCGGTCCCACGCGACGCGCGCCTGCATGGTGGCGTGCCGCGCTGGATCGCCGGCGACGTCGATGGCGATGGGCTCGCCCTCTCGATGCGCAAAGAAGATCCGACCGGCGACTACGTGGTGTGCCCTGCCGCGCCCCAGGTGATGGTGCCGCGCACGATCGACGATGCGCCGCCTTACTACCGGCTCTATCCCGAAGGCCACATCGAGCACTTCGATGGCGAGACGATCCCCGCGCCGGGCTACCTCGGCGACAACTACCCCGACCTGAATCGCAACTTCCCCTTTCGGTGGCGCACGTCGAGCGATCAGATCGGAGCGGGCGATTTCCCCGGCAGCGAGCCCGAGGCGCGCGCGATCATCGAGGCCGCCGTCGCGCGCCCCAACGTCTTCGTCTGGCTGAACCTGCACACCTTCGGTGGCTGCTTCATCCGGCCGCCGGGGGACACGCCCGACGAGAAGATGAGCCCCTTCGATCTCGGCGTGTACAAGCAGGTCGGTGAGTGGGCCGAGCAGATCACCAGCTACCCGATGGTCAGCGGGTACGACGACTTCCTCTACGAGCCGGGCAAGCCCCTCTACGGCGCCCTCTCCGAGTGGGCGTACGAGCATCGCGGCGCGCTGAGCTACGTGTGCGAGCTCTGGGATCTCTTTCCGCGGCTCGGGATGAAGCCGACGAAGAAGTTCGTGGATCGCTACAGCTCGATGCGTCGCGAGGATCTCGAAGCCCTCGGCAAGTGGGACACCGAGCACAATCGCTCGCGCCTCTTCGTTCCGTGGGTGCGCGTGACGCATCCGCAGCTCGGCGAGGTGGAGGTCGGCGGCCTCGATCGGCGCGTCGGGATCACGAACCCGCCCTACGAGGAGCTTCCCGGCGTCTGTGAGAGACAGTCGGCGCTCATGATGCGCGTCGCCTCGCTGGTGCCGCGCGTGACGATCGCGCGTGTCGAGATCACGCCGCTACGCGAAGACGTGACGGCCGTATCCGTCACCGTCGACAACCAGGGCTACCTTCCGACGTACGGGATGCGCGGCCGTCAGAGCGAGCCCGTCAACGAGCCGATCTCGGCGTCGGTGCGAGCCGAGGGCTGCGTGCTCGAGGAGCCCGGTCGCGCCCGGGTCGTTCTCGGCCACCTCGAAGGGTGGGGCAAGGGGCTCGGCGCGTTCGAGCAAGGGATCTTCTACGCGATGAGCCCGGGCAGTGACGCGACACGCACGCTTCGCTGGGTCGTGCGTGGTCGCGGCTCGCTCGAGGTCGAGATCGGCAGTCGCCGCGCCGGCTTCACGTCGCGCCGAATCGGGATCGGCGGCGGCGTGTGATCTCGACTGGAGTCGTGTCGGCCCCGCGTCGCCGGGCACGCCGACTGACGACGAGCAGGAGCGCGAGCGCGAGGTAGGCGGCGCCTCCGCGGCTGGCACCCACGCCACATCCGCATCCGCTGGCGGCGGCGGGCGCCATCGATCCATCGCTTCCGGCGTCGTCGATGCCCGCGTCTTGACCTGCGTCGACGTGGACCGGTCCGGCATCCGGATAACGCGGCGGGCAGGCGCGCGTCTCGTGCGTCGTGTTCACGCGCGAGAAGATCGAGTAGATGCTCTCGCCGCCGGTGCGGATGTCGGACGTCTCGATGCCGATGTAGAGCGTCGAGCAGGGCACGAGCCCCTGGGTGCGCGTGAAGAACGCCGTGCCGATTCGACCGACCGGGGCGGCCAGCTGCGAGATGATGCGTGCGCCCGTCCCCCGCACGGGCACGTCGTTCATGAAGTGCACGGTGACCATGCCCGCGATCGTCGGGTGGCCGATCTCGATCTCGACGTCCGTGACGTCGGGCGGGATCTGGAGCGTGTACTCGATGGGCGCGAGGCCGTGCGAGAGGCCGCCCGTGACGAACGCGTTGCCGGAGTAGCCGGTGCGGAGGTGCCCGTCGTCGATCGGGACGAACATGGTGCAGTCGGGCAGGCCGCGCGCGGTCGCAGCCGCCATGATCATGGCCTGCTCGGCGCTCGTGATCGAACCCGACCGGACCTCGGTCATCACCGTGGCGAGCAGCGTGTTCGTCGCTTGCGCGAGCGTGACGCCGCCGCTCAACGACGACATGGTGGTGAACCAGAGCGCATCGGCGCGGGTCTGGCCGACGATGCCGCGGAGCGCCCAGCCGAACGTGGACCAGATGCGGCCGTCGGAGTGGCCTTCGCCGAGCAGATCGTTCGGGCAGACGACCACGTCGGCGATGCCGCGGAGCGATCCCATGAACCCTTCGTAGCTGCCGATCGACTCGCCGATCTGCGGATCGCCGTCGACCGCGGCGGCCCAGTAGTCGCTCGTGCCTTCGTTGATCGCCAGCGGCTGGTAATTGTCTGCCGGGCCCGTGGCGAAGAAGCCGAGCGCGCTGATCTGGTCGGTCACGGCGTGGCCGTACTCGTGATAGACGACGTCGCCGTCGTACGCGTAGTCGTGGATCGCGCCCTGGCCGAAGACGAGGCTGCCGCACGTGCTGCGCGAGCCGGGGATGAACATCGCGTTGTCGTAGCCGACGTGCACCGCTTCCGAGTAGTTGACGATCACGTCCATCACGTTCGTCCCCGTGCACGTCCACGTGAACGCGTGCGCGGTGTGAAAGTAATCGACGACGAGACTGCCGTGGAAGTAGGCCGACACTTCCGAGAACGCGTCGTCGAACGCGCGCGCGTCGGGCGTGAAGAGGAAGTCGCCCGACGCGTCGGCGATGGCGCGCGTGACCGTGTTGCAGTCGGGCGTGAGCTGGTCGCAGCTCGCCACGCGCAGGTGCGCGCCCACGAGGTTGGTGGTGGACGTGAGATCGCCGAGCGGCAGATCGGACGTCATCGCCATGTCGGTCGCGGGGTTGTGCAGGAACACGCGGCCGAGCGCGTCGAGCGCCCGCTCTTCGAGCCAGAGCAGCTCGAGAGAGGTCGCATCGACGTAGGCGCGCGCGCGATCGATGGGCCGTGCCCCCGCGAGCTCCACGGCGATCGCCGCCACGACGCGCTCCTGGTGAACGAGCGCGACGAGCTCGGTATCGAGCGGATGGGCCGAAGGGAAGGGTGCCGCCGCGGCGGCGACGTCGACCGCTTCCTGGGTCCGCACCGCGTTGGGCCAGGGGCCTCTCGATGTCGGCATCGGCGCGACGTCGATCAGATCGATCGCGTGATCCGGGGTCACCCGAACCACGATCGGCGCACCGAGCACCGGTAGGTCGTGCAGCACGCGCGCGAACTCGACGACGACGTACCCGTGCGAGCGCATCACGCGCGTCACGCGCAGCGAGTCGCGCGTGTCGAGCCCCAGCTCAGCGCCGAGCCGCCGCAGCACGTCGATCGCTGCATGCTCCGGCGTCGATCCCTGGGCGGTCGCGATCGACGCGCCATAGATCGCGTGCGCGGTTCGCCACGCCGCGGGTCCCGCTTCGCGATCGAGCGCGGACTGCGCGAGCGCGACGGAGGGCGACGAGGTCCACGCGATCAGCACCAGCAAGCCACCGAGTCGCCATGCGCGCATGGCCGGTAGCCTAGTACTTCGGTTCGGAAGTTCGATCCGCATTCGCGGACCGAACGATTCCTCCCTACGTACTTGCGGAGAGGGCCACTGCGCTTGCAGAGCAAGCTCGTGCCCTCCCCGCGGGCCCCGCCAAGGAAGGGCCGCGGGCCCTCCCTCGGACTCCCACCCGCGCGTCCGACAGCCCGGAACGAAGCTCCGGGCCGTCGTACTAGTCCATCATCGCGCCGTTGGTGATCCAGGTGCGAATGATGGCGATCGTGTCCGCCGACAACATGCCAGCGAGGGGCATCGTGGCGCCGCAGAGCGCGCTCTGTCGGCCCTCGAGCTTCTCGACCAAGTACGAGCCGGCCGCGTCGCGTGCGATCACGCGCGTTCCACACCCCGCTGTGGACGCGGGTGCGCCCACGAGCGCCGTGTAGGCCAGAGCCGGAGTCGAGAGATCGAGCTGACCGGAGAGCGCGGCGCCCTCCATGCCATGGCAGACGCTGAGCGCGCACGTGGGCTCGAGGACCGTCGAGTAGATGCTGTTCCAGTTCGGCGTGGTGACCTGGCGGACGCTGATGATCGCGCCCACGTCGAAGCACTCGGCATGCGGCTGGTGCGAGGTGTCGCAGCGATGGGTGAGCGTGCAGTCCGCGTTGGAAGAGCAGGGCGTCGCCAGTGGATACGAGGTCGCTTCGACGACGGGTGAGCCGCACGCGAGCCAGTTCCGCAGCACCTCACGGCCGTCGGCGCTGCGGATGCTCGGCACCGGGACGCCCACGCTGTCGGCGGCATCGACGTAGAGGCGATACGGTCGCGGAGGCATGACCTGCTCGCCCAGCGCACCCGGCGGCATCGCGCCGCTCGAGACCTGGCCGAAGATCTCGTTGCGAAAGTGGTCTGACGCGACCTGCGCAGCGTAGAGGTGGGCCGCGCCGGTCACTTCGTCGGCGAAGACAGGGCTGTCGGCGAGCGTGGGATCGAAGTTCAAGTCGAAGGGCGCGCCGTAGCGACGCGATGCGCTCGACGAGTGGCAGAACGAGCCACCGCCCGCGCACGACGTGATGAGGATCGATTGCCCCTCGTAAGCCGGGTGACCGCCGGGGTCGTAGACGATCCTACGGGCGAGGGCCTCGTCGCAGGCGGTGCCGACCGTCGGGCTGCAAGCAGTCAGGATCGCGAGCAAACCGACGAGGCCGCTCGGGGCCATCCAGCGCATTCGGCACCGTACACCGCCCGCGTGGCCTCTCGTCAAGCGACGTCGCACCACGATCCCGGTTGACACCTGGGCCTGCCGTCTCCGAGGATTCGCCCCGCCGCGGGAATCGTGCGCGGTCCCGTTCGGAGCACCATGCCATCCAAGAAGCCGACCATCCTCGCGGCCGACGACGACGTCGAGATCCTCACGCTCGTCGTTCGCCAGCTCAAGCGGCTGGACGCCAACGTCCTCGAGGCCAGCGATGGCGAAGACGCGCTCAAGATCGCCCGCCGTGAGAAGCCTGATCTCGTCGTGCTCGACGTGATGATGCCCGGCATGAGCGGCTGGGAGGTCTGCCGAGCGATCCGGGAGGACCCCTCGATCGCGGCGACGCCCGTCCTGATGCTCACCGGCATCGGCGAGCGGCTCAACGAGATGACGTCGCCGCTCTACGGGGCCGACGATCACCTCGACAAGCCCTTCGACTTCGACGAGCTCGGCGAGCGCATCCAGGCGCTGCTCGCCCGCGGCCCGCGGAAATAAGGGATCGGCCCGGCGTGGCCGGGCGCCCTGGTCTCACTCGTCTTCGTCGACGGGTCGCGTGGCCGTGCGACGCAGGCCGGTCAGCCGCTCCTGCGCGGTGCGGAACGTCGCGCTCGAGCGCGGCACCATCTGCTGGACGGCCTGATAGCTGCGCTGCGCACCTGCCGCATCGCTGTGCTCGTGCGACTGCGCGTCCGAGAGCATGCGCGCGGCCGCGGTCTCGCACTGACGCGCGAGCGCCTGCGCGTCACCGTTGCCCGAGTCCAGCTCGAGCGCGTCGCGAACGCGCGGGCACGCCGTCTGCGGTGCCGAGCCGATCTGTGCACGCGCCAGCGACACGAGATAGCGCACGTAGCGCGGCTGGATGTCGCGCGCGTAGTGCCCGCCCGAGACGATCTGGCGATCGAGCCGCAGCGCGATGGGCACCGTGCCGGCCACCGGGCCGAGCGCGTCGCCCGCGGCGTGGATGCGAGGATAGAGCCCCGCGAACGAGTCGATGTTGTTCGCCAGCGTCTCGAGCGTGCGCTGCTCGGTCCCGCTCGAGTGCCGCGCGGCATCGCGCGCGATCGCGGCCGCGCCGTCGAAGTCACCGCCGTTGTATGCGGTCGTGATGCGCGCCTGCGCGTTCGCCAGGCCGGCGCTCGCAGGCTCCCGCGTCGCGCGAGGGGTGCGACCTGATCGCGGCGAGCGCCCGCTCGTCGTCGGAGGGGGCGATTCCGGCTCGGGCTCGGGCTCGGGCTCGACCTCCGCGACCGTGACGGGCGGAGGCGTCGCGGCGGTGGACGCGACGGGTGCGGCGGGAGCGAACGTCGAGGCGGCGACCGTCGTCGTCGGCACCGGAAAGCCCGTCGCGGGCGGAGCCATGACGAGCGTGGGCGGCGGCGCAACGCTGGTCGGCGGGACCGCAGTCGCGAGCGCGGGCGCGATCGCCGGTCCGACGGGCGCTGTTCCGAGCTGAGGCGCGATGGGCACCGACGTGATCGGGAGCGGCGCGACACCCTCACCGCTCGTTCGCCCCACGACGAGCAACGCGGCACCGACCCCGACACCCACGAGCAGGGCGAGCGCCGCGACCGCCGCGACCGCCGCGACGAGCGTCCGCCGTGGCAGCCGAACGGTCGCCGTGTTTCCGTCGCGCGGACCGATGTTCTCCGCGGAGCCCGAGATCGGCGCGAGCTGCGGCGCGGAGGGCCACGCCGGGATCATCCCGGGCGGCCCGACCCCGGGGTTCGGGATGGAGGTCTGGTTCGTGGACCCCGACGCTGGCGCGCGCGTGGCTGCGACCTCGGTGGGCTGCCGCACCACCAGCACCGTCTCGCCCAGCTCGATCCGGTCGCCTTCGTTCAGCGCGACCTGATGAACGCGCTGTCCGTTCACCGTGGTCCCGTTGCCGCTGCCGAGATCGCGGAGCACCAGGTTCGGACCGTCGCGCAGCACGCGGAGGTGCTTTCGCGACACCGACACGTCGGTGAGGATCACGTCGTTGTCGATCCCGCGCCCGACGCCGGTCTCGCCCTCCTGCAGGACGTATTCCTTGCCCTTGTCCTTGCCTGACTCGACGAACAGGAACGGCATCTTGGGGCCTTCGTCGAGGATGGCGGTGCTCTGGTCCGCGATGATCTCGCTCTCCTCGATGCGCGTCGACTCGCCCGGCATCTCCGAGGACTCGAACTCCGCGAAGGCGTCGTCCGGGCGGGACGGCGGCGGCTGCACGACCGGGGCGGCGTAGAGGCCGCTCTCTTCGGCCGACGGCAACGTTCCGCCCAACGCGGAGGGCGGCTCGCTCTCCCGCGAGAGGATGGTGGACTCCTCGCCGAAGTCACCTGGTCCGAGGACGGGCGTAGCGCTCGGCGGAGGGACGTTGACCCTGGCCGGAGTCGCCGAGGCCGCGTGACGCTTCGGGGGCGTCGTCGAATGCGCGCTATTTGGGCGCGACCCGTCCGTCGGCGCCTGGCCCGGCGTGGTCGGTGCTGCGCTGATGCGATCTCCGAGCCGCTCGACGAACGAGTCGTCGCGGCGCTCGCCGTCGCTCGTGCCTTCGCTCATCTTGGGGTCGGACTGGATCGTACGTGAGCGCCTTGGGCCCCACAAGGCGAAGGCACGGGTCAGCTGCGGTAGTTGGCGTTCACGGCGATGTACTCGGGGCCGAGATCGCAGGTGAGATAGTGCGCTTTCCCGCGGCCGCGGCCCAGCGAGACCTCGATCGCGTAGCGCGGACCGGCCATGACGGCGCCCGCGCGCGCCTCGGCGTCCTTGCCGACGGGCATCCCGCCCTCGACGATGCGCTCGCCGCCGATGGTGATGCGTGCGCGCGTCGGATCGAAGCGCGCACCCGAGCGTCCGGCGGCGGCGAGGATCCGGCCCCAGTTCGCGTCACGTCCATGGAGCGCCGTCTTCACGAGCGGCGAGGTCGCGATGGTCTTGGCCACGCGCCGCGCGTCGGCGTCGGTGGCGAGCCCTGACACGTCGATGCGCACGACGTGACGGGCGCCCTCGCCGTCGCGCACGATGCTCTCGGCCAGCGCGCCGAGCACGTCGGTGAGCGCCCGCTCGAGCTTCTTCACGTCGCGCGCGCCGCTCGCGCCCGAGGCCGCGAGCACGATCGTGTCGTTCGTGCTGGTGTCGCCGTCGACGCTGATGCTGTTGAACGTCGCGTCGGTCGCGCGACGCAGCGCGCTTCGGAGCTCGCTGGGCGTGGCGAGCGCATCGGTGAGCACGAACCCGAGCGTCGTGGCCATGTCGGGATGAATCATGCCGGCGCCCTTGGCGACGCCGAGCACCGTCACCGTCTTCTTTCCGACCGCGAACGACGCAAGCGCGACCTTTCGCCACTGGTCGGTGGTCATGATCGCGCGCGCGAAGTCGGCGGCGCCCTCGGCGCGCAGCGCTCGCACCAGCGCCGGGGCGGCTGCGGCGATCTTGTCGCCCGGCAGAATCGCGCCGATGACGCCCGTCGATGCGGGGACGATCGATCGCGTGTCGATCCCCAGCTCGCTCGCCACCGCTGCGCTTGCACGCAGCGCCTCGGCGTGGCCTTCGGCGCCCGTGCACGCGTTGGCATTTCCGCTGTTCACCAAGATGGCCGAGATTCGCCCGCGTGCCTTGGCGAGGCGCTCGCGCGTGATCTCGACCGGTGCGGCGCGGACGCGATTGCGCGTGAGCACCGCGGCGGCGGGGACGGCGCCTGCGTCGGCGACGACCAGCCCGAGATCGGGGTTTCCGTTCTTCTTGATCCCAGCGGCGATCCCCGCGAAGCGAAATCCAGCGACGCCAGGGACCGAGGCATCTGGAGAAAGCTCGATCGACATCAAGAGCGAACGCTCTCACGCACGCGCGCCGGCTGTCGAGACGCATCGGGGATCCGCGCGCCCTCGCGTTCACGTATCCTCGACAGAACGATGAGCGCGCCCCGTCTCGCACCTGGCGACGTCGTGGCCGATCGGTTCGAGGTGCTTGCGCTCGGCGGGATCGGCGGGATGGCCGTGGTCTATCGCGCGCGCGATCGCACCGACGGACGGACGGTCGCGCTCAAGGTCCTCGACGACGCGGAAGAGGGTGCGCGCTTCGCCGCCGAGGCCGACACGCTGGCGCGGATGACGAGCCCCCACGTCGTCGGGCACGTCGCGCACGGGGACGACCCGCGCGGCGCCTGGATCGCCATGGAGTGGCTCGAGGGTCGCTCGCTCGACGCGCGGCTTGCCGAGGGCCCGATCCCGGTCTTCGAGGCCGTCCAGCTCGTCAGCCGGATCGCGCGCGGGCTCGGCGCGGCGCACGCGCTCGGCGTGGTGCACCGCGACGTGAAGCCCGAGAACGTGATCCTCGTCGGTGGCGCCATCGATCAGCCACGGCTCGTGGACTTCGGAGTCGCGCGTCTCCCGGGGCGACGCTTCACGGAGCCGGGACTCGTGCTCGGCACGCCGGGCTTCTTCGCGCCCGAGCAAGCCCGCGCCGACGCCGCGCTCGATCCGCGCGCCGACGTCTTCGCGCTCGCGACGCTGCTCTTCGAGTGCGTGACGGGCGCGCCGCTCTGGGACGGAGACTCGATCGTCGCCATCCTCACCAAGATCCTGTTCGAGCCCGCGCCGCGCCTCGATCGCGCTCGCTCGGACGTGCCTCTGATGCTGGCCGATCTCGTGGATCGCATGCTCAGCAAGGAGCCCGGCGATCGTCCGCGAGACGGGAACGTGGTCGCGGAGCTGCTGCTCGAGCTCGACCTGCGGGACACGTCGCTGCCGCCTCCGCCCGCGCGCTCGATCGGAGAAGCGAGTCGCAGCGTCGCCAGCGTCCTGGTCGCGCGCCTGCCGCCAGGGGCTCTCTCGCCGATGCTCTCGCGTCGCGTGCGCGAGCTGGGCTCTCGCTTCGGTGCGACGTTCGAGCAGCTCGCGGACGGCTCGCTCGCAGCGCTCGTCGCGGGGCCTCGCGCGGCGACGGATCTCGCGGCCATCGCCACGCGCCTCGCGCTCGCCGTACGAAAGGCCGTGCCCGTGCGGGCCATCGCCATCGCCACCGGACGTGCCTCGCTCGGCGACCGAAGCGAGCTTGGCGGCGTGATCGCGCGCGCGGCCTCCCTCGCTTCGGTGGACTCGGCACGATCGCTCGTGCACGTCGATGCGGCGACGGCGGGCTTGCTCGGCCCCCGCTTCGCGATGTCGGGCAGCGAGGGCGGCCTCACCGTGACGGGCGAGAGCGACGCTCCCGCGCTGCTCGCTGCGGAGCTGCGCGGACGTCGCGGTGAGATCGCGCTGATCGAAGGCGCGTTCCTCGCGTGCATCGCGGAGCCGGCCGCCTCGATGCGCGTGCTCGTCGGCGAAGCGGGCATCGGCAAGACCGCGCTCGGCGCGGCCATCCTGCACAAGCTCGTCGATCACGAGAGCTTGCCCACCACGATGACCGCCCGCGGCGAGCCGCTGCGTGAGCACGCACCCTTCGCGCTGATCGCCGATCTCTTGCGACAGACCGTCGGCGTTCCGATGGTGGCCGAGCCCGGCGCGCTCGACGCCCTCGCGACCTGGATCGGCGCACGCCTCGACGGTGCGGAGGCCTCGCGCGCGCTCGAGGTGATCGCCGAGCTCCTGCGCATCGGTGCGAGCAGCGAGCGGAGCGCGCTCTACAATGCCGGATTCGCGGGGGCAGGGAGCTTCGCGGATCGACTCCACGACGCGCTCGCGGCGCTGGTTCGCGCAGAGTGTCGCGGCGTACCGGTCGTGCTCTTCGTCGAAGACCTCCAGTTCGCCGACGCGCCCAGCGTCGATGCGCTCGTCGCGTTGTTGCGGCGCCTGCCCGAGGAGCGCCTCTTCGTGCTCGCGACGGCGCGGCCCGATGCGATGGAGCGCTTTGCCGCTCTCTTCGCGAACGAGCGGGTGAAGACGCTGCCCGTGCTCGCGCTCGGCGAAGAGCTCATGACGGGCTGGGCCAGGGGCACGCTGGGACCCGACGTGAGCGCGGCCCGGATCAGCGAGCTGGTGCGCACCGCCGCGGGCAGTCCGTTCGTGCTGCGCGAGCTACTTCGTGCGGCCAAGGCTGGTGGGACTCGGAGCGGGTCCGCGGCGACGATGGTTCTGCACGCGCGCCTCGAGGCCCTCGCGCCGGATCTGCGTCGCGTGATGCGCGCGGCGTCCGTGCTCGGGATCGCGGATGCCGCCGACATCGCGCACCTCACGGGGACGCAGTCGCCCACCGACGCGCTCGAGTCACTGGTCGCCGAAGACGTGCTGGCGCACGACACGCGCTCCGCCGGAGTTCGGTATGCGTTCCGCAGTCGACTGCTCCAGGACGTCGCGTACGGCATGTTGACCGCCGCCGATCGCGCGCTCGCACACGCGCTGGCGGCGGAGCGACTCGAGTCGCACGGAGGACCGGCGGCGCTGGTCGCCGAGCACTGGACGCGCGCGAAGCGGATCGATCGAGCGTCGTCTGCCTTCTCGCTCGCGGCACGCGAAGCGCTCGCGGCCAACGACGTCGCGGGCGCCGCCGCGTTCGCCGAGCGAGGCCTCGCGGGCAGCCCAGCGCGCGAGACTCGCGCCGAGCTCCTCGCGTCTCTCGCGGAGGCCAAGCTCTGGCGAGGCGATCCCGCGGGAGGGCGCGTCGCGGCCGACGAGGCGCGAGCGCTGGCGCCTGCTGGATCGCTCACCGAGGCGAGCGCGCTCAGCGTGCTGCTGACGGCAGTGGCGCGCCTCGGTGACGTCGACGCGCTCGAGTCGCTCGCGAGTGATGCGGTGCTCGTCCGAGTGAGCGCCGAGACCGCGCCCGTGATGGCGCACGCGTTCGCGCGCGGCGGGATGAACCTCCTGTTTCTCGGCCGCTTCGAGGCCGGGAACGCGCTGCTCAATCAACTTCGCGAGCTCGCCGAGGCGGTCCCGATCCCCGCGGTGCAATCGCGCTGGCTTCAAGCGCAGGCGGTGCGTGCCCACTACGAGGGCGACCTGATCGGTCACGTTCGCTTCGCCGAGCAGGCGCTCGTCCTCTTGGACGGTCTCGGAGATCGACGCACGGCCGCCGTCCTGCGCACCAACGCGGGCGACGCGCTGCGATCGCTCGGGAGGCTGGACGAAGCCGAGGTCGCTCTGCGCGCTGCGCTCGAGACGACGCGTGCGCTCGGGATCGCCAGCGTCGAAGGGCCGGTGCGCGCGAACCTCGGATCGACGCTCGGTCGACTCGGAAAGTACGACGAGGCGCTCACCATGCTCGAGAGCGTCGCGGCGGAGTTCGCGAAGGCCGGAGACCGCCGGCTCGCCGCGAGCGCGGGCATGTACCTCGCCGACGTCCGGCTCGCGCGCGGTGATGTGGAGGGCGCCGACCGCGCGATCGCCGTCGCGCTCCAGCACTCCGACGCGGGCACACCTCTTCATCCGCCCGTGCTCGCGACGTACGCGCGCATCGCGCTGACGCGCGGTCACCACGACGAGGCGCTGGCCTTGGCGGAGCGCGGCATGGAGGAACTGCGCGCGCTCGAGCACGTCGAGGACGACGAGATCGCCGTGCATCACGCGCTGCTCGCGGTGCTGGTCGCGCGCGGCGACGAGGGACGCGCCAAGGAGGTCGCGCGAGCGGCGATGCAGCGGCTCGGTGAGCTCGCGGCGAAGCTGACGGATCCGGCCTACGTCGAGGGGTTCATGACGAACGTGCCGGCGCACCGCGCAGTGAGGGAGATCGCCGCGAAGATCGAGCGGGAGAATTTTCGCTGAGGAAGGCAGGAGTGCAGGAAAAGAAATTTGTCCGTCCTCCACCGCTGGCCTCGTGGGGCTCGGGACCGTCCATCGTGGTAGCTTCGGTTTCATGCTTCGATCCGGGTCGATGCTCGTGGTCGTGTCGGCGCTGGTGGTCGTGCTCGCGACGCCGCGCGCACGCGCGCACTGCGTGGCGACGCACCAGGTGCTGATGATGCTGACGCCGACGGGCACGATCCTCGGTCCCGAGGACGACGTCGTGGTGGTAGCCGTCACCGTGACGGACGAGGGCATGGACGGCGACCCGCGCCCGCGGCCCGACGCGCGGAGCCTCGTGCTCGTCCAGGGCGCGACGCGAATCGCGGCGGTTCTCTCGCCGATCGTGCCGGGGATGTGGCGCCTCTTGCCGGTGACCACACCGCCGGCGGGGACGTGGACGATCGAGGGGTTACCGGGCTCCGTCGAGTACCTCGACACCGCGCCAGGGGGCTCGGCTCCACCGCTCGCGCCCGACGTTCGCACGCTCACGTACGCGGAGCAGCACGAGGGCCGCTACACCACGCGATCGATGGAGCTCTCGCTCGCGAGCGACATCCCGGGTGACGTGGTCGCGGTGGCCGGTTGGTGGTCGTCCGCCGCGCACGTCGAGGGAGGCGGCAGCTGGGCTCGCGTCACGACGGGCACGCGAGGCGCGACGATCTACGCCGGCGGCGGACACTGCGACACCGCGTCGCCGCGCACCTCACCCGCCGATCCTGGCGAGCACGCGCGCGTCGCGTTCATCGACCGGCGCGGACACGTCTCGGTATGGGTGACGGACGTGCCGGTGCGTCGCGGCCGCGGAGCGCACTGATGGGCCGCTACTTCGCCTAGCCCGGCCCGCGCCCACATCGATCGAGACGATGGAGTACGCACGAATCCATGGCGCGAGAGCGAGGGCGAGAGCGAGAGCGAGGGCGAGGGCGAGGGCGAGGGCGAGAGCGAGAGCGAGAGCGAGAGCGAGAGCGAGAGCGAGAGCGATGGCGCTACTCCTTCGTCGGCGTCTCCGCTTCGATCTCGCCCGCGGTCGATCCCGTCCCGCCCATCGCGGATGCGTGGTGCCTCACGTCCTGACCCGACACCATGAACACCACCATCTCGGAGATGTTCGTCGCGTGGTCGGCGACACGCTCGAGGTACTTCGCGCAGGACGCGTAGCGCCATCCGTCGCTCACGCGTTCGGGGTTCTGGCGGATGTAGTCCATGCTGGCCCGCAGGACCTCGCCGTACATCGCATCGACGGCGTCGTCGGCACGCAGCACCTCCGTCGCGAGCACCGGGTCCTCGGCCACGAACGAGTCGAGCGCGCGGCGCACCATCGATCCCGCGGCATCGGCGAGCTCGTGGAGCTTGGTCTGCAGCGCGGGGATCGGTGTCTCGCTCGCCAGCTCGACGGCGCGCTCCGCGATGTTCACGGCCTCGTCGCCGATGCGCTCGAGGTCGGTGACCACCTTCAGCGCGGTGACCAGGAAGCGCAGGTCGCGACCGACCGGCTGACGCAGCGCGAGGATGCGCACGGTCATCTGATCGATGGTCATCTCCTCGACGTTGATCGCGCGGTCGGTCGCTTCCACGCGATGCGCGAGCTCCACGTCGCGCTTCTCGAGCGCGCGGCTCGCCATCTGGATCAGCTGTTCGCAGCGGCCTCCCATCGCCAGGATGCGAGTCTTCAGGTCACTGAGCTCCTGCTCGTAGACTCGACTCGTATGCGTCGACATTCGCCCTCGGATGGTAGCTCCAAACGCACGCTGGGGGCGAGAGAGCGGCATTTCCGGTAGGCTCGCCGCCCCCAATGGCCGGGTCGAGCATCGGTGTCCTGTTCCGCGTGACGACGGCCGGCGAATCGCATGGGCCGGCCAACGTCGTCATCGTCGATGGCTGCCCGCCTGGGCTCCTTCTCTCCGTCGATGACCTCCTGCCCGAGCTCGCGCGTCGGCGTCCCGGGCAGAGCCACCTCGTCAGCCAGCGCGCCGAGCCCGATGCCCCCGAGATCCTCTCCGGCGTGCACGAGGGGCTCACCACGGGCGCGCCCATCGCCGTCGTCGTGCGCAACGTCGACGCCAAGAGCCGCGACTACGACGATCTCTCCGCGCTCTACCGACCGGGACACGCCGACTACACGTACGACGCGAAGTACGGGCATCGCGATCCACGCGGCGGCGGTCGCGCGAGCGCTCGCGAGACGGTGGCGCGCGTGGTGGCGGGCGCGATCGCGAAGAAGCTGCTCGCGCGCTCGTCGATTCGAGTCCTCGGCTGGGTCGCGCAGGTCGGCGACGTCGTCGCGTCGATCCCCGACAAGCTCGCCGTGACGCTCGGCGAGGTCGAAGCAAGCCCGACGCGCTGCCCCGACACGGTGGCGGCCGAGAAGATCACCGAGCTCGTCGAGCGCGTTCGCAAGGAGCAGGACTCGATCGGCGGCGTCTGCGAGATCGTGGTCGCCGGCGTGCCCGTCGGCCTGGGCGAGCCGGTGTTCGACAAGCTCAAGGCCGACCTCGCCAAGGCCCTCTTCTCGATCCCGGCCGTGATGGGCGTGGAGATCGGCAGCGGCTTCCGTGCGGCATCGATGCGCGGCAGCGAGCACGACGACATCTTTCTCCCCGGTGATCCGCGCGCGCTCCGCACCGAGACCAACCACCACGGTGGCACGCTCGGCGGCATCTCGAGCGGGATGCCTCTCTTGCTGCGCGTCGCGGTGAAGCCGACGAGCACGATCGCGCGCGAGCTCCGCACCGTGGATCGAAGCGGTCAGCCGACGACGGTGCGCAGTCGCGGTCGCCACGATCCCTGCATCGCGCTGCGCTTTCCCCCCATCGGCGAGGCGATGGTGGCGATCGTGCTCGCCGATCACGTGCTCCGTGCGGCAGCGAGCCCGCCTCACCGCGACCCGGCGTGAGATCTCCACGCGCGCTCGCGATCACGCTCACTGCGCTGATCGCGTGTGGTCCCGAGCCGAGCGTGTCCGTGCCTCCGCCGCCGACGCTCGAGCTCGTGTCGCGCAAGATTCTCTACTCGCTGCCGCCCGTCCCGACCGACGGCCTCACGCACGAGATCGAGCTCGAGGACGCGAGCGGTCACGCGCTCGATCACCTCGGTGAGGCGCTGCTGCGCGCTACGCGGCACGAGGGCGTCGCGCGCCTGGCCTTCTACGGGGGCTCGCACACCGCGAGCGATCTCTACACCGCCGAGATCCGCTCGCACCTCCAGCGACGCTTCGGCAACGCCGGCCACGGCTTCGTGCTCGCCGCGATGCCCATCACCGACTACTGGCAGTCGGGCGTCCAGGTCGAGGACGGCGAGGGCTGGGACACGCTGGTTCCCGACTTCAAGCACTTCGGCGTCGACACCTACGGCATCGCGGGGATCGCCTTCGAGTCGCACGTTCCCGCGTGGGCCGCAGCGCACACCGACTACTCGACCGCGTCACACCTCGAGGTCCTCTATCTACAACAGCGCGGCGGTGGCACCTTCGACGTGCAGATCGACGATCAGCGCATCGAGACCGTCGACACCGCGAGCGAGCGCGCCCTCGCAGGTCTGCACACGTACGGCGTTCCCGAGGGCCAGCACCGCATCGAGATCGACGCCTCGGGCGATGGGCCGGTGCGCGTCTACGGCTTCGTCTTCGAGCGACAGACCGATCACGGCGTGGTCGTCGATCAGCTCGGCGTCGCCGGAAGCAAGGCGCGCCATCAGCTGTTCTGGGATCCGGAGCTCTGGCGCACGTTGCTCGGCACCCGTCGGCCGGATCTCATCAGCGTCTCTTACGGGAACAACGAAGGCGACGACACCCACCTCGATTCCGTCGAGCACATCGAGCACTTTCGGCAGATGCTTGCGCGCATCCGTGAAGACTTTCCGAGCGCGAGCTGCCTCGTGATCGGCCCCTCGGATCGGCAGCTTCCGAACCCCGACTCCGGAGTCTCCGAGACGCCCGCACTCATCGGCGAGCTGCGCCAGGCCCAGCGCTCGCTCGCCGCCGAGCACGGCTGCGCGTTCTTCGACACGATGGCTTGGCAAGGCGGCCCCGGCGCCGTCGATCGCTGGCTCGTCAGCGACCCGCCTCTCGAGCGCGACGATCGGATCCACTTCACCGAGCGCGGCTACCGCCGACTCGGCATCGGCTTACTGCGCGCGATCGGCCGCAACCTGCGACACGGCGAGCCACTGCCGTGATGATGTCCCTCCTCGTGTCGCTCGTCGGCGTGGCGCGAAGGCGCTCGAGCGCGAGCGCGGTCTGAACCGAACGTACCTGGAGGTAGCGAGAGCCCGTTTCGCTGAATCGCTTGACCTCGCGACACCGACCGCATTACCTGGCGCGACGCGGAGGGCTCCCATGGCGCTGCAGGATGTCGTTCGCTGGTTTCTCCCGAAGGAGGACCACTTCTTCCGCTTCCTCGAGAAGCAGGCCGTGACCGCGCACAAGGGCGCGCTGGCTCTCGCGGAGTTCAAGCCGGGCAAGCCCATCGAGGACGTGCAGTCCGCGGTGCAGCTCCTCGAGCACGAGGGCGACAAGGTCGTTCACGAGCTCGAAGAAGCGCTCGGCAAGACCTTCGTCACGCCGATCGATCGCGAAGATCTCCAGCAGCTCTCGGCCGAGCTCGACGACGTGCTCGATCTGACGAACAGCGCCGCGCGGGCGTGCGCGCTCTTCGGCGTGGCCGAGCCGACGACGCCGATGATGCAGCTCATCGAGATCCTCGTGAAGTGTACGGCCGAGCTCGAGACGGCGGTTCCGCATCTGTCCAAGCACGACTACGCCGGGCTCATGACGACGAGCCGAAGCGTGCGCCAGCTCGAGAAGGACGCCGACGCGATCTTTCGTGGCGCGCTCTCACGCCTCTTCCGCGACGAGAAGGTCGATGCGAAGGAGCTGCTGCGCGAGAAGGAAGTCCTCGAGAACCTCGAGCACGCGATCGATCGCTGCGAGCGCGTGGCCGGCACGCTCGCGAACCTCGCCGTGAAGCATGGCTAGTCTCCTCGTCCTGGTGGTCGTCGCCGCGATCGTCTTCGACTACATCAACGGCTTTCACGACGCGGCGAACGCGATCGCGACCGTGGTGTCGACGGGCGTTCTTCCGCTGCGCACCGCCGTGCTGATGGCGGGCGTGTTCAACTTCGTGGGCGCGATCACCGGCACGGCCGTGGCCGCCACGATCGCGACCGGGTTCGCCGACCCGGGCGACGTCACGCAGACGGTGGTGCTCAGCGCGCTTCTCGGCGCGAGCCTCTGGAACATCATCACGTGGTGGTTCGGCATTCCCTCGTCGAGCTCGCACGCGCTGATCGGCGGGCTCTGCGGCGCCGTCGTCGCGCACGCGGGAGTGGGTGCGTTCCACTGGCGGACGCTGCTGATGCGCGTGCTCGTGCCGCTCGTCGTGTCGCCGACGCTCGGCTTCCTGATCGCGTTCTTCGTGATGGTCGGGCTCACGTGGGCGGTGCGTCGAATGAAACCGGCCTCGGTCCACCGCGGCTCGCGGCGCTTGCAGCTCGTGAGCGCGTGCGCGATGGCGTTCTCCCATGGCTCGAACGACGCGCAGAAGTCGATGGGCATCATCACGCTCGCGCTGATCGCGTTCGTCACCGCCGGTGGCAGCGGCGTTCCGTCCTGGATGCTCCCTCACGAGACGGAAGTGCCGCTCTGGGTGATCGTCGCGTGCGCGGGCGCCATCGCGCTCGGCACCGTCGCGGGCGGCGAGCGCATCATCAAGACGATGGGCGCGAAGATCATCCGCATCAGCCCGCTGCAGGGCTTCGCCGCCGAGACCGCGGGCACGCTCACCATCCTCGCCGCCAGTCGCTTCGGCGTTCCGGTGTCCACCACGCACTGCATCAGCGCCGCGATCATGGGCGTCGGGGCGAGCAACCGCGTGAGCGCCGTCCGCTGGGGCGTGGCTGCGAACATCGCGATGGCCTGGGTGCTCACGCTCCCGGTCGCGGCCGCGATCGCGTGGGTGCTGACGACAGTGCTTCATCCGGTGCTCGAGTAGTTTCCTGTAGGCTCGCCCGGTGTCGTCGCCTCCGACCGGACTGCGCGGGCTGCTTCATCGGATGACTCACGTGGGCGTGGATCCGGCGCTGCCGCGTCGCGAGACGAAGCACATCGTGCTGACCAACGGCTACGCCCTGTTCGGGCTCGGGGTCTACTCGTACGCGCTACTGGCGTCGCCGTGGAGCGGGTTGCGCTACGACGTCCGGTGGGCGCTCGCCGTCGGAGCCGTCAGTACCGTCGTCACGATTGTTCTCAACGGGCTTCGACGAGACGTTGCCGCATCGGTCGTGCTCCAGGTGGCGATGATCGCGACCTTCTTTTACATCGGCATCTGCGAGCCGCTCGCGAGCGAGCACATCGGGATCATGTTCTCGACCGCCATCGTGGGCTTCTTCCTGCTCCCACAGCACCTCAGGTCCGTCTCGGTGGGCTTCGCGCTTCTCTCGATGATCGCTGCCGCAGCGATGCGCGTGATCCTCGAGCAACATCCGTCGCCGCCGCAGCTGCCGGGGTTCGACACCTACACGATCGGTGTCGGGAACGTCATCCTCGGGATCGCGACCCTCGTCTTCTTCAGCCACCGAGCGGCGAGCGAGATCGAGCGCGCCGAGAACGATCTCGTCGAGGAACGAAAGAAGACCGAGTCAGTCCTCAAGCGCGAAGTGGCGCACCAAGTCGCCGAGCGATCACGCGAGCTCGGCTCGGCGCTCGAACGAGGAAGCGTCGCCGCGTCGCCTTCACCGACGGGTTTCGGCTCGCGCTATCGCGTCGTGCGTCCGCTCGGCGAGGGCGGCATGGGCACGGTGGTCGAGGTCGAGCGATTGACTGACGGTGTCCACCTCGCGCTCAAGGTGATGACCGGCAGCGTCTCGCGCGATCAGTCGGCGCGCTTCGCGCGCGAGGCGGAGATCGGCGCGCGCATCCATCACGACAATCTCGTCGCCATCGTGGACATCGGTGTCGCCGAGGGCGGCGCGCCGTTCCTCGTGATGGAGCTCGCGCCGGGCGGCTCGCTCGAGGGCCAGCGCGCGCGCTTCGGCGATGTGCCTTGGGCGCTGGGGATCTTGCGACAGATGGCTGCGGGCCTGGTCGCGCTCCACGAGGCGGGCGTCGTCCATCGCGACCTCAAGCCCGCGAACGTTCTGCTCGACGAGAAGGGAAACGCGAAGCTCTCCGACTTCGGCATCGCGCGCATGGGCATGATCCCGATGGGCGCGGTCGATCCGGATGCACCGACGGCAGCGCCGGCGGGTGGGAGCGCGCTGACGGGAACCGGCGCATGGATCGGCACACCTCTCTACATGGCGCCCGAGGCGGCGCGCGGTGGACGCGAGGTCGGGCCCGCCGTCGACGTGTTTGCGTTCGGCCTCGTCGCGTACGAGCTGCTCACGGGCAAGCTGCCCTTCGCGACACCGCCAGTGTTGCTCGCGCTCGTCGGGCAATCGATTCCCGCGCCGCCGCCGCTCGACGCGGCCGGCGTCGACGCCACGACACGCGATCTCGTGCTCGCATGCCTCGCCGAGTCTCCGGCGTCTCGGCCCTCCTCGCGCTCGCTCGCCGGCGCACTCGAAGCGTGACCACGTTCCTGGTCGGTGCGCTCGTCGTGTGCGTCGGAGCGGTCGGCGGCGTGTGGGCGTGGGTCGCGGGGCTCGCGCGAACGGAGCACGACCAAGCGGTGCGTTCCTGGGCGAGTTCCCGCGGCATCGCGGGCGAGGGCGATCGCTACCGCACGTTCGTCGACGGGATCCCGGTGACGATCGAGACGGGCGTCCTGGTCCGGGCGACCGCCGTATACCCGGTCGGCCTCGGCCCGGCGTTCACGCTCACAGCGCCGCCCGTGAACGAGCCGCCCCCGCGACGCGACGTACGCGTTCAGTACTCTGGGGTCTACGATCCGCCCGCGCTCGTTCAGCGCGTTCACGAGCACTACCGTCGGCGAGGCGCGGCGTCGGACGCCGTTCCGCGCATCGTGAAGGCGATCCACGAGCACGTCCACGCCCCGATCACGGCGCCCACATTCTCCTCGGACGGCCTCGTCGTGCGTGTGGAGGCTCGGCTTGCCGGGCATCGGGAGGGACCGGTCCTCGATCGCATCGACGTCTTGGCGGGCCTCGCCGCGTCGATCGCGTCGCACGATCTTCACCTCCTCGTTCCGCTCGCGACCGCGATCGGATCACGCGTCGAGATCGGCGAGGGCGGTCTCGCGTTCGTCGATGTTCCGCGGCGCGCCGCGATCCGGGTGACGCTACTGCCGAGTGCGCCGGACTCGCAGGTCTTGGCCACCACGCTGACCGGCACGCTCGAGCAAGGCTCGGCGGATCTCGCGCGGGCTTCGTTCGAGGCGAGCAGCGACTCACCCCACGACCTGGTCGGCGGTCGCGCCGACGTCGGCGCGGCGCTCGAGGCGCTGGTCGGCCTCCGCGATGCGCGCGTCATCGTGAGCCCGCGCGGTGCACGCGTGCAGTTCCCGGGTCGGCCGCCCGTCGAGCGCATCGTCAAGGCCGCCGACGCGCTCGAGGTCCTCCTTGCTCCACAGAGCGCCAGCCCGTTTCGCTGACGACTTCGGCTTGACGCGACGCGTCGCCGGAGCACATTTCTGATCAGGAAATGAATCGCGATTCATCGCGATCCGAGGAGAGGTAGTTTCGATGTCGCAGGCTCAGAACCGCTACAAGGCCGATCTCCGCGAGATCCAGTTCCTCCTCTTCGAGCAGTTCGGGATGCGCGACATCCTCGGCAAGGAGCCTTACGCGGCCTGGGGCGAGGACGAGGTCAGGATGGTCCTCGATCAGGTCTACGAGTTCGCGACCAAGGAGCTCGGGCCGCTCAACGCCGTCGGCGATCGCGAGGGCTGCAAGATCGTCGACGGCCGCGTGATCACGCCGACCGGCTTCAAGGGCGCGTGGAAGAAGCTCTACGAGGCCGGCTGGCGTCAGCTCTCGG
>JAYVCF010000224.1:0-11688 GCA_043750095.1 Deltaproteobacteria bacterium
CCTCCGGCGCGACGTTCTCGAAATGGCCCACAGTTGGCCCCGAACTTTCGCCGCTCGACGCCTGGGCGAGCGGCAGCGCGATCACCCTCGCGCCTTTGCGGACGTGCACGTTGAGCCGACCCACTTCGCGGCAGAGGTCGGCCCAGCTCGTGCGGATGTAGCCGGCGACGACGTCCGAGGGTGCCGCGTGCGTGGCCTTGCGCGCGATCGCCATGTTCGCGCCGTCGCTCTCGAGGAGCGACAGGAAGGTCGCCCGCTGCGAGTGCAGCGCGGCCGGGACGCGTCGACCGAGCTCGGCGCGATCCATGTCGTCCAGGCAGCTCTTGTGCATCGTCGTCGCGTCGCGGAACGAGCGCCCGGTCTTGTCGTGGCGCGTCGGCACGATCGGATCGTCGGGCTGCGGATGGCGTCCGAAGTAGAGCGGGAAGCCCGAGAGCTTCCACTCGGCGAGCAGGGCGGCGAGCGCGGGCACGACGGGCACCGCGCGCGCGTCGCCGGTCTTGGTCTCGCGCGAGGCCTTCGCGCCGTCGGCCTGCGACGCGACGAGGACGCGACCGAGCGGCTCCGCTCTCGCGTCGTAGTCGACCCATCGGCGGCCGACCGCCTCACCGATTCGTAGCCCCCCGAGCAACATCAACGCGTACAGCGCTCGACGGTCGAGCGGGATCCGTTCATCCGAGATCATCGTCTCGGCCTCGTCGCGACTGTAGACGGCGCTCGCGCGCCAGCGCGCATCGCGGTCGCGCTTCTTCGGCAGCTCACCCTTTCGGGTCTTGAGCGTGCACGGGTTCGCGACGAGCAGGCCATCGAGGACCGCATCGGCGAACGCCGTCGAGAGCGATCGATACGCATGGAGCACGGTCCGTGGTGAGAGCGTCGCGCCAGTCCGGGCGTTCTTCGCTTGGCCGATCTTCGCGACGAGGTCGCGAACGTGGACGCGAGTCACCGCCGCGAGCGCGAGCGGTCCGATCTCGGGCTTCACGTAGCGATCGAAGTACGTCGCTTCGTTCCGCACCTGACGTACCCCGGCTTCGCGGCGCCGACTGATCCAACGGCCGAGATAGGTCGTAACCGTGATCGGCTTCGCGTCTGGCGATGCCTCGAGAGCGCGCTCGAGCTCGGCGCGAGCTTCCTCGACGCGCGCCAGGCCCGCCCTCTCGGCCGGAGCCGTCCAGGTACCATCGGCGATCTCCCGTCGCCGACGAGCGAGCAGCGACCGCGCGACACGTTCGTCGCCGGTATCGGCGCTCTCCTGGTAGCGGACGCCGGCCACGGTGTAGCGCAGCCACCAGATCTCGCCGCGCTTCCGAATCCCACCCGTTGCTGGTCGCGTCATCGTTTCGCCTTCCGGCCTCTTCGGGACTGCTGAGCTCACCCGCTTGCGCGTTGCTACCGTCGCTCGCTTCACCTCTTCGGGCGCGCAGACCTTGCCTCCGCCGCGGGGGCGCTCAGCCGAGGATCGCGAGCACGTCCGAACGTCGGAACTTGAGGAGGCGGCCGACGTTCGAATGCGGGAGCGTTCCGGCCTTGGCCATCTTCGCGATCTGACGCGTCGACACCCCGAGAAGGTCCGCAGCGACGCGCGTGTCGATCCACTCGCTCGCCGCGTCGTTCGTCGACGGCGCGCGCGTCGCGAGCTCCTCGCGCACGGCGTCCCGCACGATGCGCGTCAGCTCCTCGGGTGTCGTGAGGATCACGGGGCCGCTCACGAGTGCCCTCGATCGCTTCGCTCGGGGCCGGGCGCATGACGGACAACTGAGACGCGCCGGGCGAGGTTTTCTTCACTTGGCGATCGATCGGCGCGGATGGGCGTGTCCATCGGCGCGTGCGCGTGCGCGTGCGCGTGCGCGTGCGCGCCCGCGCCCGCGCGTGCGTGACCGCGGCCGCTCGCCTCGCCCGTCACCGCGATCCGCCGGTGCGCTCTGATCCTCATGGTTTCGGGGCCCCGCGGCGGAGAGCGAGTACCGGCTCGAGGTCGGCAACGAGCTTTGCGAGTTGGCCTCGCTCCAACCCCTGAGTCGTCTCGGCCCAAGCTGCGACGTTGTCGAGGTCGACCCCGCGCAACGTGAGGTTGCGTCCGAGCCGCTGTGGATCGCGCACTGTGATCGACGCCGAGAGGCAGCCGAGGGCGCGACTGATCTGAGTCTCGCTCGGTCGCGTGCGGCCTTTGGGCACGTACTCCTCCCAACATGCATCGAGCAAACCAGAACTGACGAGCAATGGGTCGTCGACGACCTGGAGCACCGAGGCGGCGTCCGGGGTTCGAGTGAGTGTACGCGCGGGCTCGCGGAGGAACCCGACGAGCCACTGGCACACCTCGCTCCGGCATCCGCCGGACCTCGACAGCATTGCTTTGGCGGTCCGATCCGCGTCGTGCACCAAGAATCGTCCTGTCGCCTCGAACTCCAGGTTCTCCGCGAGCCAGAGCGCGTGTCGAGCAATCACGTCCTCCTCGATCCAGCGTCTCGTCGTGCCCCGAGGAAGCGACTCGAGGTGCGACTCGGCCGCTTCGCTCACGGGGACGTAAAGGATGCGGTCGCCCACGGCCTTGGCGTCGTATGTCTCCAACTCCTCGCCCAGCTCAGAAAAGAACTGACTGCCGTTTGCCGCCAAGACCAGACGAACGCACCCGACGAGGGTCGCCGGCGGCCGGTACTTGCGCAAGAGAGGGCGAGTACGTGCCTGAATGAACTCTCGGAGCACCGTCGAGCGGATTCGTCCCCCGTAGTCGCGCGGTACATCCTCGTCGCCGAATACGATCGGACAACCGACAAGGGCCTCGTTGAACGCCGTCCCGAGAGCTTCGCCGAGCATCACGGGCGACTTGCCGAAGATGCGGGCGAGCCCGTTGGGCAGCAGGCTCTTTCCCGTGCCACCCATACCGCTCAGGTAGAGAGCAGGCAGCGGCTCGCGCAGCCGCGTGATGCAGGCGAGCCCGTTCTCGACCAACTCCGACTTCGTGCCGGTCATGATGCGCAGCCATGTCTCGACATCCGTGTCGTACTTCGCTGTGACCCGGATCGGGCAGGGTGCTTCGGTGAACGCCCGCGTCACGGGTTCGTACGACGCCGCCTGGGCAGCCAGGTCGACGGTCACAGAGCCCGCCACGGTGCCATACAGTTCCATGAGTTCCGGCATCGTCCTGCGACGCTTTCCCCGCTGCGTCAGCTCATATAGGTCCACGCCGACGGTGGCCGCCGGCGCCAGATCCCTAATGATCGCACTGCCTACATCTGAACTCGCGTAGCACCTGTATATCCCGTCGCAGAGAACGTAATAGTTGTCGCCCTTCTGAATGATCCAGCGGCGCAGAAGTTCGTCAGGCCGACATGAGAGCGCTTCGGCCATCGACTGCACGTCTTCGGGTCCGTAGGGCTCTGCCCGCGCGCCGTTGAACGCCTCGGCGATCCGCGAGGTATGGTCGATACCGGCGCCCTCAGCGGGCTTGTGCTCGCAGAACCCGACCAAGACGTCCTCGTCGACGTGCGTCGGTTGCATCATCGCCAGCGACGGTCCGAACAGAGCCGCGAGGCGCTCGTGGTCCGCCGCAGGGTGGCGGTCGAGCACTTCGCGCACCAGGCGGTACGCGATGCCGTGCCGGCTGCCCTTGGCGGCGAACTCGTCTCCGTTCACGACGTGCTCGAGCGCTTCGCCTAACTCTCTCTTCGACTTCGAGCCTTTCAGTGCTCGGGCGACTCGACGGAGGTCCGCGGCGGTGATCTCCCTCCGTCCAAGAGCCTCTTGCGTCGTCTCCGCGGCCTTGGTCGGCAACGCGGCCGACTTCATGATCACGTCGATGTCGAGCGCGGCGCCTGTTTGCGAAATGTAGATCGGGACGACTGCAGAACCCTCCTTGTAGCAAGGGAGATAGTACACATTCCCCGCGCTCTTACACAACGTGTCGGCCAGGTCATTGAAGAAGCCAGTCTGCATCGCGCTCCAGAACGGCTTCCATTCGGATGCAAGCACCAGGCGCGTGAACGGGAACAGGATTCGCAGCTGATAGTATGTGCCCGGCAACGCGGGAATCAGCGCGCCGGTTCTCTTGTCCTTGTAGTCGCAGTCCGCATACTTCCGACGGCCCGAATGTGAAAACGACGACAGCACAGCGTGTGCGACCCCCGAGCCTTCGAGTCGGCTGAAGACCTTGGGCAGATCCGACTCGTGCAGATCGTCGAAGTCGAAGCTACCGAAGTGTACGCCGATGACGAACTTCGACTTCTCGTGTTTATTGGGGCCGTGTCCTGCCTGCCACTCGCACGGCGAGAAGACGGTCGCGTGTTTTTTCGAGAGCACCGGACGGTGCTGCCCGATGACCGTCAGCACGCCGTCCCAGTCGAGCCCGACATGCAGCGTCCCCGCGGCTGCGGAGGCCGGCGTCTTGTCGGTGACGGACGAGAACAGCGAGAGATTGAATGCGTTCGTGCTATTGTTGTTCACGGCCTGCTCCGGTGGTGCGGAGTTGATCCAGAGGCCCCGGCGTCGTCACGGACGTGCGGGGCTTCGACCATTGGTAGTGACACATCGCGAGGGCGAGCCGCCAATGCGTCAGGGTGGCGCGCCTACGCGCGTAGGTTGTATCTTCAATACGTCGCCTACGCGCGTAGGTTCTTCTCACATCGTGCAGAGATCCTGGTTGTCCCAGCGTCGGAGGGCTGCACAGCGCACAGCCGTCTGATCAAGATTCTACGGGATCGCGTAATTGTGTAGAGAAGGTGGGCCCGAGAAGCGATGGAGAGCAGATTGGGCGGTTGCGCTGTGCGCTGTGCGGCCTTCCGGTATCGAGCGCCGATTGGGGCTTCGAATCGTGGCGTGGCGTGGCGCGACGCGACGCGGCGGGGGTGGCGCGCGAGTTCGGCCGCGCGGTAGGGCCCTGCGTGCCCCCCACCCGTCCGACGGCCGCCGTGCTCGATGATGTCGCAGACGCAGTGCGTCGCGCGAAGGTCGGACACGAGGAAGTGGCACGCACGGAGAGCGACATCGATCGGTCGGTCGCGTCGGCGCGCAAGCACGGGATCACCTACCGCCGCTGCGCGCAGCGGGTGCTCGCAGCATGCGACATGCCGCGCGACGAGCGTGCGGTGGCGCTCACGGCGGACCTGCTACGTCAACGACAGAGGCGGACAGCCTGTCCGCGCGACGTGACTTCCATGGGTGGCAATGCTCGTCGCGGGTCAGTACCTTGGTCATTCACCAGGAGCGAGAACAACATGAGTGAAGAACGCATCATCCGCCGCACCGTCACCACCGTCCATGAGGAGTTCGCGACCACGGCGCAGCCCGCCAGTTCGCTCAAGGGGGCTGACGCCCCGACGCCGCCCGCGGCTGTGCCTCTCGGCGGCATCGACACGAGGCCGGCTTCGGCGGCCCTCGCCGAGCTCGCGCCATCGTCCGCACCGCTGGCAGAGGTCGCCCCGTTGGCGCCGCCGTGCGACGGTCCCGATTGCCCGGTGGACCTCGGCGACGCCCGTAGCGCTCGGGACGGTTGCGACCCTTGCGGCGATCCCAACGCCCTTGGTCGGATGCCGGCCTCGCCGCGCGAACGCCCGAAACGGTAACTCCCTGCACCAGACGGTAATCCGCGATCGGAAACGGTAATGGTAATCCGAAACGGTAACTCCCCTATTTGCCCATGTCGCGCGCACGCGCGTGCGGAGACCGCTGGTCAGTCGGCGGACAGCGCCGACCCGGGCCGGACGCTGTCCGACCTCGGCGCTGTCACTGACGATCCGGCCGCGCTCGTGGCGCGGGCCCTCCGAGACGTCCGCGCGGCTCACGCCCGGGGAGACATACTGGCCGTCAGGAGCGCCGCCGCGCTCGCCGCCTTGGCCGTGGAGGTGGTCGAAGGCCAAGCGGCGCGTGCGGTCGAGGTGCACCGCGCGAACACGCGTTGTGGGGCCGTGCAGGAGCTCGAGCACGTTGCGGGGCTCTACCCAGGGAGCCTCGCCGACGCTTGCCGGCTTGGCGCTGCACTCGAGGAGGCCTGCGCCACGGACGGCGACTGCCCGGGGCCGGGCGCCATGGTGGAAGGACTGGAGACCATCCAAGCGATGACGCTCGACGCCAAGGTGGCGATCGAACAAATCACCAAGGCCACCTCGCGTCGCGACCCTCGTGCGCGCTAGCGATGATTAACGAGCATCAGAACGGGGACGTCGCCACCGGTCCGGACATGCCCGAGCACGGCTCGGCGCTCGCTGCGGTCGAGGCCGACTCCCTGGTGGCGCTCGCGCCCGCGCTCGAGACCGCCGCAGGCCTCGCCCGCGAATCGCGCTCCCCGCGGACTCGGAGCGCTTACCGTTACCAGTGGGAGGCGTTCATGGCCTGGTGCGACGCACGGGGCGCGGACGCCCTCCCGGCGAAGCCGGCGGTCTTGGCGGCGTACGTGGCCGACCGGGCGACGGTGGCAGGTTGGAAGGTGGCCACGCTCGGCCAGGCCCTGAGCGCGATCTCGTACACGCATCGCATGGCGGGCTTGCCCTCACCGGTGGGGCACCCGATGGTGGCGGCCACCTGGGAAGGCGCTCGTCGAACCCTCGGAACCGCGCAGCGGCGCGCGGCGCCGGCGGTCGTGAGCGAGCTCTGCTCCATGATCGGCGGCCTCGCCCTCGGCCGCCTCGTTGGGCTGCGCGATCGAGCGCTCCTCACGACGGGCTTTGCCGGGGCGTTCCGTCGGAGCGAGCTCGTCGCGCTCGACGTCGCGGATCTCACGTTCACCAACGATGGGCTCGTCGTTGCCGTCCTTCGGAGCAAGACGGACCAAGAAGGCGCGGGGGCGACGGTCGGCCTCCCGTTCGGCGGCAATCCCGAGACTTGTCCGGTTCGATCGATGCGCGCATGGCTCGAGGCCTCGAACACGATCGACGGCGCCGTATTCCGAGCGGTCAATCGTCATGGATGCATCGGCCCGCGCCTCGCGGGCGCCGACGTCTCTCGGATCGTGAAGCGCTGTGCCGCGCGCGCCGGACTCGATGCCCGTCGGTATTCTGGCCACTCGCTTCGCGCCGGTCTCGCCACCAGCGCGGCGTCGGCCGGCAAGTCGGACCGCGCGATCATGGCCCAAGGCCGCTGGCGATCGCGCGCGATGGTGGACCGCTACGTCAGGGACGCGTCTCTGTTCAGAGTCAATGCAGCGGCGGGGATTGGGCTGTAGCTCTCACTGCGCATCAGAACCGCGTTACCACCGGATGCTCCGGTGCGGCAGACGGGCTGCATCCCGCGCTCGGTGCAGGCGTGACGTTGGCTGCCGTGATGCTGCATGTTGCGCCCGCCACGATGCAGATCCGACCGATGCCCCCGTTGCCGCCCACCATGCTCTGGCCACCGGCAGTCGAGACGCGGCCCGTTACCTCCACGTCCGAGGCGCGCATGTGGAGCAGCCCTCCCGACCCGCCGCCGCCTCCGCCCCACACCGGTGAAGTCGAGCCAGAGCCACCGTGACCGCCCGTCGCGAGGACGCTTCCGCTGATCACGAGTCGCCCGCTTGCGAAGAGTCGCACCGCACCACCGCCACCGCCACCGCCACCGCCGCCACCGCCAAAGCCCCCACCACTGGTGTCGAACCCGCCGCCGCCTCCCCCGCTCGATCCAGTCTGAAACGTAGCCGCGCAGTACCTATCGCTCGCCGCGGCCAGGCCAATCGCCCCACCCGAGCCGGACCCGCTCCCCAGCGGACTTCCGCTGCTGCTTCCGGCCTGACCGTCGTACGCTCCACCGCCCGAAGGAACACCTGCTCCCGGGCGTCCCCCACCGGCGCCGACGCCGCCCATGGAGCCCGGCGGAGGGCCGCCGCCCGTGCTGCCTCCGCCGCCACCCGCGAAGCCACCACCGCCACCGCCGGATCCAACGCCGTAGGGAGACGCGGTCGTGCTCCCGCCACCGCCACCCCCGTTGCCTCCGCCAGAGCCCGGTGCGCTGCCGCCTCCCGAAAATCCCGCCGTTCCGCCGCCGCCAATGCCGGACGAACCGATGCAGGACGACGAGCAGGTCGCCGAATCGCCATCGGCGCCACGTCGCGCGGTCCCCGTTCCGCCGCCGCCGCCGCCCGCCGCGCCCCAGCCCGAGGCACCGATCGGAGCGCCGTTCCCGCCATCGCCACCACTCACGTCGATGACGCCGTCGATGATGATGTCACCCGTCGATCGGAGCTCAAGCACAGCACCTTCATCGACGCGTACGGTCACGCCGGCCGGCACATGAACCGTCGTGAAGTCGTATCGACCGGATCGCATGCGCATGTCGGAAGTCGGAGCGAACGCGCCATCGCTGCCGGTCGAAGAGTAATCGAAGGTCGGCGCATCGGACGTGGGCGCGTCGGTGATGCCCGTGGTGTCTGCGACGACCGCGTCCGCCGAGACACTCGCGTCGGGCCGGATGGTCGTCGGATCGACGTGCGCATCGCGGCACGTCCCGCCCGTGCAAGTCTGCGTCGGGGTGCAGACCACCCCGCGGCACGCGTCCTCGAGCCGCAGATGGAGTTCAAGCGTCTGCCCCGGAACGAAGCCGCTGATCGCGCGCACGGTCGCGATCGACATCTCGGGGAGCCCGGGCGCGAGCGCGGCGGCGGACGCGTCGTAGACGCGCATCGCGTCGCCCTCGAGCGGCACGATTCCGATACGCAGCGGCCAGGTGACGCCATCGATCCCGGGCGTCACAACGACGTTGAGGCGCTCGGCAGTCGGGCCCGTCACGGTGCCAGCGCCGCCCATGACGATCACGCGGACGCGATCGCCGCCCCCGCGGATGCCGGGGTCCGCCTCGACGATCACGACGACCTCGGTTCGCGGGTGCGCGGTGCACCCGACGAACAACATTGCGGCGACGAGCGCGTTCCTCATGGGCCGTCCAGCGCGAACACCACGCCGCCGACGTTCCCAGGCACGGGCGACTCCGTGCCCGGTGCCGAGGCGAGCACCGCGCCGATCACGATCGCCACGATCACGAGCGCGGCGCCACCAATGACGACGGGCCAGAACCACGCCTGGTGCGTCAAGTCGTGCGCGCGCTCGGGCGCCGCGAGCGCGGAATCCGGAACGGTCGCGGCCGGGATTGTCGCGGCGGGCGTCGTCGCGTCGGCGCGCACGTCGGCGCGCACTCGCTCGAGGGCCGCGATCCGAGCCTCGACTTCCGCCCGGTGGTCGGCGTCGGGCGCGGCGCCGAGGTAGCGATGAAACGCGTCGAGCGCGACGTCGTCGAGGCGCAGCCGATCGGCGGTTTGGCCGATGTTGTAAAGGAGCTCGGGCCGCGCGCTGGCTTCGTACGCGCGTTGGAACAGCTGTAGAGCCTGCTCGTAGTGGGCTTGCGCGAACGCCTCTCGACCACGCACGAACAGTGTGTGTGCGCGGTCGTCGTCTGCGTCTTGCGCCGCGGCGTCCGCCGGAATGCCGGCCAGCCCCGCGAACACGATGAGGAGCACGAACGCAAGACGGTTCACAGGGTCGGCTCCCCACGCTGCGTCCGAAGCACGTCGAGCATCAAGATCCCCTATCGCTCGATGCTGCTTTCCCCGCCTTCACCGTCCACTTCACCTTCTCGTCGGCGAAGCGGTACTCCCACACGATCCAGGCCTTGCGCTTCCCCGCCCAGCGCTTCGCTTCTTCCTGGGTTCGGAAGTGGCCCTGAGGCCCCGAGGTCCCGCCGTCCGGCGAGACGAACATGACCCGGTAGAGTCCAGTCTCTTTCGGCGTCTTCATCGAAGCACCCACGACGGACGCGGCGGCAGGGTCCTTAGCGGTCTTCATCGTGCCCCCACGTCCCTGCGCGGTAGTGCCGTCGTCGCGTGCTCGCGGGCGTCGCGCGCGCTCGAGAACAGCCTCGCCGAGCTTCGTCGGACGGCCGCCCCAATCGAAGAGAGGCTGAAGCTCCCGCGGCTGTTCCGCGCGATTGGGCCCGCGACCGCGCGAGACCGCGGCCTCGAACGCGATCCGAGACGTCTCGTCTGCGCGGACCGCGCCTTCGAACACCGCAAACGCTTGTTCGAACGCGGCCGCCTTGCCGACGTCGTCGACGAGGCCGGCGGCGAGCTCGTCGTGCGAGCTGCCCGTACACGGCATCCCGGCGCGGCGCAGCGCGTCCTTCGCGCCATCGACCGTCCGGGCCGCCAGCAACTTGGCGAGCTGGCTCGGGCGTCCGATCCAGTCGAGGTCCGTCTTCAAGTCCCCTCGTTCTGCGCGGTCGAGAACGCGCGTACGGGCCCGACGATAACACGAATCAGGAACTGCTCGAGCCTGTTGTGGACGCGCGCGCCTCGCGACGCTTCGGGCGTGGCTCGACGCACCCGCGACGTGAAGTCCGACGCGGACTCCGACCTCAAGGCGGTCGGCGAGCGCCTCGTCACGAACCTGCGACGGCAGCGCGCCGCGGCTGGGCTGACGCAGGAGCAGCTTGCGGAGCGCGTCGGCTGTGACCCGCGTTGGATTCGAACGCTCGAGATGCGGCCGGCGAACCCCAGCCTGCGGACGCTCGTCTTGATCGCGAAGACACTCGGGACCGACGTAACGGCGCTTCTGGCGCCTGCCGCTCGGCCGCGTCGCCGTTCGCCGGGTCGTCCCCGAAAGAACGGCCAGCCCGGCTGACGCCTAGCGCATGCGCGCCGAGTAGAACCATCGCGCAGCGTCGTCGCCGGCGCGCGCCCGCGCGGTCAGCGACAGGGTCGTATCCTCCATTCGCGCGAGCGCCTTCCGCGCGGCGGCCAAGTAGCGCTTTCCTTGCGGCGTCGGTGGGCGCGGGCCCAGCGCTTTGGTGAACGCGCGGCTACCGTACGCGTCCTCGGCTGCTCGGCCGCCTTCTGTTCTCGGTTCACCTCGGCCTCCGTAGGTACTCTTCTTGCGCCAAGGTCCGCACCCCGCGGTCTCGCGCCGTGGCGCCCTCGCCTGTCGTGGTGTGACTCTCGGTCCCGCGCTTGATCGGCGTGTCGAACGTCAAGAGCACCGAGTCCTGACAGAGCACCGATGCAGTCTGCTCGGTGAGCCGACGCATGAGCCCTTGAAAATCGCGGAGCTCTTGCGGTGTAGGCTTCTTGTTCGCGCTCTCGTGATAGAAGGTGAGCGAGACCGAGTCTTCGTCGGCTCCCTCGAACCAGCCCTTGCCGCGAACGCTCGTCGCCGAGTACATCTTCTCGATCGCCGCGAAACTCTTCGTCGGGTAGCGCGCCGCCAGCTGCGACTGCCGCAGGTACTTCACCGTGTTCTCGATGTCCTCGGGGGTGCGCTTGCCCGGCGCCGTGACGCAGAAGCCGGTGCGGTTCTCGGTGTCTTTGCCCTGCTTGGCGCCGATGACCAACGTCGCCGACATGGTCGGGGACTCCCAGCCGACGCGGCCCAGGTTCTTCAGAGCGGGCTTGGTGGGCTTCTTAGGGGGCTTCTTCATCGGGACTCCTGCGTCACGAAGCGCTGGGTCGTCACACGTATCGACCCAGCGAGGAAACAGCACGACGATGCGGCGCGTTCGCGGTCGTCGCGTTCGCGGCTTCGGTGGCTGTGCCCGCATCGTCACGCGAGCACCCGCGCGATCCGCGCCAGGTCGAACCAACGCGCGGCATGGTTGCCGGCGCGGATCCGCACGAGCACGGAACGGTCGTGATCTTGAAGGCGCGTCATCGCCCGTCGCGCTGCGGCGAGGTAGCGCTTCGCGATCGGCGTCTTCGCGCTCCCGCACGCGTTGGTGAGTGCGCGGCGTTCGTACGCGTCC
>JAYVCF010000225.1:0-10128 GCA_043750095.1 Deltaproteobacteria bacterium
CCGCTCTCGCTCCGGTTCGCGCCCCCTTGACCTCCCGCGCCCATCCCGATACAGCGCGCTCGCACCCGCATCGGAGGTCGCCATGGCGCGCATCGAAAGAGCTCTCGTCTCGGTCTCGGACAAGCGGGGAATCGTCGATCTCTGTCGGGCCCTCGGCGATGCGGGCGTGACCCTCTTGTCCACCGGCGGAACGGCCAACGCGCTTCGCGGGGCTGGCGTCGCGGTGACGGACGTCGCCGAGTACACGGGCTCGCCCGAGGTCATGGACGGCCGCGTGAAGACGCTGCACCCGCGCGTGCACGGCGGGATCCTGATGCGCGACACCATCAACGATCGCACGCAGCTCACCGAGCTCGGCGGGCACGCGATCGATCTCGTGATCGTGAACCTCTACCCGTTCGAGGCCACGGTGGCGCGCGGCGCACCGCACGACGAGATCGTCGAGAACATCGACATCGGCGGGCCCTCGATGATCCGCAGCGCCGCCAAGAACCACGCGCGCGTCACCGTCGTGGTCGATCCCAGCGACTACGCCGAGGTGCTCGCGGCGATCCAGAAGGACGGCGAGCCGAGCAAAGAACTGCGCGCGCGCCTCGCCGCCAAGGCCTTCTCGCACACGGCCGCGTACGACGGAGCGATCGCGGGCTACCTGACGTCGATCAAGGCCGACGGAACGCGCGATCCCTTCCCGGGCACGCTCACGTTCTCGCTCGAGAAGGCATACGGGCTTCGCTACGGCGAGAACCCGCACCAGGCGGGCGCCTTCTACCTCGAGCGCAACGCTCCGCCGGGATCGCTCGCGCGCGCGGAGTCGCTCGGTGCCGGCGGCAAGGAGCTCTCGTTCAACAACCTCGTGGACTGCGACGCGGCGCTCGAAGCGGTTCGCGAGCACACCGATCGCCCGACCGCGGTGGTGGTGAAGCACACGAACCCATGCGGTGTCGCGACCGCGGCGTCTCTCGCCGACGCCTACCATCAGGCGCGCGATGCGGACTCGCTCAGCGCGTTCGGCGGGATCGTCGCGCTCAACCGCGAGGTCGACGACGCGACGGCGAGGCTGCTCGTCGAGACCTTCCTCGAGTGCGTGATCGCGCCCTCGTACTCGGCGTCGGCGCTCGAGCTCTTGCGCGCGAAGAAGAACCTGCGTCTGCTCGCGACGGGCGCGTGGCTGCCGGCGGATCACGCGGAGCTCACCGCGAAGAAGCTCGGCGGCGGCTTCGTCGTGCAGGATCGCGACGCGAGCGGCGGCAAGGAAGTTCGCGGCGGCAAGGTCGTCACCAAGCGCCCACCGACCGATGCCGAGCTCGCCTCGCTCGATTTCGCATGGCGCGTCTGCAAGCACGTGAAGTCGAACGCGATCGTGCTGGCCAAGGGCACGCTGACGACCGGCGTGGGCGCCGGACAGATGTCGCGCGTGGTGAGCGTGCAGATCGCCGCACAGAAGGCCGGCGATCAGGCCAAGGGCTCCGTGCTCGCATCGGACGCGTTCTTTCCCTTCCCCGACGGGCTCGAGGCCGCCGCGAAGGTGGGCGTGACCGCCGTCGCGCAGCCGGGAGGCTCGGTGAAGGATCCGGACGTGATCGCCGCGGCCGATGCGCACGGCCTCGCGATGATCTTCACGGGCGCGCGCCACTTCCGCCACTGAGTTTCCGAGGGCCGATGCCGGCCCTCCCCGAACCGGCAGAGCCGGCTTCGGGGCCCCTTCCTCGCTCCGACTCGCTTCGCTCGCGAGGCACATCGCTCGACGCGGGCGCTCGACCACTCGTGCCCGCTCCTCGCTGGGTTTCTTGTCAGCCTCTGAGCTCGACCCCAACTTGGCCCGGCGGGTACGTCTCTCGTAGCGAAGTCGGCTACGCTCTGGAGGTCTCGTTCGGAGGTCCCCATGAATCGAATCGTGTCGCCTGCGGTCGTGTCGCTCGCGTGCCTCGTGTTCGTCGCGATGGGCGGCTGCGACCCTGGAGGCGGCGGCGCCCACGGGCATCGCGACGCCGGCCACGCCGAAGACGGAAGCGGACCGATGCTCCCCGACGCCGACGGCGACGGAATCCCCGACTCGTTCGAGGGTCGCGCCGCGAACACCGACACCGACCGCGACGGAACACCCGACTACCTCGACTCCGACAGCGACGGCGACGGGATCGACGACTCCATCGAGGGCGGCAACCCCAACGGCATGCCGCTCGACACCGATCACGACGGCACGCCGGACTTCCAGGATCTCGACTCCGACGGCAACGGCATCCCCGACAGGGTCGAGGGCGCCGCCGATCCCGACGGAGATCACCAGCCCAACTCGCGTGATCTCGACAACGACGGCGATCTCATCGACGACAACGTCGAGATCGGGCCCGATGCCACGATGCCGCGCGACGTCGATCGCGACGGCACGCCCGACTACCTCGACACGGACAGCGACGCCGACACGATCTCCGATCGCGACGAGGGCGTGGCCGAGACCGACGGCGACGGCACTCCCGATCGCTACGACCAGGACAGCGACAACGACGGCCTCTCGGACACGATGGAAGCCGGCGACAGCGACCTCTCGACGCCGCCCGTCGACACGGACGGCGATCACATTCCCGATTTCCGCGACACGGACTCCGACAACGACGGCCTCTCGGACGCGAGCGAGCTCGCCGGAGGCACCAGCCCCACCAACGCCGACACCGACGGCGACGGCGTGAGCGATCTGGTCGAGGTCGCCAGCCACACCAACCCGATCGATGCGGCCGACAGCCCGCGCACCCGCGGCAACTTCGTGTTCGTCGAGCCGTTCATGATGCCGCCCTCGCCGCCGCGCGACACGCTCGACTTCGCCACCAACATCCGCTCGGCCGACGTCTACTTCTTGATCGACACGACCGGCTCGATGCAGGGCGCGATCAACAACGTGCAAGCGTCTCTGTCGACGGCGTCGAGCGGCATCATCGACCAGATCCGCACGATGATCCCCGACACGAATTTCGGCGTGGGCGACTTCAAGGACGCCGGCGACGTGTACCTCTTTCGAAACGACACCGACGTGACGTCGTCGGCGGCGGCGGCCCAATCGGGCGTGATGGGAGTGGGGTTGGCGAACGGAGGCGGCGACACGCCCGAGGGCGACGTTCCTTCTCTCTACGCGGTCGCGAGCGGGATGGGGACGGCGGGCATCCCCGCGCGAACGGGCTGCCCCACCGGCACGTTCGGCTATCCGTGTTTCCGATCGGGCGCGGTTCCGATCGTCGTCCTCATCACCGACGCGCCCTTTCACAACGGCAGCCCGACGCTCGCAGGCCGGGGCAACCCGCCTGGCGTCCCCGACTGTGTCGGCACGTGCGCCTACGGCGGCTACCTCGACTACAACGCGATGCTTCCCGCCGTCACGGCCAGCCACATCCGCGTGATCGGCGTCGCCGTCAACGGCACGGCCCCGCAGGCCGACCTGAACGCGATCGCGACCGACTCGGGCGCGGTCGACGGAGCCGGAGCGCCGCTGGTCACCATCGCCGGCGCGGGATCGGTGAGCACGACGGTCGTCGATCAGGTGCGAACCCTCGCGATGGCGACGCGCTTCGACATCTCCACCCGCTACATCGACGACGCGACGGACGCGGTCGACACGTTCCCGGCGTTCGTCGACCACATCGAGGCCAACACGGCGGGCGACGCGATGCGCGGGTGCGCGCCACGCACGGCGACGGACACCAACGGTGACGGCTTCCTCGACACGTTCCCCGGCGTGAGGGCCGGCGAGCGCGTCTGCTTCGACATCATCGTGAAGCAGAACGCCACGGTCATGCCGACCGCGGCGCCGCAGCTCTTCGACGCGACGATCCAGGTGCTCGGCGACGGCTTCACCGTGCTCGACTCGCGTCAGGTATTCTTCCTCGTCCCGCCCATGCCCGTGCCGCCCGCCGGGCCGAGCTGATCACCACATGCGGGCCCTCACCCTCTCCGTTGTTGCGCTCACCGCCCTCGGCTGCAGCAGCGCCGACCCGATGCTCGCCGGCGCGCCGCCGCGGGCCGACGCCGGAGTCGCGCCCGACTCATCCGCACCACCGGACGCGAATCTTCCCGCGGGCGAGCCGACCTACCATGGCCTCGTCGACGACATCCTCGCCAGGCACTGCTGGGGCTGCCACTCGAGCGCGGGCGGCGGGATCGCGCCATTCGACCTCGACACGTATCCGAGCGCGGCCCCGGAGGCGGCACTGATCGCCGCCGCGACGAGCACGCGCACGATGCCTCCTTTCTTCGCCGTCAACGACGGCTCGTGTCAGCCGATCCAAGATCACGGAGGCTGGCTCCGCGACGACGAGATCACGATCCTGCGACTCTGGGCCGAGCACGGCGCTCCCGAAGGCGACCCGACGACCACGCCACCCACCGTGATGGCGCCCCCGCACCTCGACGCGCCCGACGTGACGCTCACGATGTCGCAGCCGTTCACGCCCCAGCTCCGCGGCACCGACCCCAACGAGATTCGCTGCTTCGTCGTCGATCCGCACCTGACGACCGACGCGTTCATCAGTTCGTACGAGGTCCTTCCGGGCACGGCGAGCGTCGTACACCACGTCATCGTCTACGAGCCCGAGAGCGACGCGAACGCAGCGAGCGCGGCGGCGATGGAGGGCACCGATGGCCGCATCGGTTACGCGTGCAACGGAGGTACGGTGGTGCCCGCGCACCCGGTGGCGCTCTGGGCCCCGGGTGCTCATCGCACCGACTACCCGGCGAACACGGGCCTCTCCTTGCCTGCAGGACGTCGGCTCATCCTGCAGATCCACTACAACCTCGCGAACGGCATCGCCGCCGATCAGACGAGCGTTCGCTTCGCCACGGTCGGCTCGGTGACGCACCCCGCGCAGATGCTGCTGCTCAGCCAGAGCAGCCTCACGCTGCCCCCGCACGAGCTGAGCGTGCTCTCCACACCGAGGTCGCGCGCCGTCCCAGGCGCGGGAACCATCTGGGGCGTCTTCCCGCACATGCACACGACCGGAAGACACCTGAGCCTCACGCTCCAGCACGCCGGCGCCACGAGCTGCCTCGTCGACGTGGAGCGCTGGAACTTCAACTGGCAGCAGCCGTACTTCTACACGACGCCGATCTCGGTCGCCGCGACGGACCACATCTCGATCCAGTGCGAGTACGACACCATGTCGCGCGACGTCACCACGACGTACGGCGAGGGCACCGAGAGCGAGATGTGCCTCTCGTTCTTCTACGTCACCGGACCGTAGTCAGCCTGCGAGCAGCAGGTCGCGCACGCCGTTGGCGACGAGGCCGAGCATGATGAGGGCGGCGAACATCATCGTGGTGATGACCACGCGAGGGCTCTTGTCGACCATGTGCCCGAGCCCGCGCGTCATCCGCTTGCTGAAGGTGGCCATGCACTGCACACGGCAGCGGCCATCGAGGATCGCGTGGAGCTCGTCGATCATCTCGTAGGCCGACGACCAACGCTCGCTCGGAGCCAGGCGCAGGCCGCGCCGGAGGAAGTGGACGTACTCGGGGCCGACCTCTGCGTCCGAGCGAAACATCTTCGTGAGGACTGCGGGATCCGTCGTCTGGATCGCGACGAGCAGCCCCGGCAGCGTCTTGACGTCCTCGTACCGGTGGTGGCCCGCGTTGAGCATCTCGTGGAACATCACGCAGGCCGAGAAGAGATCGCTGCGCGCGTCGAGCGCGTCGTTCTGTCCGCGCGCCTGCTCGGGCGACATGTAGAGCGGCGTGCCGACGAGCGAGCCCACGCTGGTCATGCTCGCGCGGCCGTCGCTCGTCACGAGCGCGTTCACGTCGGGCGCATTGCCCTCGCGCGTGCCGCCGGCCGGGCGCGCCACGCCCCAGTCCATGAGCACGACCTCGCCGTAGCGACCGATCATCACGTTCGCGGGCTTGATGTCGCGGTGGATCACGCCCTTCTCGTGCGCGAATTGCAGCGCGCGCAGGATGGCGACGAAGATCTCCACGCGGCGCGTGATGTCGTACTCGCGGAGCGTCGCGGCGTCGCCCGCTTTGATTCGCTCGAGCACGTTCTCGAGCGTCTCGCCCTCGACGTACTTCATGACGAAGAAGAGCGCGCCGTTGTCGTCCACGCCCACGTCGTGGATCGGGATGATGTTCGGATGCTCGAGCCGTCCGATGGTGCGCACCTCGTCCACGAAGCGAGCGACCGCCGGCGGGCCGTGCGCCTCTCCGAGCAAGCGCTTCAGCGCGACGCTGCGACCGATGTCGCGATCTTCGACGAGCTCGACCTCACCCATGCCGCCGCGCCCGAGGATCTTCACCGACTCGTAGCGACGCCCCTCGCTCGGAACCAGCCGCGCGCCCTCGTTGCCCACGTCCACGCGCGGGAGCACGCTGTTGTTCGTGGTGCGGAGCGACACCTTCGCCGCGGGCGCGATCAGGTCGAACGAAGGAAGCGGCGCCGCGATCGTCGCGCCGAGCTCCATGGTCATGCCGGCCGCCAGGCCAGCCACGGTCTTGTCGAGCCCGCCCGTGTCGAGTCCCATCGCCTGCGTCATCTGGTGATTCTTTCGTCCGCGGAGCCCCCGTTACAAGGGGCAGCGCACGAAGAAGCATGAAGCGGACGTGAACGCAGTGTGAATGGCCGCTATTCGGCCGCGTTCGACGCAGGGACCTCTCCGGAAGAGGGGACCTCTCCGGAAGAAGGGACGCCCGCAGGCACGAGCGGGACGGCAGCCGCGGGCGTCGGGACCTTCGCGCGCCCTCCGAAGAGGCCATCGATCTTGCGGAAGGGCCAGGTCAGCCCGCGCCCGAACATCGCCACGTACTTCGAGTGCGCGAGATCATCGAACCAGGTGTACACGACCGGTGTCGCGACCAGCGTGAGCAGGAGCGAGAGCACCTGACCTCCGGCGATGACCGAGCCCATCGCGCGGTTCGTGCCTGCGCCTGCGCCCGACGACGCGAGCAGCGGGATCATCCCGGCCACGAACGCGATGGTCGTCATCATGATGGGACGCAGACGATCGCGGTTGCCGACCATCACGGCATCGGCGCGCGACATGCCTTTGCGACGCAGCTCGCGCGTGTGGTCCACGACCAGGATCGAGTTCTTCTTCACGACGCCGAAGAGCACGAGGATGCCGAGCGCCGAGTAGATGTTGACCGACTGGTTGAGCACCAAGAGCGAGAGGAGCGCGAAGGGGATCGTGAGCGGCAGCGAGATCAGGATCGTGATGGGATGGATCCAGCTCTCGAACTGCGCGGCGAGCACGAGGTACATGAAGATGAACGAGAGCATGACGGCGAAGCCGAAGCTGCGCGCCGCACGACCGAGCTCGCGCGATCGACCGGTGAACGCCGAGCGGTAGCCCGGCATCGCATGGAGCTCATCGAACGAGGCGCTGAACTGCTCGATGATGGTGGACTCGGACGTGCCCGGCAGCGTGTTGCAGTAGACGGTGACCTGCCGCTGGCGCCCGAGGTGCTGGATGAACGCGGGGCCCTCGGCGGGAACGATGTCCGCGATGTCACCGAGCCGCACCGTTCGACCCGGGATCGAAGTGGGGATGGTGAGCAGCATGAGATCCGCGACGCGCGTGCGGTCCTCGAGGTCGGCGCGCACGCGAACGTCGTACTGCTCGCCGGCGTCGGCGAAGGTGCCCACGTCCACGCCACCGACGACGAGCCGGAGCGCGTTGGCGATGTCGGCCACGTTCACGCCGAGGTCGGACGCGCGCGCGCGATCGATCTGCACTTCGTAGGCGGGCTGGCCCGTCACGAGCGTGACGTCGGGATCGACCACGCCGGGGAGCGCGCGCACGCGCTCGAGGACCGCAGCCGAGTACGTCGCGAGCTGCGCGAGGTCGGGCCCGTTGAGCACGAACTGGATCGAGGCCGAGTCCGCGCCGCCGCCGCCGAACGCGTTGACGGGGTTCACGATCGTGCGGAGGTGCTCGGCGGCGTAGCGCGGGAGGATCTGTTCGCGAACCGTGGTGATGATGTCGGACTGTGCGGCGGAGCGCTCGGCGGCGGGGATGAGCGCGACGAAGACGGATGCTTGGTTCGGGCCGCGACCGCTGGAGTCGCCCTGGGCGCTTCCGACCGTGACGAGCGTGTGCGCCACACCCGCCGTCGCTCGCACGTCGCGCGCGACACGCTCGCCGACCAGCTGTGTCTGCGCGAGCGAGGTGCCCTCGGGCGCGCGGATGGAGATCTCGAAGCGCGACTCGTCCTCGACGGGCAAGAACGTCTTCGCCACGGCACGTCCGAGGAACGGGATCGAGCCCAGCGCGATGACGAGGAAGATCCCGACCGCCCAGCGACGCCGCATCGCGTGCGCGAGGAGCCACATGTAGAGGCGCTCGAAGCGACCGTAGAGACCGCCGCGATCCGGCTGGTGGCCACCGCCGTGTCCGGCGACCGTGGACATCTTTCGCTCACCGCGCGCCCACTGAAGGTACTCCGCGCGCTCTTCCTCGCGACTGCCGGGCGGCGGATCGACGATCTCGAGCGCGTCCTTGTCTTCTTCCGGTGGAGGCGGCGGTGGCGCGACGCCCGGCGCGCGGCTACCGGTGAGCCAGCGCGAGGCGAGCATCGGCGTGAGCGTGAAGCTCACGAAGAGCGAGACGACGATCGAGAAGCTCATCGTGAACCCGAACGACGACATGAAGCGGCCGATGATGCCGCTCATGAACGCGATGGGAAGGAACACGGCGACGAGCGAGAGCGTGGTCGCGAGGACCGCGAGGCCGATCTCCTTGGTGGCGTACACGGCGGCGTGACGCGGGTCGTAGCCCTTCTCCTCCACCCAGCGGACGATGTTCTCGAGCACCACGATCGCGTCGTCGATCACGATGCCGACGGCGAGCGTGAGCGCGAGCAGCGTGATGATGTTGAGCGTCAGCCCCATCACGTTGATCAGCGCGAAGGTGCCGATGATCGAGGTCGGGATGGCGAGCGCGGCGATGACCGTCGAGCGGCCGTTCCAGAGGAACAAGAGCACGACGAAGGCCGCGAAGAACGCACCGAGCACGAGGTGCTCTTCGACCGCCGAGATGGCGTTGCGGATGAACTCGCTCTCGTCGCGCACGATCCGCACTTGGTAGCTGGGCGGAAGCGCCGCCTGGATCTCCGCGACGCGTGCCGTGAGCGCATCGACGATGGCGACGGTGTTCGTGCCCGACTGCTTCTGCACCTGCACGATGACGACGCTCTGGCCGTCGAGCGTGGCGAGCGAGCTCGGCTCCTCGTCGGCGTCGGCGACCGTGGCCACGTCGCCGACGTGGATCGGCCGACCATCACGCATCGCCACCACGAGGTCCCCGAACTCCGCCGCGTCCGTGAGCCGGCCGCGCACGCGCAGCTGCATGGTCCGGGCGCCCTCTTCGATGTCGCCGCCGGGGATCTCGATATTCCCCTGCGCGAGCGCCATCTGGACGTCGCGCGCGGTGAGGCCCGTCGCCGCGAGCTGCGCGGTGTCGAGACGGATCTCGATGATGCGCTCCTGGCCGCCGATGATCTGGACGCCGCCGACGCCGTCGAGCGACTCGACCATGCGGCGGATACGCGTGTCGGCGTACTCGGTGACCTCACGCCGCGAGCGATCGCTGACCACCGCGATCTGCATCACGGGCGCCGCGCTCGGGTCCACGCGCTCGACGCGCGGCTGATCGATCCCCTCGGGCAGCTGCGAGAGCGTGCGGTTCACGCGATCGCGCACCTCTTGCGCGGCCACGTCCATGTCCTTTTCCATGAGGAAGCGCGCCATGACGACGCTCAGGCCCTCGTAGGAGTTCGAGCGAAGCTCGTCGATGCCGGAGACCGAGCTGATCGCCTCTTCGATCGGATCCGAGACCTCGCGCTCGACCTGCTCGGGTGAGGCGCCGGGCAAGACGGTGGTGACGACCACGATCGGAACGTCGATGTTCGGAAAGCGATCGACGCCCAGCCCGAAGAAGCTCGAGCCACCGACGACGGTGATCATGAGCACGAGCACCCAGGTGAAGACCGGGCGCTTGACGCAAATCTCGGCGAGCCACTGCATGGGTCTCTCCTCGGCTCCGGCTCAGTGAACTTCGGTGGCGGCGGGGGCCGCGGCGGGGGCGGCGGGGGCGGTGATGCGCATGCCGTCCGCGAGCTGCTCGAGCCGCTCGACCGCGACGACATCGCCCGGCG
>JAYVCF010000226.1:0-7312 GCA_043750095.1 Deltaproteobacteria bacterium
CATCACGGGCTTCTCGCTCACCGCGGACGCGACGAACGTGTTCTCCACGTCCCCGCAAGTGACCGGGCAGATCTTCGCCGCCGACTACGCGGCACCGACGCCCGCCAACCTGACCACGGCCATCGGCGACATGCGGCTCGCGTTCGCCGACGCAGCGGGCCGCGCGCCCGGCGTCACCGAGCTCGGTGCGGGCAACATCGGAGGAATGACCCTCGCGGCCGGCGTCTATGCATGGGGCACGGGGCTCTTGATCCCCACCGACCTGACGCTCACGGGCAGCGGCACCGACGTGTGGATCTTCCAGATCGCACAAGGGCTCACGATGAGCAGTGGCGTCAGGATCACCCTCGCCGGCGGAGCGCTACCGCAGAACATCTTCTGGCAGGTCGCCGGGCGCGTGGAGATCGGCACGACCGCCCACGTCGAGGGCGTGATCATGGCCTACACGTCCATCGATCTTCGAACCGGTGCGTCCATCCACGGCCGACTGATGGCGCAGACCGCCGTCAACATCGAGTCGAGCACGGTGGTTCAGCCCTAACGCCTCTGGCATTCTCGGCGCGATGCAGCGCAGGCTCTGGCTCGGGTCGGCTCTCGTGATCACGGCGTGCTCGGGTGCGAGCGATGCGCACGTGATCACGCCGAGCCTGCCGACGGAGACGACCGCGGTATCCGCCGCGCTCGCTCCGTCGGCGTCGGGCCTCGGTCGCGTGGCCGACGTTCCCGAAGAACGTTGTAGCGCGACGCGCGCGAGCGCTGCGTTGCCTGCGGACGCCACCATCACGAGCTGCCGCGTCGATGCCGACTGCACCGAGGGACGAAACGGTCGCTGCTTGCGCCTGAGCAACCACGGAGGCCAGGGCCCCTCGCTCGAAGCGACGATGTGCAGCTACGACGCGTGCTTTCACGATGCCGACTGCGGCTCGCCCCGCGTGGCCTGCTACTGCGATACGCGCAGCGCGACCGATCCAGGCACGGGTCACGGCTGCGCGAGCGGCGATTGCGCGACCGACGCCGACTGCGGGGCAGGTCGCTACTGTCGTCGGGGCCCGAACGGCCGCCGCTGCCACTCGCCCTCGGATGTGTGCGTCGAGGATACGGAGTGCGGGGCTGGGCTGGTCTGCACACGGCGACCCGATGGTGTCTACGACTGCGTGCCGTTCATGCCGCCCGAGGGCTGACGCACGCGCGGACTTGTCACCCACCCGACGCGCGCGAGAGACTGCCCAGCGCGGGGGCACGATGACGAGCACGGAGCGTTGGGTCTGGGGATGCGGCGTGGTCTGCGCGCTGTCGATGAGCGCCTGCGGCGGCGGTGTCGCGACGCCGATGGATGCGAGCGTCGATCGGCCCGACGCGTTCGCACCGATGGACGCGGGTCACGACGCAGCGTTCGTTCCCGTCGATGCCGGGCCGAGCTGCAACGGGACACCGACGAGCTGTCCGAGCGCCAGCGACGCGACGGACTGCAATGCGATCATGGGCTGCGCCTTCGGCTCGTGCTTCGGCGCTCCGACCGACTGCCACCACATCCTCGACATGACGAGCTGCGCGGGCGTCGAGGGCTGCACGTGGAACGCGCCGCTCTGCCTCGGGACGCCGCGCGCGTGCGGCAGCTACGCGGACGCGACCACGTGCAACGCGCAGCCCGGATGCACGCAGGGCACCACGGCGATGTGCAGCGGAAGCGCCACGCTCTGCACCGCGCTCCTGCTCTCGGCGTGCACGTCGCAGCCTGGCTGCTCGATCGGTCCACCCGACGCCTTCGTCGCGCCGCCCGATGCCTGGGTCGCACCGCGACCGGATGCGTGGGTCGCACCGCCCGACGCGGGCTGCGCGAGCGCGACCACCACGACCTCGATCGCCGTGCACACCGTCGAGCCGGATCACAACGTCGGCGGCGTGCGTGATCTGGGCTCGGTGCACGTGCGCGCGGAGAGCGCGTGCGGCGCCACCGACGTGGAAGCGACGACCGATACGACCGGGCACCTCACGCTCGATCTTCCCGACGCCGGCGCGCCCTGGGCGGTGACGTTCGCGATCGCGGCGCACTCGGCGGTGAGCATCCTCGACATCACGCACGTCGGGTTCGATGGCGACGTTCGCCTCGAGACGCTCGACGTGCCTGCCGACGTGCGTCACGCGGTCAGCGGCACCGTCACGGGCGCGATCGCGAGCGGCCACACGCTGCAGGTGGACTGCCCCGACTTCGAGACGACGACGGCGCGCCCCGGCATCGCCTGGTCGAGCGCGTTCTACACCGGTCATCAACGCCCGGATGCGCCCATGATCTTCGTCGCCCTCGACCGCGACGCGAGCGGCCGTGCGGTGAACATCGGCAGCACCGCGCCCATGGTGCGACCCGCCATCGACGTCAGCGGCATCAACATCGCGATGCCCTCACCGGCGGTGACGCCCACGACGGATCACATCATCGTCCACGGCGCGGTGACCGGCGTCATGGGAGGCGCGAGCTCGCCAGTCGCCTTCGGTGTCGAGCACTCCTATCTCGACATTCCGTTCTTCCCTTACGTCCTCACCGGGACCGCGACCATCGTCGCCGGCGCGACGCTGGGCCGCGTCGATATCGATCTCACGCACTTCCCCGGACCGCTCGACGTGAACCTCTACGGGTTCCAGCAGACGGGAGCCTCGGGTGCGGTGATGAACGTCTGGCTCACGGATACCTCCACGCACTCGATCACCGTTCAGCCCGTGACGACGCTCGAGGCCACGGGGAGCTCGCTCGCCGATCTCGGCGCCCTCGGTGTCGGCGGAGGCTTCGACGCGCTGGTGGTGCACATCGGTGAGTCGGTGACCGATCTCCCGCGTTGGCGTGTGATCGCCGACGCGACCTCCGGCTCCGCGATGATCTATCGCATCCCGCACCTGCCGACGGGCGTGACGCTCGCGGACATCGGCCTCGCTGGCGGCTCGACCACGGCGCTGCCGATCTACGTGCACATGAACGCGGGTCGCCCTTGGACCGCCCGCGGATCCAACGTGTCGATCTGGCAGTACGAGTACGCGATCGGTGGGCAGTACCTCACCGTCTCGACCGCGGGCCGCTGAAGCGCGAGCGGCTACGGGATCGGATAGCCCTCCCAGAGCCACGCGAGTGTCTCGGGGAGGGTCTGCTGGAGCACACCGAAGTCGATGTGATCCGCGCCGAGCGCGTACACGAACCGATGGTGGTAGCCGCGCGCCGCGAGCGCTGCGGCCATTCGACGGTTCGCGTCCTGCCAGTTGCGGCGCGTGTCCGAGGTGGTGTTCCAGTTCAGATCGTTCTCGCCCACCTCGAGCGCCACGCGCAGCGGCAGCACGGGACCCGCGGCGATCAGGCTCTCGTGATATTCCCAAGCTCCGAGCGGATGCGCGGCGCTCGGCTGAAGATCACAGAACGAGCCCGAGTACGTCAGGATGCGGTGATAGAGGTTGGGGCGAAACCATCCCATGGTGAAGGCAGCCGCTCCGCCCGAGCTGCCTCCCATGCTCGCGCGGCCCTCGGGATCGGTGGTGAGCGTGAGGCCGTAGTCGGTCTGGATCTTCGGAAGCAGCTCGGTCTCGACGAAGCGCACGTAGTCGTCCGAGACGGAGTCGTACTCGTAGCTGCGCTCCCCGAGCGGCGTGTCCTCGTTGGGGCCAGGCTCCACGAAGATCGCGATCATCACCGGCAATCGACGCTGGTGGATCATGTTGTCGAGCACCGGAACCATCGTGTCTCGATAGAACGAGATACCGTCTTGTACGACGATGAACGGGGCGGCCGTGCCCGTGACGTATTGCTGCGGCACATAGACCGAGACGGCGCGATCGAAGGGCATGTGGGTCGCGACGTCGAGCGGATAGATCGCGCTCAGCGTCGACGAGAGCGTGAAGTCGTGCAGCGTCCCTCGCGGAGTTCCCGCGCTGAGCGCGACCTCGGGTGCGGGAGAGTAGGGGGCCGCGATCACGAAGTCGTCGCCGCCCGCATCGCGACCGGGTCCGCCACCGTCGCTGCCGACACCGACGTCCGACGCCGAATCGACACCGACGGATCCCGCGTCAGCGCTCGTTGCGCCGCCGCCGGTGCACGCGCTCAAGGACACGGCCACGCAGAGAGCTCCGAGTTCTCGAAGCGGCGAACGCGTGGAGCGCATGGACCGAGAACATAGCACCTCTGACTTCATGGCGTGTCTGTCCGGGCGTGCGGGCAGCCGAGCGGGCTCGGGTCGGGGCGGAGCACGATCCAGTCGCGCCCTTCGGCGCACGTCGTCCATCGACGTGGCTCGCCGGTCACCTCCATCGTGTCGGCGAAGCGCCGGTAGTCGCCGGGTCTCATCACCACGAGCGCGTCGTGCTCGAGCACCGCGGCTCGCAAGCGAGGGTGGGACTCGGGATGGTCGCGGCCTGCGCTCGGCTCGAGGTAGGCCGGGAAGCGATTCCACACGAGCACGCCCTCGCGACGCGCGAACGTCTGGTAGAGCCGGTAGTCGGTGACGACGCGCGTGTCGTCCGAGATCGCGTCGCGAACGGCCCAGAACGGCGCGCGCTCCTCGGCTTGGCGCTGCCACTTGACCAGCTGACGCACGCTCGCGATGCCGCCGAGGACGGCCACGATCGCCGCTGCCGCTCCCACGATCCGAAGCGCGCGATCCGAAGCGTTCATCGCGGCCCAGCTCGCGCCGACGACGAGGAGGACCGCGGTCGGCCCGTACCAGCGCGGCGTCCACACGAACGAGTGCTGAGGCCACCCCACGTCGAGCACCTGTCGCGCCATCATCGCGAGGAAGGGCGCGGCGAGCAGCAGCACGCTCGGTGCATGATGCGGAGCGAACGCGGCAGCCAAGCGCGACGCCGCGCGCAGCGGGAGAGACGCGACGGCGGGATAGACACAGAAGAGGAGCAGCGCGCCGATGCTCTCGATGTTCCACTCGTGCTCGAGCCCCATCCATCCCGCGTAGACGGCGTGAAAGACGAGCGCGTAGACGGCGGCCGCCGCGTAGAGCCGCGTCGCTTCGCGCTCGCGTCCGCTCAGATGCAGGTGAACGCAGGCGAGCGCGGCCACGAGCGCCGCGTCCTCGCGAGCCGCCAGCCCGAGCGCGGTGATCGCCGCCAAGTGCCAGCCCGGAGCACGCGAGGCGAGCGCGACGGCGAGCGCGAGCAGAAAGGGCCCGAGCAGCTCGAACGGACGGAGGTCGAACGTGGTGGCGAATACGTAGGGCGGCGAGAGGCAGAGGAGCGCCAGCATCGAGACGTGCAGCAACGGGGAGCGCCCGATCGCCGTCGCGCGGCGGTGGACGTACACCAGCGCGGCGAGGTAGCTCGTCACCAGCACTGCCTGCAGGGCGTAGAGCGAGCCCGTCGCGGCGTAGAGCATCGCGAGCGGGTACTCGATGGGCGAGGCGTGCACCTCGTGGTGAACGGTGGGGTATCCGTCGATGCCGTGGAAGCCGAAGATGTCGTTGCCGTTCGGGTTCACCGGCACACGGCGCCACACCGGCACGTCGAGCAGATGTCGGTAGCGATCGACGAAGAAGCCGAAGTCGCGCCAGTGGAAACCCAGCGCGCGCTGCCGATGGTGAAACGCGAGCATCGAGAGCGCCGCGGCGGCCAAGACGAGCGCGCCGACGGCGACGTCGAGCGAGGGGCGCGTTCTCACGCCCGGGGGTACGGCATCGGTGCGCATCGCGAACGCAGAGCCGGGTCTAGCTCGAAACGCCGAGCGAGGAGAACGCCCTGCGCTATGTACCGGGTCGAATGAGAGCCAGCAGCTCGTCGCGCGCCGGTGCGTACGTGGCGTCCGTTCGCGACGCACTGCGGACCCGCAAGCTCATCGTGGCGCCGAGCCTCGCGCGCGTGGTGATCCCCGTGGCCACGATTCTCTTCGCGGTCCTCGTCGGCTGCGTGGCGGTCGCGCCCGCGGACGACATCGACTTCCACTTCCGCGAGGAAGCGGGGATCGTCACCGCGCTCTCGGCGATCTCGCTCGCGATGGCCAGCGGCTTCGCGGCGCTCTGCTTTCGCACCGAGGGGCGCCCGGGGCACGGGCTGCGCGCGTGGTGGCTGCTCACCAGCCTCGGCTTTCTGTTCTTCGCGTGCGACGAGCTGCTGCGCTTCCACGAACGGATCGGCACCTGGGTCCGCCACGTCTACGTGCGCTCGCCCTTCTTTCGAAACTGGAACGACATCATCGTGGTCCTCTACGGCGCGATCGCGCTCGGCGTGGTCGCGTATTTCTTGCCGCGCATCCTGCGCCTTCCGCTCCACGCCGAGCTGCTCGCGGTCGGGCTCGTCGCGTACGCCGTGCACACCACGGTCGACGTCTTGCCGCACACCGAGGGGATCATCGGCAGCCTCGCTTCGTCGATCCCGCCGGCCATCGTGGAAGAAGGGGCGAAGCTCTTCGCCTCCGCGTTCTTCGCGGTTGCGATGTTCAACGCCGTCCGGATCCTCACGCGATCGCCCAGCGCCCCCACGCCAGCCGATACCTGAGGACAAGAGCGCGTGCGGCTCGGTCTCCGACCTGCGCGACCAACGGCCCAGCGCCGCCTCGCGCGTGAGCGCGATGTCGAGCGACGGCTTGACTCGTGCTCGTCCGGCGCTACACGGGCTGCGCGTCGACATGTCGGTTTAGGTATGCAAACCGCTCGAACGCAGGGGGCTCACATGCGTGGAATCGTCCTGACATCGGTGTTCGCGGTCGTGGTGGGGATGGGGCTCGTGGGCTGCGCGCCCGACGGGACGACGGCGCGCGCGGAGGAGCTGCGCGCGAGCTGCGACGGCATCGGCTGCCCGATCCCGCTCTGCGCACAGGGCCAGCACCTCTTCTACAGTGGCAGCTGCTGCCCGACTTGCGTCGGTCCGACCAGTCACTGCGCCGGGATCGCCTGCCCGATGTACCTCTGCGCGATCGGCGAGCACCTCGTCACGCACAACGGCGAGTGCTGCGGCCGCTGCGAGCCCATCCGCCCGATCGCCGAGTGCGCGACGGATTCCGACTGCCCGGTCTTCGAGTGCTTCGCGTGCCCGTGCCCGACGTCGTCGTGCCGCGGCCACCAGTGCGTGACCTCGACGCCCGCCGCGTCGACGTGCAGCACGGGGATCTGAAAGCGACTCGGATCTGTCGAGGGCCCGTCGAGCAGCGTCTCGGCGGGCTTTCTCGTTCTGGTTCTCGTGCAGGCTCGCTCGTCGCAGCTTCGCCGCCTCGGGGCGTGACGGGCGTGCCGCCCGACGATCTCGATGGCGCGCTCGACGCGCCTCTGCCGCTCGATGGCTCGGCTGCGGCGCGGATCGAGATGCGGGTGTGCGGCCGACTGCATGGCGCGTTGCG
>JAYVCF010000227.1:0-11440 GCA_043750095.1 Deltaproteobacteria bacterium
GAAGAAGATCGGCCCGGCTGGGCCGGGCACTCCCGTCGAGAAGAAGAAGATCAGCCCGGCTGCGTCGGGAACTCCCGTCGTCGAGAAGAAGGACGCCCCGCTCGACGAGGACGACGATCTCGACGGCCTCGACGAGGACGAGGACGAAGACGAAGACGAAGAGGGCGAAGGCGAAGACGTCCCCGCGACGGCCACGGGCCGCGCGAGCGCGCAGCGTCTGCTCGATCTGATGGTCGAGAAGAAGGCGCTCGCCCTTCATGCTCCGAAGGCCGGCAAGGACCTCATCGAAGCGGTCGCGCGTGCGATCGAGTGGCCCGGCCCCGTGGCGCAACGCGCGTCGAAGCTCTCGATCGCGATCGTCGACTCCGAGGACGTGGACGAGCTCTTCATCGACGACGAGACGCTCGCCGAGCTGCTCAAGCGCTGGTGACGCTCGCTACGGCGTCGTGATCGCGACGCCCCCTGCGCCGTCCTCGGTGCAGCCGTCGGGCGTCGTGACGCCGGCCGCGACCAAGCACGCGCATGTCGGAACCGCGCATGCGGCCGGTGATGGGATGCACGAGTCCGCCATCGTTCCGTGCTCGCAGAGCTCCACGCCACGCCGACACGACGCGCCGCCGCACGCGAAGAGCCCGGCGCACGCGCTCTGGTAGCGCGCGTTGCACGCCGCCTCGGTCGGCTCGAGGCGATCGCACTCGCCCGTGCACGCGCATCCGACGCGCTCGACGCATCCGCCCGCCCACTGCCAGCCCAGCGAGGTGGCGCAGCCCGTGGGGATCGTCACCGCGGGCGGGTTGCATGCGCCGCACGCGGGAATCGGGGACACGCTCTGTCTCGCGCGCGCGGCCTCGCAGCGGGATCGGTAGGCGATGTGATCGCAGCCGCAGGTCGCGACGGACGCGATCGCGGTGCAGTCGGTGGGGATCGCGGTGCACGTCCCGACCGCGCTCGCGTCGCACGAAGCGCGCTCGCACACGTAGCCGGTCGGACAAAACGTGTGCGTGTCGCAGGCGCGTGACCAGCACGCGGCGTGGCGCTCCATGCACGCTACGTACGTCGTCTCGGGAGCGGGCGTGCAGTCACCGGTGCAGGTGCAGCCGAGGATCTCCATGCAGTCGATGCCGTTCCAGACGAAGTGAGAGCACACGAGATTGCCGGTGAGCGAGAGGTGATCCGGCGGGCAGGCGGTCCCCGCGTCGTCGGCACACGAAGGTGGAATCGCGGGACATCCGCCCAGGGCCGCGCAGACGCCACAGCTCGCGTTGCAGCAGATCTTGCCCGGGTCGCAGTCGACCGCGCCGCAGCGCACGCGCGGGGCACCATCGGGATAGATGTGTGGATCACCGTCGCCCAGCGTGATCGTGGTCGTGCACGCGCCGATCGCGAGCAGGCCGATCGCGACGCCAAAGCGTCGAGCTGGATGCGTCCTCAGCGTCGAACGGCCGGACACGTTGAGTGCAGGAGCCGGGCGCTCGAGCTCGTGGGATCCGCGGCGAGGTACGCCGCGACGGCGTCGGGGCCCTCGGCGCAGAGGTCGTGGACTGCACGTTGACGCGCGCGCTCGCGCTCGCCGGCCAGGTCGCTGTCGGGGAATTGAGACGCGTGGAGATCGACGCTCACGAGGCGCTGCGCCGGAGATCGCCCGTGCGCGGCGGCGTCGCGCAGCACGTGCAGCTCGGCCTCGTGAGAGGAGAGCTCGGGCGAGGAGAGATCGCCCGCTGCGGGTGCGGCGATCGGTCGAGGTGTCGCGCGCGGTCGTCGCGCGGCGAGCGGTGTCGGCGCCGCGCCCGTCGTCGCATCGGCCACGGTGGCGGGCTCGACAGCGTCTGGCTCGACAGCGTCTGGCTCGACGGCGTCTGGCTCGACAGGCTGCACCGCGCCCGCGCGCACATCGACCGACGGCTCGAGGGCCCCGCGTTCAGGCGCGCGAGATGTGCGCGTGTGCGGGTCGTCGTCGGTCGCCGTCGCGCTCGTCGTCGGTGCGCTCGTGTAGCGGTTCACCGCGACGATCGCGCCGGAGCTGACACCGATCGCGACCACCACGATCGCGACCTTGGTGAAGAGGCCAGCCGTCACCGCGCCGCCCGCGACGGCCGCGCTCCCGCCGCCGGCGCTCGACGCCGTGCTCGCGGCGATCGCCTTCGCGCCGGCAGCGGCGGACACCGACGCCCCGGCCGTGCCCGCCGACGCTGCGATCGCCACCGCGAGCGCGCGACGCACCCGCACACGATCTTCGGGGCGTGGAGCATCGCCATCGCGCGCCGACGCGATGAGGTCGCGCGCGCTCCTCGAGAGCGGGTCGCGGTCGTGAATCGGGCCGCTCATGGGCGCTCCTTGCCACGTGCGCGGCCTGAACTGCTCTGCTCGCGCGCACGATGACGCCCGAGCGCGCGCTCGAAGGCCTCGCGTGCCGAGCGGAGGCGCGAATAGACCGTGTTCGTGGGGATGCCCAGCATCTCGGCGATCTCGGGCGCCGGCAGCTCTTCGAGCTCGGCCAGCACGAACACGCTCCGCTTCTCGTCGTCGAGCTCGTCGAGCAACGCGTGCAGCAAGCGCGTCGCCTCGCGCAGCTCGAGCGACTCGACAGGACCGACGCCCGAGCTCGCGAGAACGTCCTCGTGCGGGAGCTCTGCGAGGCCGCCCTTGCGACGCAGCGTGCGGCGATGATCGGCGACGACGCGCAGCAAGATGCCGAACACCCAGGTCTTGATCGACGAGCGCCCCTCGAACTCCGGCAGCCGTCGGTGCACGACGACGAACGCGTCCTGCACCACGTCGTCGACGGCCGAGCTGGCCACGCCGAGGCGGCGCGCGCTGCGCCAGGCAAAGTCGAAGGTGTTCTCGTACACGTCGTCGAAGCTCGGGACCGGCCACGGCCGCGCCGCGGAATTGGAAGCGTCCATGGCTCCCTCGGAACCACGAGACAGGGCGAGTGAAGACGAGCCCACGGCCGGTGTGTGGCCGACGACGAGCGGATCCGTCGCCGCGATCGCAGGGGAGCTCATCGGGCCGGCTCACTCATGGGTTGAAGTGGACCAAGAGCGCGAAACGACCGCCGAATAGCTCCGTGTCCCAGACCCGACCGAAGCCGCCGATCTCGAACTGCGGACGGTAGAAGCGGCCCCAGGCCTCCGCTCCGAGCGAGATGTCGATTCCGCGCCACGGGAACAAGGGTAGCCACACTCCGAGCACACCGGCCACCGTCCAGGGTGCGCTCTGCCCGCTGTTCGTCACGCCGTACGAGCGTGCGAGCAGTGGCCCGGCCTCCACACCCGCACAGAAGGCGATCGCGAAGTCGGCCTCGAAGGGGCGAGCGCACGCGAGCACGGTGCCGAGGACGGCCGAGGCTGCGATGCCGGCGCTGGCCGCTTGTCGTTGATCGAGCACGTAGGCGGCGCGCACGCGCGCCTCGAAGCGTTCGACTCGCACGACGAGATCGACGGCCAAGGATGCCGAGATCACCGGGACGATCCCCGCCTCGACGATCCCACCCACGCCGATCGAGAACGTGGGGAGCGCGGGCGGCCCGTAGGGCACGGCGAGGCGACGCGACCACTCGAAGGCGTCGAAGTCGTAGCCACGGCGGCGTCCACGCAGCGGGATCGTGCGACTCGGTGCGGGATGGCTCGGCACGGCCGGCGCGCTGGGGGCGTGCTGCGCTTCGGGCTCCGGCTCGGCCGCCGTCGCCACGGCGAGCGTCGCGGCGTCCGCGTCGATGCGAAGCGCGATGATGAGCGCGGCCGCACGCACGAGCGCCGTGCACGATCCGTCGCGCAGCGTTCGCGTTCCGTCTGCGTCGCGCACCTCGAGGATGAAGCGTGCGTCGTCCGCCGTGATGGTGACCCGAGGGTCGAGGCCCACAGGCAGGACGATCTGCTCGACGGGCCGACCGACGAGGCTCGCGAGCTCGCTCTCGAGCGCGAGCTCATCGGGACAGCCCGTCGGCGCGACGAGCGAGAGGGCGCTCGCGGCGTCTTGTGCGCTTGCCGGCGCACGCACCCACGCCACCAGCGCTGCGAGCAGCAGCCACCGAGCCAGCGCAGTGGTGCGTGCGCGAGGGCCCATGCTCCACCCGGTATATCAGTCGCGGGTGGGTGCGTCCGTAGGAGACGCGCTCTCGACAGGAGTCTCGCGTCTGCGGAAGCGGACGACTCCGGTCGAGATCACTCCGCGGCGGCTTCGCTCTCGCCTTCGGCGAACTCGAGCTCGATGCGCGTGCCCACGCCGCGAACGACCACGCGATCTCCAGCTCGTAGGTCGCCGCCGAGGATGCGCGTTGCGAGCGCCGACTCGACCAGACGCGAGACGACGCGTCGCATCGGTCGCGCGCCGAGGCTGGGATCGAAGCCACCCGCGTCGGCCAGCGCCTCGAGCGCGCTCGGCTCGACGGTCAACGTCACACCGTGCTCGCCCTCGAGCGTCTGGCCCATCCGAACCAGCATGCGGCGCGCGATCTCGAGCGCATCCGGGCGCGTGAGCGGGGCGAAGACCAGCGGCTCGTCGAGGCGGTTCCAGAGCTCGGGCGGCATCGCGCGTCGCGCCGCGGCGAGCACCTTGTCTTCTTGCGCGCGCGCGCGCTCGGCATCGCTCGCGCTCGACCCGAAGCCGATCGAGGCAGGACCGCGGGCCGCGTCGGCGCCGAGGTTGGACGTCATCACGATCACGGTGTTCGTGAAGTCGACCGTGCGACCGCGACCATCGGTGAGGCGGCCCTCGTCGAGCAGCGGCAAGAGCGAGAGCAGCACCTCGGGATGCGCCTTCTCGATCTCGTCGAGCAAGACGAGAGCATAGGGCCGACGTCGCACGGCCTCGGTGAGCTGTCCGCCCGCGTCGTGGCCCACGTAGCCCGGAGGCGCGCCGATCAGGCGTGCGACGGCGTGCGACTCCGAGAGCTCACTCATGTCGAAGCGTACGATGTGGGCCTCGCCGAACATCGCCTCGGCGATCGCCTTGGCCGTCTCGGTCTTGCCCACGCCGGTGGTGCCTAGAAAGAGGAACGTCGCGAGCGGGCGACGTCCGCGGAATCCGGCCGCACCCTTGCGCAGCGCATCGGCGACGCGATCGAGCGCTGCGCGCTGTCCGACCACACGCTCCTCGAGGATGTTCTCGAGCGCGAGGAGTCGATCGGCGTCGCGCAGGAGCAGCCGCTCGACGGGCACGTGCGCTTGCTCGGCGATCACGTGCGCGACCGCAGGCACGTCCACGATCGTGGCGCCGCTGCGGTGCATGCGCGCGCCTGCCAGGTCGAGCACTGCGAGCGCCTTGTCGGGCAGGTGTTTCTCCGGAAGAAAGCGCACCGAGAGCTCGACGGCGGCGGCGATCGCGTCCGTTCGGTAGGCGACCTTGTGGTGTTCTTCGTAGCGATGCATCAGGCCGCGCAGGATCGCAATCGCGTCCTTCGGCGTCGGCTCGGCCACGTGCAGCACCGAGAAGCGGCGCGCGAGGGCCGGATCGCGATCGAGGAAGCGCTTGGCCTCGGCCTCGCTCGTGGCACCGATGCAGGGCACCTCGCCACGCGCGAGAAGCGCCTTCAGCTCGCTCGCGACCTCGCCGTCGCTCTCGGTGCCGCCCAAGATCGCGTGCACGTCGTCGAAGAAGAGGAGCACGTCACCCGCGCTCTCGGCCTCGCTCGCGAGCTTGCGCAGCTTCTCCGAGAGGGCGCCGCGGACACCCGTGCCCGACACGAGCGAGCCCGCCGACACTTCGACGACGACGCGACGCGTGAGCCCCAGCGTCTCGGGCGCGCCCGATGCGACGGCGAGCGCGAGCGCGTGGACCACCGAGGTCTTGCCGACCCCGCTCGGGCCGACGAGCAGCGGATGGTTCGCCCGGCGCCGCGAGATCACGTCGAGCAGGCGCTCGAGCTCGGCCTCTCGCGCGAGCACGGGATCGATCGCGCCCAGCGCAGCCATCGCGGTCAGGTTGGTTCCGATCGAGGCGAGCAGAGGGTACTTCCGCGCGTCGATCGCGAACGGGGCTGCGGCACTCGGCTCGGTCGAGAGAGCGGGCGGCGTGTTCTCTCGCGTGTTCTCTCGCGGGTCCATCGGTGTCGGAGTCGGGCTGGGCGTGTGGATCGAGGGAGGCCGTGGAGCCGTCACGCGCCGATTCATGCGCGGGCGCGGCGGCGCGAGATCACTCGCGGGCCGACTACTCATCGAGAGGCTCACGCCGAGACGCGCGGGCGCGGGCGGCGGGATCGTCGCGGGTCGCGTCTTCTGTTCGAGCCCGAGCGCCGTGCGCGCCTCCGAGTCGATCTTTCCAGCGCCGAGGCCCATGCGCTCGAAGCAGCGATAGGCGCTGCTCTGTGGCTCGCGCGCGATCGCGGAGAGAAGGTGCATCGCGGTCACCTGCACGCCAGCTTCGGCCGCGAGCTTCGACGCTCGCTCGGTCGCTCGCTCGAACAAGATCTGCGGCTCGTCGACCTCGACCTTGAGCGCCGACACGAGCGCGTTCTCGGACACGCCCGCGCGAATCAGCATGGTCGCGACCTCGTCGTTCTGACCGAGCATCGTCAGGACGCAGTGACCGGTGGTGAAGCGCTGGCTCCGGCGCTGCGCCGCGTAACGCGCTTGTGCGATCAGACCCAACAAGACTGCGGAGCTCATGAGCGCACCCTCCGTCCTCGCGATACCTTCCCCGTCCTCTGATGATCAACTTTTCGGGTTGGAATCACGGTGGCACGCGCACGAGCGTCGCGATCGCCGCGGTAATCGCCCTCGGCTGCGGCGGCGCCTCCCATCCGAGCAGCGATCGCCGCGCTGCTGCGCTGGAGGCCGAAGGACGCCTCTGGGTGCTCGCGCCCCATCCAGACGACGAGGTCCTGATGGCGGGCGAGCTCTTGCGCGCAGCGATCGCGCGTGGCCGTCCGGTGTCCGTCGTGGTGATGACCAACGGCGATCTCTCGTGCACGCGCGACGGACACGCGCGGCAAGGCGAGACGGTCGCTGCGCTCGCGTCGCTCGGCGTGCGTGAGAGCGACGTTCACTTCCTCGGGTACCCCGACGGCTATCTCGACTCGCTCGGTCCAGATCCGCTCGCGCCCCTCGCCCGCACGCAGCCCGACGGGAGCTGTGGCCTCGGCGATCACACCTACGCATCGCATGGCGAAGGCGGCGTCGACGTGCACACGCTGCTTCGCGGCACACCCGGCGCGTACGTCGCGAGCGGGGTCGAGGAGGACCTCGCTGCGCTGCTCGAGCGCGATCGGCCCACGGAGATCGTCACCTCGCACGGCATCGACACGCATCCCGACCACGCGATGGCGTACGTCTATCTTCGGCGTGCGCTCGAGCGCGCCGCCATCACGTCGCCGCGCATCCTTCGTGCGATCGTGCATCAAGGCCCGTGCTGGCCGAACGGCGCGGGACGCGAGCCCTGTCCCGACGTGGCGCTGACGCGGGGCACACCGTTTCCCTCGCTCGCAGCTCCGCTCGATGGCTACAGGCCGACGCTGCGCATCGAGAGCCCGGATCTCGGCCTGGCCAAGCGCGCCGCGATCGCGCGCTACGTCTCGCAGCTCGGTGCGCCGATCGCCGATCAGAGCTGGCTCTCGTCGTTCGCGCGAAGCGACGAGATTTTCTTTTCCGAGACGCTCACGGCCGACCCCACGCGTCCCGGTCGCCTCGTGCGCGCGGGTCGCGCTCGCGGAGAAGTCGGATCGATCACCTCGTCACGGCCCGGAGCTCTGTCGGTGCATCACGTCGCGCCGCTCACGCTGTCGTTCGACGCGCAGCTCGATCCGGGCGGCGTGGCACGCGTCGCCTGGCTCGGGTCCGAAGGCGGCGCGGCCCTCTCGATCGAGCTCGACGATGGCGCGGTGGCGCTTCATCGCGGCGACACGCTCCTGCGCCTCTTGCCCACGCCGCATGGGGAAGACCCGACGCTCTCGCATCGCTACGAGGTTCTCGTCGACCCACGGCCCGAGGAGGGACCCATCGCCGAGGTCACGGTTCGCCGCGACGGCGCGATCTGGATGATGGCCGTGATCGTCGCTGAACTCCCGGTCAGCGAGGCAACAACGAACACACGCGGCTTCGCAGGAGACGAGATCACGTATGCAGCAGAAAGAGGTGCTCTCGGCGTTCCGTCTCTCGTTGAATGAGTCGCGTGAAGAGATCGTCCGAGCCCGGCGAACTGGCGCGGCGCGTCATTCGAGGTAGATGGACGACCCCGCTCGAGAGGATGGAGCGGTGTTGCTGGGGCTTCCGAGGATCTTGATGCCGTCTGCTCGCGAACGACTTCCCAACCCATCATCCGTATCGTCCGAGGCCGATCATCGCGTTCGCGACGCCTCCGGCCGAGATCGGCCACGGTGCGAGCGCGATGCGCCCGCACTCACGGGACACGGCTCGCATCGGCGCCTGATCGATCGTCGCGCGCTGCGCACGATCCCGAAGGTCGCCGAGGACACGACGCTCTCGCGTTCCGCGATCATCGCGCGCGCCCTCTTCGCGATCGGTGTGCTCGCGGTGTTCGGTGTCTCGCTCGCCACCAGCATCGTCACGACGCTCCTGACGTCGTCGTCGTTCGTCGTGCTCGTGGTCACGACGTTCGGTGTGCTGATGACCTCGTTCTTCGTCGCGACGTGCATCGCCGCGAGTCGCTACAAGGCCGTCCCCTCGCACGACGATGCGCGCCTACCGATGCTGACGGTCATCATTCCAGCCTACAACGAGGGCGCGAACGTGCGCGTCGCGCTCGAGTCCGCGCTCGCGAGCGACTACCCCGCCGAACGCCTCGAGATCCTCGCGATCGACGACGGCTCGACGGACGACACCTGGGCGCACATCGAGGCCGTCGTCGACGCGCACCCGGGTCGCATCACGGCGATCCCTCAGTCGAAGAACGGTGGCAAGCGCGAGGCGCTCCGCACGGGTTTCGATCGCGCGGAGGGCGAGCTCGTCGTCACCGTGGACTCCGACAGCAAGCTCGAGCCGAGCGCGCTGCGCGCGATCGTCGCCCCGATGATCGACGACGATCGAATCGCGGCGGTCGCGGGCCGCGTGCTCGTGCTCAACCGCGAAGCGAGCTGGCTGACGCGCATCCTCTCGGCGCGCTTCTTTCTCACGTTCGATCTCGCGCGCGCAGCGCAGTCGCGCTTCGGAGCCGTGCTCTGCACGCCGGGCGCGCTCTCGGCCTATCGCAAGAGCGCCATCGACGAGGTCGTCGAGCGCTGGTCCACGCAGACGTTCCTCGGTGAGCCCTGCACGATCGCCGAAGACCGCGCGCTCACGACGTGGCTCCTGCGCAGCGGTCATCGATCGGTCTACCAGCGCACGGCGGTCGTCCGCACGATCCTTCCGACCACGTTCGCTCGCGTGGCGCGCATGATGGTGCGCTGGGAGCGCGGCAACATTCGCGAGGACCTCGTGATGCTTCCGCTCCTCTTCACGAAGTGGCGCGAGGGCGATCGTCTCTGGCCCGCGCTCGAGATCGGCTTCGAGCTCCTGCAGTATCCGGTGGCCTGGCTGAGCCTCGGCTTGCTCGCGACGCGCGTGATGGATCACCCGGGTGCGCTCCTCGGGATCGCGGCTTGCGTCGCGCTCGGCGCGGTCGTGCAGTCGCTCTGGATCCTCCGCTCGAGCCGTGTCGCCGACTTCGTGTACGGCGTGCAGTACGCGCTCTTCGCGTTCATCGGCCTGCAATGGATCTTCCCGTACTCGCTCCTCACGGTGCGCGACGGTCGCTGGCTGACGCGTTAGGTCTGGCCTGCTAAGGGCTCGGGCGCGTGATGGGCGACGACCAGCGAGAGGCGCGCGGCTCGACGGACCGCTTCGGGTACGAGTGGGCCAACTACGCCGAGGTGCTGCCGGAGCACGAGGCGCAGCTCTCGCGCTGGATGGGCGCGACGGGCCTGCCGAGCTTCGCCGGCAAGCGCGTGCTCGACGTGGGCTGCGGCATGGGGCGCAACCCGTACTTCATGCTGAAGAACGGCGCGACCCACGTGACGGGCGTCGACGTGGACGAGGGATCGCTGAGCGCAGCGAGAAAGAACCTCGCGGGCAACCCGGGCGCCGAGATCAAGAAGGCGAGCGCCTACGATCTCGATCCGAGCGAGCTCGGCACGTTCGATCGCGTGACCTGCATCGGTGTGCTCCATCACCTGGCCGAGCCCGAGCGCGCGCTCGAGGCCATGTGGCGCTGTGTGAAGCCGGGCGGTGACATCGTGCTCTGGTGCTACGGGTACGAGGGCAACGAGCGCATCCTTCCGGTGATCCAGGCGTTCCGCTACGTCGGCTCGCGCTTGCCCATCACCACCACGCACACGCTCGCGAAGGTGACGTCGCGCGTGGCGTGGCCGCTGCTCACGCGCCTTCCCTTCCGCACCGACTACTACCGACGTCTTCGCGAGCTCTCGGCGAAGAACGTCGAGTCCATCATCTTCGATCAGATGCTCCCGCACATCGCGCACTACTGGCGACGCGGCGACATGGAGCGGCTGGCCGCGCCGCTGATCGCGGGCGGCAAGGGCGAGCTCTTTCTCGACTTCGTGCAGGGGAACAGCTGGCACGCGCGCATCCAGAAGCGCGCAGACGTCTGATCACCCTTCGCCCCGCAACTTCGCGAGGCGGGCCTTGATGCGGGCCTCGAAGCCGATGTCCTTGGGCTCGTAGTAGCGCCGCCCTTCGAGCTCCTTCGGCAGGTACGACACGCCGCTGGCGTTGCCGCCCTCATCGTGCGGAGAGCGATAGCCGTCGCCGTATCCCATGTCCTTCATCAGCTTCGTCGGTGCGTTGCGCAGATGGAGCGGCACTTCGAGCGCGCCGTGCTCTTTCACGTCGACGCGCGCCGCTTCGAACGCGGCATAACTCGCGTTCGATTTCACGGTGCTCGCCAAGTACGTGCAGCACTGCGCGATCGGAAACATCCCTTCGGGCATTCCGAGGCGCCGGAAGCTCGCGTCGGCGGCGACCGCGACCTGGATCGCCTGCGGGTCCGCGTTCCCGACGTCTTCGCTCGCGAAGATGATCATCCTGCGCATGACGAAGAGCGGGTCTTCGCCCGCGTCGAGCATGCGCATGAGGTAGTACACGGCCGCATCGGGATCGTTGCCGCGCATCGACTTGATGAAGGCCGAGACGACGTTGTGGTGCTCCTCGCCGCTCTTGTCGTAGCGAAGGCTCGGCGAAGCGAGCGCGCCGGCGACCAGCGCGCGATCGACCACCGCGCCACGCGAGTGCGCGTCACGCGCCGCCAGCTCGAGCACGTCGAGCGCGCGTCGGGCGTCGCCATGTGCGTGCTCGGCGATCGCATCGAGCGCGTCGCTCTCGGCCTTCACCTCCAGGCCACCGAGCCCGCGATCGCGATCGGCGAGCGCACGATCGATCAGTGCGCGCACGTCCGCGCTCGGCAGCGGCTCCATCTTGAACACGCGCGCGCGGGAGAGCAGCGCCGAGTTCACCGCGAAGGACGGATTCTCCGTCGTGGCGCCGACGAGGAT
>JAYVCF010000228.1:0-3511 GCA_043750095.1 Deltaproteobacteria bacterium
CGCCGGGCGAGAAGCGCTGGGTGCTGCTCTGCCTCTCGCTGAAGCGGCTCTTGCGTCCGCGCCGGTGGGCGATCGCGCGGAGGCTCCTCGGTGCGTGAGCGCATCGCGAGGGCCTGGGAGGAGGCCTGCTGGGCACTCGGCATTCGCGCGCGCTCCGACACGCTCTCCGATCTCCTCACGCGCTACGCGGAGCCGCATCGCCACTACCACGACCTCTCCCACATCGACGCGTGCCTGCGGCTCTTCGAAGAGCATCGCGGTCTCGCCGAGCGCTCGGGCGAGGTCATCGCGGCCTTGCTCTTTCACGACGCCGTCTACGACCCGACACGCGACGACAACGAGGCGCGCAGCGCGGAGCTCGCCCGCAGCGCCCTGAGCGGCGCGCCACAGGACGCCATCGAACGCATCGCCGCCGCGATCGCAGCGACGCGGACCCACGTGACCGACGAGAGTCCCGATATCGCGCTCGTCCTCGACGTCGATCTCTCGATCCTCGGCGCAGATCCCGAGACGTACGACTTCTTCGAGCGCGCGATCCGCGCCGAGTACCGCCACGTTCCGGAGGAGCTCTATCGCGTGGGTCGTCGGGCGGTCTTGGAGCGCTTCGAGGAACGCGAGTGCATTTATCGAGCTCCGAGGCTCCGCGACGCGTTCGAGACGTCGGCCCGCGCGAACCTCCGCCGCGCGATCGCAGCACTCTCGGTTGTGCGCCGCGACGGTGATCAGCGGTAGTAGACGACGTACGTGCTGAGATCGATGTCGCCCGCGCGAGGCGCGCCGCCGCTGAAGCTACCCATGTAGCCGAGCGTGTTGGGCGAGCCGATGGTCACCATGCTCGTGATGTCGGTGCGGATCGGGCGTACCGCGAGGCCGGGGCACCAGTAGGCGCGCTCCTGCTCCCAGTTGCCCCACTGGCCGGGGATGACGCCCTGGCTCGCGCGTGCGGCGCAGCCGAAGGGGCTGCCGATGGGATCGCCCGCGTGTTGGATCATCGGCAGGTTCGTTCCGTTGATGGAGAACATGTGGTGGTGGTCGCACCACTCTGCGCAGTTGGTGGTGGAGTCCTGTCCGTGGCCGGTGAGCAGCGTGACGAGCTCGACGCGCGTGGTGCCCGCGGGGGGCGTGAACGTGAACGGCGTGTGCGCCGCGTTGTAGCTCCCATCGAACGTGCCGCCGGTGAACGCGCGCTCGGCGCCGCTCGCGCTCGGAACGCCACCGACGTGACGGAATCGCAGCGACACCGACGCATGCCACTCCGTCGCGCGCTCCCAGTCGGGTCCGAGCTCGACGAAGAACGTCTGCGATCCGCCCGCGCGGAGCAGGCCGAGGAACGCCGACGCATCCAACGAATAGTGCTGCCGGCCGCGCCGCCAATAGGGCGTGATCCAGCGGCCGATCTCGCGACGATCCGCGCACGCGGCTCCGTCGACGCAGAACTGCACGTCCGCGATGCGGTCCCACTCCGAGCACGCGAACGGATTCTGCGCCTGGCAGTCGACGATCGCGTCGATCTCGAGTGAGTCGAACGCGGCCATCGTCGCCGCGTCGGGAAGCGTGACCGTCTCCGTGAACACGCGCGTCGTCGTCGTCATGTCGACCAGCGGCACGATCGTGGTCGAGCTGACCTCGCTCGCGAGGCGTGACTCGAGCGTGGCGCGGTAGTTGTAGAAGTGGCCGAGGTAAGCGCCCATGCCCAGCGTGGAATTGTCACGCGCCGCGACCGACGTCGCGAGGGAGTCACCGCCATCGAAGTGTTGCGCGCGATCGATCCCGAAGAGCGTGGGAGCCGGGGGTGCGATCCGACCGCGGCCGCCACCGACATCGACGGGCGCCGCGGCCGAGTGCGCGTAGGTGATGTACGCGCTGAGGAACGCGCCGATGCTGCCGCTGACCTGCGTGGCCTGGTCGGTCGCGAAGTGGAAGTGCGTGCGCCAGAACGCGCGGTCCGCTTCGGAGACGTTCTGGAACGCGAACCCGTCCTCGAGCTTGGCGGCTTGAGCCGCCGCGAACATCGCGCGTGGACCCTCGTCGAGGTCGTCGCTCAGGAAGAAATAGTGAACGTTGCGCGGGCCGTCGAGGAACAACCCGTCGAGCGCCGTCGCGAACACGGCGTCGTTCACGCCCGGCAGGCTCACGAAGAACACGTAGCTCTCGCAGCCCGACCATCGGTCGCGAAGGCTCCACGCCGCGCCGTCGGCCGTGTGCACGGTGAAGTCGCCCGCGAGCGCACCCAGCATGGTCCCGCCGACGCCCGCGGCGAACGGGATGTGCGGAATGGACATCTCTGCGCAGAAGTCGGGGCCCGGCGGGCCTGCGTCGCTGCCTGCGTCGGGTGAGCCGACGTCCGGGCTCAGCGCCGCGTCGATCGGCGCCGGTGTGGCATCGCACGCAGCAAACACGAGAAGCACGAACGCGGCGACCGTTGTGCGAGCAAGCATCCGCCGACCATAGCTGAAAATGCGAAGGGCGCGCGACCCACTCGGAGTCACGCGCCCATCGGCAAGAGTGCCGACGAAGTCGGCCGATCAGTTCGACTCTTCGAACTCCGCGTCGATCACGTCGCCGTCCTTCTTCTTGCCGCCCGGTGCGCCGCCGCTCGGGCCCGCGCCGCCGCCACCCGGAGCGCCGGGGCCGCCCGCGCCGCCGTACGCAGCCTGAGCGAGATCCGCCATGGCCTTCTCGAGGGCCTCCATGCCGCTCGTGATCGCGTCGTGATCTTCCTTCTCGATCGCGCTGCGGAGCGACTTGACCTGACCCTCGATGGTCGCGACCTTGTCCGCGGGCAGCTTATCCTTGCCCTCGGCGAGCGCCTTCTCGACGCCGTAGCAGAGCTGGTCGGCCTTGTTACGCGCCTCGACCTGATCGCGGCGCTTCTTGTCGTCGGCCTCGTTCTCCGCGCCTTCCTTCACCATCTTCTGGATCTCGTCCGCCGAGAGGCCGCTGCCCGAGGTGATGGTGATGCGCTGGTCCTTGCCCGTGGCCTCGTCCTTGGCGGTAACCGCGAGGATGCCGTTCGCGTCGATGTCGAAGGTCACCTTGATCTTCGGCATGCCGCGCGGCGCCGGCATGATGCCCTCGAGGTGGAAGCGTCCGAGCGCGCGGTTGCTGCGTGCCTCGGCGCGCTCGCCCTGCAGGACGTGGATCTCGACCTTCGTCTGCGAGTCTTCCGCCGTCGAGAACGTCTCTTCCTTGCGCGTCGGGATCGTCGTGTTGCGCGGGATGAGCACGGTGAACACGCCGCCGCCCGTCTCCACGCCCATCGAGAGCGGCGTGACGTCGAGCAGGAGCATCTCGACGTTGTTCTCGCTGTCGAGCGCGGCGCCCTGGAGAGCGGCGCCGGCAGCGACGACCTCGTCCGGATTGACGCCCTTGTTCGGCTCACGACCGAAGAACTCCTTCACGGCCTTCTGCACGGACGGCATCCGCGTCATGCCGCCCACGAGGACGACCGACTGGATGTCCGCGGGCGAGAGCTTCGCGTCCTTGAGGCACGCGCGGCACGGCTCGAGGC
>JAYVCF010000229.1:0-3608 GCA_043750095.1 Deltaproteobacteria bacterium
GCATCGTGCACCGCGACGTCAAGCCGGAGAACATCTTCCTGTCGCGAGGGGCCAACGGAGTCTCGGTGCCGAAGCTGCTCGACTTCGGGATCGCGAAGCTACACAACGCCGAGAAGGGCACGGGCGCGGGCGTGGTCCTCGGCACGCCGCAGTACATGGCGCCGGAGCAGGCGATGGGCGGACGCGACGTCGGACCGCAGGCGGACGTCTGGGCGGCTGGTGCCGTGCTCTACACGTGCCTCACGCTCGCCCCGCCGATCCCCGAGGAGAGCGTGCCCGTGCTCCTGGTGCGGCTCCTGACGGAGGAAATCCCGAGCCTCGGGGCGCGCCAGCCGGCACTGCCGCCGCCGATCGTCGCCGTGGTCGATCGCGCGCTCCTTCGCGCGCCGGCGTCGCGCTTCGCGGATGCTCGCGCCTTCGCCGAGGCGCTGCGCGCGGCGTGTGCGCGCGCCGCGATCGTTCCCGACGACACGGAGTCGGCTGGCGCGCGCGGTTCGCAGCGCGACCGAGCCGGTGCACACGCGACCACCGCGCGACCTGCTCCGCCCGACGCGGCGCCGCCGTCGCGCGTCGACGGCAAGGGGACGACGCCGGCCCTCGGCGACATCCCCGAAGGCGCGCCGCCGCGTCGGTCCATCCCGGGCGCGGCGCCGCTGCGGGTCACCGCCGTGCGCCCGTACGGCGCTCGCATTCGTGGCCGCGTCTTTCCGCTTCTCGAGGCCGCCGGTCTGGTGATCCACCCCGCCGACGTGATCCCGCAGGGCACGTCCGACGCCGACGCGATCGCACGCGTCCTCGAGTCGCCGAACAGCGTCCTCTTGATTCCCTTCCACGGGCACGAAGACAGCGAAGGCCGGAAGGTTCATGGCCTGGCGGTCGTCCGCGAGCTCCAGCGCGCGCGACCGAGCTTCCCATGGCGGGTCGTGATGCCGGTGTCCGCCTTCGGCGCCGCCGCCGTCAGCCTCGCGCTCGACGCGAAAGGCGCCGAGGCGCTGCCGGAGTTCGTGCGCTCGCGCGTGCTCGTGCTCCACGACGGCGAGCTGGACGATGCAGCGACGACCGCTCGCATCCGCGCGTTCGTGCGCGATGGTGCTGCGCACGGTGGGCGATAGGCCGAGCTCACGGTTCGAGCCGAACCGCAGGAGGCGACTTCGCAGAGGGGACCCGACTGCCCTCGATGCATCGGACGACGCATGACCGAGGGGCGCGCGCGATCTCGTCTCTTCTTCTTCCTGTGCCCGCGTTCTTGGCGACGCGCGTGGCGGCGAGATATAGCAGGCGGCGATGGCCCTGCTCGGCGCGTCGGTGCTCGCGATCGTGGTTGGCGTGGCCATCGTGGGCCTGCTCGTCGCGCGCCTGTGGATGAAGATCGTCTGGCGCCTGATGACGGTCGTGCTCGCGCTCGCGGCGTTCGGGGCCGTGGGCGGCATCGCCTGGCTCTGGGTCGCGCGGTGACGACGCGTTCGGTCGGCATCGACGAGGCCGCCGCGAGACTTTCTGCAGGTGGGCTGGTCGCGATCCCGACGGAGACGGTCTATGGGCTCGCCGCTCGCGCCGACGATCCTGCCGCCGTCGCGTCGATCTTCGTAGCGAAGGGCCGCCCGCGTGCGCATCCGCTGATCGTTCATCTCGCCGATGCGTCCGCGCTCGCGTCCTGGGCGAGCGAGGTGCCGCCGTCCGCGCGTCGTCTGGCCGACGTGCTCTGGCCGGGCCCGCTCACGCTCGTCGTGAAGCGCGCGGCGCACGTGCTGGACGAGATCACCGGCGGTCGGTCGACCGTCGCGGTTCGCGTCCCGCGTCATCCGATGGCGCTCGAGCTGATCCGCCGCGTCGGCGTCGGGCTCGCGGCGCCGAGCGCGAACGTGTTCGGACGCGTGAGCCCCACGACCGCCGCGCACGTGATGAGCGAGCCCTTCGTCGGTGACGTCGCAGTGCTCGACGGTGGCGCGTGCGAGATCGGCCTCGAGTCCACCATCATCGACGTGACCGAGGCGGTGCCGGCGCTGCTTCGCCCCGGCGGCGTCTCGATCGAGACCATCGAAGAGGTGCTCGGCGCACCGATCGCGGACGGCCGTCAGGGCGAAGCGCGCGCACCAGGAATGCTCGCGTCGCACTACGCGCCGAGAGCGCAGGTGATAGGCGTGCGCGACGCGGCCGAAGGGCGCGCGGTGATCGCGCGCATGGCGGGACGGATCGCGTTCGTCGGGAGTGAAGCGATCGAGGGTGCGCGCTTCGTGCGCGTGAGCCCGGACGCCGGCGAGCGCGCACGCTCGCTCTACGCGACGCTGCGCGAGCTCGACGCCGACGGCCTCGACGTGATCGCGATCGAGCTCGGCAGCGAAGCCGGCATCGGGCTCGCGATCGCCGATCGAATCACGCGCGCAGCTCGGTGACGGTGTCGCGGCCCTCAGCCGTGGCATAGGCGCTCGAACTCCGCCTCGATGTCGCCGTCCGCGCTCGGTGGCGGCGGCCGAGCGAGAGCGAGAGCGAGAGCGAGAGCGAGAGCGAGAGCGAGAGCGAGAGCGAGAGCGAGAGCGAGAGCGAGAGCGAGAGCGAGTGCGAGTGCGAGTGCGAGTGCGAGTGCGCTACTGACAGCTTGGGGACTGGAACGTCACCACGTCCTGGCACCAGCTCCCGTCGTCTTGCGTGCTCATGCACGTCGTCGCGCGCGAGTTGCCATCGAACCTTCCGGTGAGCACTACCGTCTCGCCGCAGGCGCGCACCGTCACTCGGTAGTCCACGGGCGCGCCGCTGATGCAGCTCTCGTAGTGGGCGACGCGCACCGTGTACGTGCCGGCGGGCGCTCCGTGCGTCGGCCAGAACACGTGCTCGCTGTTGACGCCCATGTTGCCGCTGCACGCGGCGTTCGCATCGAGGTCGAGGTGGCCGCCGCTGAAGACGCTGGGGTTGCCGAAGTAGACGGTCGTGCCCGAGGGATCCGTCACGTAGAGATCGAGATCGGTCGGGATGCTCATCGTCATCGCGACCTCGACGTCGCCCGTGCCGACGGGGAGCACGCTGAGCTCGCGTCGCACGGGTGCGCTCACGCGGCCGCTCGCGTCCACGGCCGACACGTTCATGAACGCGCGGAACGGTCTGCCCGGCTGCGCGTACGTTCGATCGGGCAGCATCGGCGCGCCGATCGTGAATCGCACCGTCGCACCGTCACTTCCCGAGGCCTGCACCACGCCGAGCTCCGTCTGCACGGTGGTCGCGAGATGAAAGGTGCCTGGGTAGCCCTCGAACGAGACGAGGTACTCCGTCACGTCGGTGCCGCCGCTCGCGTCCGAGGCGCTCACGCGCGCTTCCGCGGGGACTCCAGCGATCACGTCGAGCGGTCGCGAGACGGGCTCGCCCGCTGCGTGCGCGATGGTCGGGCCACCGGCCGCGGCTGCGCTCGCCGCGCCGCGATCGTACGTCGCGCCGAGCACGAGCCAGGGTGTGTCCGCCGATCGGCCCGACTGCCATGGGCTCAGCGATCCGGTCCGCAGATAGGCGCGGTCGCTCGGGATCATTCCCTCGACGTGCACGAAGCGTCCGGGAATGTAGCGGCGCCGCATCTCCGCGAGCGCATCAGTGCCCGACGCCGTCGACGCGCTCGTCCCGTT
>JAYVCF010000230.1:0-22394 GCA_043750095.1 Deltaproteobacteria bacterium
GTGCGCGCGCGCCAGCCAGCGCGCGGCGTGCTCGCGCGCGCCGCCGAGGGCCGTCTCGATCTCGGCCATGAGCAGGTACGAGCGCCCCAGCTCGGCGACCGCCCCGAGGCGCACCAGACGCCACACGCCCGCGCTCAGCTCATCGCGCGCGCGGCGCTCGTCGCGGCCCTCGCTCGCGAGCCAGGCCTCGGCGCGGAGCCGGCGTGCGCGCGCGCCGAGCATCCCCGTGCTCTCGAAGCCGTCGAGGAGCTGATGTACCCGTGACGCATCCCCGCGAGCGAGCGCGATCGCCGCGCGCGTGACGCGCACGTAGACGTAGTCGTCCGAGACGCCCTCGAGGCGCGCGTCGGAGAGCTCACTCTGGCCGAGCTGCTCGAGCGCCTCGGCCGCGAGGGCGCGCGCGAGCACGTCTTCGGGTGCGCGATCGGCGGCGACGAGCGCGCGCTTGGCGTCCCCGCTCGTGAGCGCGACGAACGCGGCGATCACCGCGTGGCGATCGTCGCCCGCCGCTTCGTGCGCACGCCAGATGGCGGCGTCGGCCTCGTCACGCTGTCCGAGCAGCGCGTGGACGATGGCGAGGCGAGCGTCGCGCTCGCGGCCGCTCGCATGCCGAAGACCTTCGAGGCGCTTGAGCAGGGGCTCGTCGCTCGCGAGCTCCGCCAGCAATCAGACGCCCCCGGGATCCGCCGGCAGGTAGGCGAGGAGCCGAACACGATTCCCGGACGGGTCACGCGTGCGGTACTCGAACGCACCTTCCGACGAGAGCGTGGGCCCGGGAAGGGTCCGCTCGTCACGCGTGTCACGCGCCCAGACCGCTTCGAGCACGTCGATCGACACCGTCATCACGAAGCGCGGGCGTCCATCGTCGGCGTCGAGTTTGTCGGCGCGACAGAGCACGAGCTGAAAGCCGGGGCGTTCAAGCACGAGCTCTTCGTGTGGATCGCCGCCCGCGACCACCAGACCGAGCTGTTGATAGAAGGGCGCCGCGGCCGCCGGATCGAGGACGGGCAACATCACGAGCTCGACGGAATGACGGGAAGTCTGCAAGGCGACCACGAGAGCGACACTTCGGCTCTCGGAAACCCAGTGTGCGCGGATCCTGCGTGAGCTGCCAAGCGACTAAACGTGACGTTGCATGCCCGGTCGATCGGCCGGGTCGCGTGTATCCTCGGCGACCGTGACGGAGCCCGCGAAAGAGACCGACCGACCCAGCGCGAACGGGCGCTTCAGCTTTCGCGCGAGCCTGCTCGTCGTACTGCCTCTGCTGGTGCTCTCGACGAGCGGGATCATCACGCTGCGGAGCTGGCTGACGACGCAGCAGACGATCGAGGGGGTCTCGGCCGCGATCTTTCGCGAGGTCACGCGTCAGACGGCGAACCGCACACGCTCCCACCTCGGCGCCGCCGCACCGACGCTCGACGTGCTCGCCGCGCTCGAGCACCGCGCGGTCCGAGCCCGTGATCCCGAGGTGCTGCCGCGGCTGCTCGCGATGCTGCGCGCGAACCCCGGATACTCGTGGGTCAGCTACGGCGATCGGGAGGGCGCGTTCGCTGCCGCGTACCGACCGACCGAGTCGACGGTGCGGCTGAACACGAGCTACTTCGACGAGGCCGGCCACGTCGTGCTCGACGAGCGCGCGATCGACGACGATGGCACCGAGCGTCCCTTCCATCACGAGGACGACAGCCACTACGACCCGCGCACGCGCCCTTGGTACGTGGGCGCGCTCGCGAGCGGCCACCGGACGTGGCTGCCACCCTACGTGTTCTTTCACCAAGGGATCGCGGGGATCACCTGTGCCGAGCCGCAGCGCGACGAGGCGAACGCGATCGTCGGCGTCTACACGGTCGACTTCGATCTCGGCGCGCTCTCGCGCTTCGTGTCCGAGCTCTCGCTCTCGGCGCACGGCGAGGTCTTCGTCTTCACCGAAGCAGGCGAGGTCCTCGCGCACCCCACGCGCGCGACGGTCGTCGGGACCGCCGGGCAGGACGAGGGACGCATCACGCGGCTCGACGACTTCGAGGACGCACCCATGCGCGGCTTCCGCGCTGCGCTCGCCCAGAGTGATGCGAACGAGGGACGCGAGGACGACGGAGACGTGCGCGCGCTCGGCTTCGACGTGGACGGCGATCCCTGGCTCGCGAGCGTGGCGAGCTTCGAGGTCGATCGCGGCCTGCGCTGGAGGGTCGGTGCGATCGCGCCCGAGAGCGACTTCCTCTCCGAGCTGCAGCGCGAGAACCGAATCTCCGCGTACATCGGCGTGGGCGCGCTCCTCTTCGCCGTGATGCTGGCCTTGTACCTCGCGAATCGGGTCGCACGGCCGCTCGCGCAGCTCGCCAGACAGATGGATGGCGTCGGGCGCTTCGACCTCGCGGAGAGCCCGACCGAGCGATCGCTCTTCGCAGAGATCGACGCGATGGGCCGTGCGCTCGCGCGCATGAAGAGCGGCCTCGGGAGCTTCGCGCGCTTCGTACCGCGCGACCTCGTGCGCACGCTGCTCGCGTCGGGCCGCGAGGCGAGGCTCGGCGGCGAGATTCGGACGCTCTCGGTCTTCTTCTCGGACATCGCGGGGTTCACATCGATCGCCGAGACGATGCCGCCGGACGAGCTCGTCCAGAAGCTCGGCGGCTACCTCGACGGCATGACGCGCACGATCACCGACGGCGGCGGCACCGTCGACAAGTACCTCGGCGACGGGATCATGGCGTTCTGGGGCGCGCCGACGCCCGACGACGATCACGCCGCGCGATCGTGCGAGGCGGCGCTCCGCTGCCAGCGGCTGCTGGAAGCGATGGGAAAAGAAGAGGCGAGCGCCTGGCTGAAGTCGGCCTCGACGCGCATCGGGATCGCCACCGGCAAGGTGCTCGTGGGCAACTTCGGGACGCCCGAGCGCATGAACTACACCGTGATGGGCGACACCGCGAACCTCGCCGCGCGCCTCGAGGCGCTGAACAAGCAGTACGGCACGCTGATGCTCGTGGACGAGGCGACGATGCGCGCCGCCGGATCCAGGGTGATCGGGCGCGCGATCGACGTCGTGGCCGTGAAGGGAAAAGTGCAGGGCGTCCGCGTGTTCGAGCTGCTCGCGATCGCGGGAGAAGACGGCGTCGATGCTGCCAAGAAGCTCGCGGCGCGCTCGGACGAGGCGTTGGCCGCGTACGCCGCGCGTGACTTCACGAAGGCCGCCGCGATCTGGCGGGCGATGGAGAGCGAGCGCACAGGAGACGAAGCCGCGCGTGTCATGCGGGAGCGAGCGGAGCGATACTCGGCCGAGCCGCCGCCCGAAGGCTGGGACGGCGTGTTCGTCGCGAAGGAGAAGTGATGCGCGCGCTCTTCGCTCTCGTCATCGCCATGGTGATCGTGCTGGTGCCTGGCTGCGGCGAGGTCGCACCGCGAACGACGACCGACGGGGCCGTCGATGCGGCCGTACTCCCGTTCGATGGCGCGAGGCCCGACGCGGCGACGAGCGACGGCGGCGGATCGACGAGCGACGCAGGCACCCGCTCCTGCTTCGGTGTCGCGTCCACGTCGATGGCCCTCACGGTCGATCAAGCGGTCGCGGCCGTCGGCTGTTCCACCGCGGTCGCCGCACCTCTGTCTCAGCAGCTCGTCGACGAGATCAACTGCCTCGCGCCCGGCACGCTCTCGCGCATCGACTCCATCGCGGGCGTCTCGCTCGGCAGCTCGGTGATCCCCTGGCTCCAGACGCCTGCGGCGAACAGCCTAGAGGCGGCGGTCATGGCGCGCGGCACCACGCTCGCGCTCAACTCGGCACTTCGCACGCTGCCGCAGCAGCTGATGCTCTATCGCTGGTACCAGATGGGCGCGTGCGGCATCACGCTCGCGGCGACACCGGGCACCAGCCCCCACGAGGGCGGCCTCGCGGTCGACACGAGCGACTACGCGGCCTGGCAGAGCGCGCTCGAGTCCCACGGCTGGCGCTGGCACGGCGCGGGTGACCTCGTGCACTTCGACTACGTCGCCGGCGGGACCGTCAGCCTCGCAGGAGAGTCGGTGCGCGCGTTCCAGACGCTGTGGAACCGCAATCACCCGACGGATCTGATCGCGACCGACGGCGCGTACGGCCCGCAGACGGAGCTGCGCTTGCGCATGTCGCCCACCGAGGGCTTCCCGCTCGGCGCCGACTGCGGCGGACCGACGCACGTCCCCTTCGCGGTGGACTGGGCGCTCGACCGCGGCGAGTACGTGTTCACCGCGAGCGCGTCGAGCACGACCGACGCCGTCGAGTACGCGGTCGACGGCATCGTCCTCGGCACCGTTCATCGGAGCGCGAGCGCCGTGTTCTCGCTCCGCGCCGGGATCTGCGACGACGGAGCCGATCACGACGTCTCCGCGCGCGCGCTCGATGCGGGTGGGGCCGAGCTCGATCACGGCGTCGGACTCTTTCAGGCGCTCGCCGCCTCGGCCGTCTACGTGATGCCGACCGACACCGCGAGCTTCGAGGTCGGGATCGAGCGGGCGACCCCCGACCTCACCGCGATCGAGCTCGACGTGGATGGCGCGCACGTGACCGACGCGACGAGCAGCACGACGCACAGCACGAGGCTCGGCGTGCTGCACACGTACTCGACGCTCGGCACGCGCATGTTCGTCGTCCGCATCTACGGCGCCGGCGGTGCGCTCATCGACACGCGCACGTTCACGCTCACGCTCAGCTAACGTGGCTTGCGCGGCGTGGCCGTGCGCGGATCGTCGGGCCAGTTGTGGCGCGGGTACTGGCGCATCAGCTCCCTGCGCACCGCGGGATAGTGTCGGTCCCAGAAGCCGCCGAGATCCGTGGTGACCTGCACCGCATTGTGATTGGGCGCGAGCAGATGGAGAACGATCGGCGCGCCGCCCGCGCGAGGTCCTTCCGAGAGGCCGAAGAAGTCCTGGAGGCGCGACTCGATCCAGGGTGGTCGATCGGCCTCGTAGGTCACCGGCACCTTGCGACCGGGCAGCGTGACCGACGTCGGCGCGAGCTCGTCGAGCCGCGCGCGATCGCGATGCGAGATCGAGCCCTCGAGCGTGCCGAGCACGTCGGCCTTCTCCAGCTCGGCGAGCGAGCGACGCCCCGCGCACGCGGCGACGAGCGCGACGCGGATCGCATCCTCGTCGAACGAGGGCAGCGTCGGATCGGCCTTGCGCGCGAGCTGGGCACGCAGGCGCAGCTGGACCAGCCGATCGCGGTCGACGAAGCGACCGAGATCACGCGCGAGCGCTTCCTTCGCGAGCGCCTCGGGCGCGCCGGGCTCGTATGCGGCATCGCCGCGTGACTCGTCGATCGGCAGGCCCTCGTACGCCAGGCCGGTCACGAGCTCGAGGCGCTCCTTGTCGAGATCGAAGCGCAGCTCGCGAAAGTCCGTCACGCGCTCGGGGAAGAGCTCGAGCAGCCACTCCGGCTCGATGGCCGACGCGATGCGACAGATCGCGCCGCCGCGCGCCTCCTCGGCTTCCACGCAGGCGAGCAGCATCGCGTCGCGCACCACGCTCGTCTCGGCGAGCTTCACGCTGCCACCGCCCGCGAGCACGATCTCGCTGCCACCCTTCTTCCGTCGCTTGCCGACACGATCGGGGTAGCCGGCGAGCACGGCCCGGCAGAGCGCGACGTCGGGATCGGGCGCGTACGCAGGCGCCCCGAGCCGAAGGCGCTCCACCGAGCGCACGATCTGATCTCGCAGGCGCACCGCCGCCTGCGCACCGCGCGCATCGAGGTCGTACGAGGACAGGCTCGAGCGCGAGAGGCCCGACGACTCGGCGGCCGACAACGCCTCGAGCCTCTCGATCGCGTCGGACGTCCCGGCCTCGACGCGCGGCCCCGCGCGATCCCCGAAGCGTGTTCGATGGCTCGCGCGAATTTCGCGCTCGGAGAGGACGGCCGCGAGCAGCGCGCCCTCCCGCAAGAGCCCGTCGTGGCGCGCCGCGAGCACGATGCGACCGAGCCGCGGATGGAGCGGCAGCGCGAGCAGGGCACGTCCGTCGTCGGTGATCGCGCCCGCCTCGTCGATCGCGCGAAGCCGACGGAGGAGCACCTGCGCCGCCTCGATCGACGCGGCGCTCGGGGCCTCGAAGAACGGAAACGAAGCGACGTCGTGCACGCCGAGGCTCGCCAGCGAGAGCAACGTCTCGGCGAGATCGACGCGCGCGATCTCGGGCACGTCGAAGCGCGGCCGGCCCTCGAGATCGTGCTTGGTGTAGAGACGAAGCGCGCGGCCGTCGCGCGTTCGCCCTGCGCGCCCCGCTCGCTGGATCGCCGAGGCCTGCGAGATGGGCGCGAGCTCGAGCACGGGCAGGCCCGACCAGGGCGAGTGCTTCGCGAGCCGATGAAGGCCCGAGTCGATCACCGTCGTGACGCCGTCGATCGTGAGCGAGGTCTCCGCGACGTTGGTCGACAAGATGATCTTGCGCCGCGCACCGGGGCGCACCGCGCGATCTTGCGCATCGGGCGGCAGATCGCCGTGCAGCGGCACCACGTCGGCGTGTCCACGCTCCGCGAAGGGACGCACCGACTCCTCGCAGCGTCGGATCTCGCCTGCGCCGGGGAGAAACACGAGCACGTCGCCCGTGGGGTCCTCGCGCAGCGATCGTGCGCACGCGCTCGCGACCTGCTCATCCAGCCGACGATCATCGCGAGACGTGAGGTGCTCGATCTCGACGCGGTGCGCGCGCCCCGGCACCTGAACGACCTCGGCATCGAGAAACGCCGCCACCCGCTCGGTGTCGAGCGTCGCGCTCATCGCGATGACGGCGAGATCCTTCCTCGCCCCGAGCCGCAGCCGCCGCACCATCGCGAGCGCGAGATCGGCGTGCAGCGATCGCTCGTGCAGCTCGTCGAGCACGATCACGCGCACGCGAGGCAGCGTGGGCTCGGCGACCAGGCGACGCGTGAGGATCCCTTCGGTGACGAACTTCACGCGCGTGCGTGGCCCGCTCACGTCGTCGAAGCGCACCGTGTAGCCGATGCGCTCACCGACCTTCTCGCCCAGTTCGTCTGCGACGCGCGCGGCGGCCATGCGCGCGGCGATGCGACGCGGCTCGAGCACGACGATCTCGCCGCCCTCGAAGCGCGGGTCGAGCAAGATCGCGCGCGGAACGCGGGTCGTCTTTCCGGCCCCCGGCTCGGCCGCGATCACCAGGGCGCCGCGCGAGGCCAGCCGGTCGACGATGGTGCTCGCGAACGCGTCGATCGGAAGCGGGATCATCCAGCGCGACGCCTCGGGGCGGGGTTACCACGCGGGCACCGGCGCGGCTTGCCATCTCCGCGCATCGGCGCAGATCTCCGTCGTGAGCGAAGCGCCGGTCCTGCTCTTCGATGGTGTCTGCAACCTCTGCAACGGTGCGGTGCAGTTCGTCCTCGATCACGACCGGACGCACGCCATCCGCTTCGCGTCGCTCCAGTCGGACGGCGGTCGCGCGCTCTTGTCGAAGCACGGCGTGAAGGTTCCCGAGGGCGATCCCGACACGATGCTGCTCGTCGAGGGCGGCCGCGTGTTCGATCGCTCGAGCGCGGTGGTCCGCCTCGCCGCGCACCTCACGTTTCCGTTCTGGCTCGGGCGCGTGTTCTGGATCGTCCCGCGTCCGCTGCGCGATCTCGTCTATCGCTTCATCGCGCACAACCGCTATCGCTGGTTCGGCCGCACGAACGAGTGTCGCATCCCGACGCCCGAGCTTCGCGCGCGGATGGTCACCTGACGCGGCGCGAGCTCAGAACCCGAAGCGCACGCCGGTGCTGAGCCCGACGTGGCTCTGCGAGTCGACCGCGAAGCCGACCGCGATCGCCGCACCGACGAGGACGACGCCACCGACGATGATCCAGAAGACGGGCTCGCCGAAGATGCCCGACCCGCCACCGCCGCCCTCGTGCGATCCCTCTGCTCCGCCGCCGCCACCGGCGCTCGCGTCGGCCACGGCGGCGCGTCCCACGACGCGCGGCTCGAACTCGGTGCCGAGCAAGAGCAGCTGGTTGCCGTGCTCGTCGAGGCACTCGAGCCAGTACTCCATCCGATCGGCGGACGAGGCGCCCGATGCGCGCGACATGATCTCCGGCTCGGGATTGTGCTCGGCCATCACGAACTCGGCCTGTCCTTCGATGCGCGAGTGGATTCGCACGCTCGCCACGAGCTCGAACGGATCCGTGACCACGATGCGCAGCGCACCGTAGGCGCGCGCGAGCTGCACGTCGACCGCGAGGCGCGAGCGACTCGAGACCGTGCCCCGCGCCTCGAGGAAGGGTGCGCGCAAGCGCGGTGGGACCGTGTCGTCGAGCCGAACGTCGGGATCGATCGACACCATCATCACGAAGGCGGCGCGCGCCGCGGGCATGTCGCTCAGCGCCGACGCGGACACGCCGACGAGCTGATACGCGTGCACGAGCTGCGTGGGCGAGAGGCCACCGGCCTCGATCGCCGCCGACGCGCTCTGCCTCGCGGTCTCGAAATCCACGTTGCTGTAGGCCTGATCCGCAGCCTCGAGGAGATCGGGGCCACTCTCCTGCGCCTCGGCCATCGACACGAGCGCGAGCACGAGCGCGAGCGAGAGGACGAGAGGACGAAGGGCGCTCATGGCGCGCTCGCGCCACAGCGTTGAGCAGCCGTGGTGCCAGGCGCGAGGTGCGCTGCCGTCAGGGCCGTCGCGTAGTTGGTGGTGGCCGTGGGAAAGAGATCGACCTGGATCGGAGGCGCGCCTGGATACGCCTCGGCCACCGTGCATCCGGCCAGGATCACGCCGCTGGTCGCGCGCGCGAGCACGATGAACGCATGACCTCCGCCGCCCGGATCGGGGAGCGTGAGGCCCGAACGAACCTCGCACGGCACGAGGCCGAGGGACGACGAGGACGCGCTGACGTCGGTGCCCTGGACGGCCGCACCGAGCAGCGTCGCGCACTGATCGAGGTGGTCGCCGAGCGGGACGACGTCGACGTCGATCAAGCTCGTGACGAGAAACGCTTCTTGAGAGGGAAAACCGATCGAGAGCGAGACCGTCGGTGACGCGCAGCCCGCGAGCGCGAGCGCGCCGATGATCGCGGACACCCGCAGCGAACCAGCGCGAGTGATCCTCATGGCAGCACCGTGAGATCGGTCGCCTGAACGACGGCGAGCTGGCTGAAGGCCGCCGGCATGCCGGTGATCGTCCAGATCTCGTACGGGGCGACGGTGTCGCCGTTCATGTTGAAGTCGATCGGCCCGCTCGCGCCTTGGTAGTTGAGAGGGAACGGGTGGGCCTGCTGAAGTGCCGCCAGGGCCTCGCGAAGACGCGCTGCATGCACGACCAGCATCCCGTTCGGTCCGCCGATCTCTCGGAGAGCGTCGCGGATCATCGCGCCATCGGTCGTCCCCGCGCGCTCGATCGCGAGGAGCGCGAGCGCCGTCGCGTCGTAGTAGCTCGCCGTGAAGTTCTCCGGGTCGTGCCCGTAGGCGGCGTGATAGCGCGCCGAGAAATCCTGGAACTCGGGCGTGTCGGGCGTCGTCAGGGGCGAAGCGCCGAGGAAGCCATCGACGCGCGCGTCGGAGCCGGCCTCGCGGAGGAAGTCCGCGGAGAACAAGCCATCGGTGCCGATCCAGTGCACGGTCGGATGTCCCGTCGTGATCTCCCAATTGCGCAGGATGACGCCCGCGTCCTGGGGATAGGCGATCAGGGCCACGCAGTCGGGCATCGAGGCCGAGACCATCGCGGTCTCGGTCGCGTACGACGCCTGCGCGGGCGTGAACGCCACCATCGCCGCGAGCGTCCCGTGCGCCGAGAAGAGGTTGGCGATGCCCATGGCGAACGGCAAGCCGTACGCATCGTTCTGGAAGAGCACCGCGAGGTGCGTGCAGTGCGCGTTCATCGTGGCGATGCGATCGACGACCTGCGCCTGATATCCGTCCGGCGGCGCCGTGCGGAAGAAGTAGCGCTCGGCGGCAGGCAGGGCGGCGTTCGCGACCGTGAGCGACGACGAGGTCGCCGATCCGCTGATCTGCGGCACGCCCGCCGTATGCGTGACCATCTGGTAGATGGCGAGCGAGCCGCCGCTGCCGCCGTCGCCGATGACGACCGCCGCGTGCTGGTCGACGACCATCTGCGCGCCATGCACACCGGCGTTGGAGTCCGTCGCGCTGTCGACGACGATCAGCTCGACGCGTCGGCCACCGAGCAGACCGCCCGCGGCGTTCACCTCGTCGGCCGCGAGACGCACGGCGCGCACCCAGGCCTGTCCGTCCTGTGCGAGGCCACCCGTCTGCGGGAGCACCACGCCGATTCGCACGGGATCGGTCACCGAGGACGGAAGGCTGCGACCACGACACGCGGGCGCGAGCGGGAGCACGAGCAAGAGAAAGAGTGGAGCGAGACGTCGCATACCGGCTTCGCGCGCGATGATATCAGCCAGCGCGCCGCACCACACGATCACGCTCTCGGCGCAGTCGCTGCCGCGCTTTCTTGCGATCGTGCGACGCGGCCAGCCACGATCACATTCCATGTTGCTCGTCGAACGCCGCCGCCGCCGCAGCGATCACCCCACGGTCGCTCTCCGCTACCAGCTCGAGTTCACGCTGGAGAGGGGCCGCCTCGAAGCGGTCGTTCTCGCGAGTGAAGAAGGGCTGCCGGTGGCCGCGGCGGGAGATCCAGCCATCTGCGCGGAGCTCGCGGCGGTCGCGCCCTGGCTCTCGCGCAGCGTGTTCTCGATGCCACAGCTGCCGCTGCTGCGTGGCGCCGAGCTCGCCTGTCGCCCGATTCGCGTGCACGGCCAGAACCTCTACCTGGTCACCGCGGGCGGATCGGTCGCGCGCGACGCTCTCTTGTCGAGCAGCGTCACCGGCCTCGAGCGGATTCTCTCGCAGAACTGAACGCGGCCCGCAGCCGGCGCGGCTTGACCAGAAGGGTCCGGGTCCCCAGCTTTCGGAGTTCGTTCCCAGAAAGCCGTCGTGCGGACCATCCACTTCATCTCTCTCGGTTGCCCGAAGAACCGCGTCGATACCGAGGTCATGCTGGGTGTCGCGGGGTTGAGCGACTACACGATCGTGCCCAACGCCGAGGGGGCCGAGGTCGTCGTGGTGAACACCTGCGGCTTCATCGGGCCTGCGAAAGAAGAGTCGATCGACACGATCTTGGCGATGTCGGCCCTGAAGGAGGCGGGCAAGGTCGAGCGGCTCGTGGTCGCAGGGTGTCTCTCGCAGCGCTATCCGGAGCAGCTCGCCGACGAGCTCCCCGAGGTCGATCACTTCCTCGGCTCGGGCGACATGCTCAAGCTGGGCGAGGTGCTCGCGCGCAAGAGCGGCGTGCCGCGCATGCTGGTCGGCAACCCGGCCGAGCACCTGCTCAAGGCCAGCGACCCGCGCCTGCCCTCCCTCGGTCGACACTTCGCATACGTGAAGATCGCCGAGGGCTGCAATCGCAAGTGCGCCTTCTGTGCGATCCCGAGCTTTCGCGGCACGCAGCGCAGCCGCCCGATCGCCGACGTGGTCGAGGAGTGCGAGCGCCTGGTGAGCGAGGGCGCGGTCGAGCTGAACCTCATTTCGCAGGACACGATCGCCTACGGGCGCGACCTTCACGATCGCGGTGACACCGATCTCGAGAAGCTGGTCGCCGCGATCGCCGAGGTGAAGGGCCTGCGCTGGCTGCGCGTCTTCTATCTCTATCCCGAGACGATGAAGGACGGCCTGCTCGAGCTCTTCGCCCATCACCCGCGCGTGCTGCCCTACATCGACATGCCGCTGCAGCACGCGAGCGATCGCATGCTGAAGCTGATGAGGCGCGGGCACGGGATCGATCGACAGAAGCGCGTCGTCGACAAGCTGCGCGAGAAGGTGCCCGGCGCGGTGATGCGGAGCGCGTTCATCGTCGGCCATCCGGGTGAGACGGAGGAAGACTTCGAAGAGCTGGTCGAGTTCGTGAAGTGGGCCGAGCTCGACCGCGTGGGCGTGTTCCAGTACTCGACGGAGGAAGGCACGAGCGCCGGCGACATGCAGGACGACGTGCCCGACAAGACCAAGCGAGCGCGCGCGAAGAAGCTCATGGCGGTGCAGCGCCCCATCTCGCGCAAGAAGACCAAGGCCCTCATCGGCCAGGAGCTCGAGGTGCTCGTCGAGGGCGCGAGCAGCGAGAGCGAGTTCCTGCTCGAGGGTCGCTGGTGGGGGCAGGCCCCCGAGATCGACGGCAAGGTCGTGCTCACCAACGGCGAGGCCAAGGTCGGCGAGATCCGAAAGTGCCGCATCACCGACGCGGCCGAGCACGATCTCGTGGGCGATCTCGGCGACGAGGGTGGCGCGCTCCCGGAGAGGCCGCCCGGCAGCAAGAAGATCAAGGCCGCGCCGGTGCGGTTGCGGACGATCGCCGGCTAGCGCGCAAGATCCGGCGCAGCGCGATGCGGGCGCGATCCCGACCGGAGTGCCCGGCTCGCCGGGCCGACACAATTGTGTCGCGTCCGTTCCGCGGACGACTCCGGTCGAGATCAGGGCTCGGGCGCGAGCGTCGGACGGTCCCGCGCCTCGCCGTCGGACGATGACGTGGCGCCTGCGGCGGATCGGCCCCAGATGACGAAGAAGTTGAGGGTGGTCGCCGCCATCGCCGCACCCATCGCGTAGAAGCGCCACTCGAGGTGGGTCGCCGCGAGGAGAAACGCGATGCACTGGGCGAGGGTCGTCGGCCAGAGGCGTGGCTCGACGTTGGCGCTGACCATCGCGAGCACGGTGCCCCAGAGCAGCGGCATGGACGCTTCACTCCAGGCCACGTCGACGCCGCCCAGCCACTCGCCGAAAAAGAGAACGCTCTGCATCCCGAGCGCGAGGAACACGGCGATCGCGAAGCGCCGGTTGACCGTGGTGCGCAGGAGCGTCGCGCCGCTTCGCGTCCACAAGACGCCGGCGAAGAGTGCCACGCCGAGCGAGCCACCGATCACCGTCCACTGCGTGCGGAAGACGTCGGGCTGCCACGCCTCGACCCAGCCGAGCGACACGGGGCCGAGGATCCAGACGATCCCGAGGACGAGCGCGATGACGACGCGTCCGGCCTGTCCGTGCCGCGGATCGAGATCGCGTCCGAGCGTGCGAAGGCGAGACACTTCGGCTTCATCGAGCGCACGCGCGCGCTCGGCCGCCTCGAGGTCCGCCCGCAACGTCGCGCTCGGTGCACTCATCTCGGCGAGCAGTACCTTCGCGGCCCGCGGGTTCTTGCAGCGGATCTCGTAGGCGGTCATCGCTTCGAGCGCGCTCTCGAGACCGCGCTTGGCGCGCTCGCTCTCGGGCCAGCCGCGCAGCGCTTGACGGAAGCCGAAGCGACACGCGCCGAGCACGTTGTAGAGAACGATCGCGTCGGCCTCGCCGACCTTCGGATCCCCGAGGCGCCCGAGCAGCTGCGCGAGGCGTCGCTCCGCTTCGGTCACCAGCTCGGTGGCCGCGCGATGATCGAGAAAGTGCGCGACGGCACGCCGAAACGCATCGGCGCTATCGAAGCGCTCGCTCGGGTCACGCGCCATCGCGCGCTGGCACACACCCGCAATCTCGTCCGGTAGGCCCTCGGGCAGGGCAGGCTCCTCGGTGAGGATCCGCGCGAACACCTCGTAGAGCTGCCCGCTACGGTGAGGCGGACGGCCCGCGAGGATCTCGAAGAGGATCGCACCGAGCAGGTACACGTCGCTGCGCGCCGAGATCGGCGGGGCGCCCTCGATGCCCAACATCTCCGGCGCCATGTAGCAAGGCGTGCCTGCCGGCGCGTGCAGCGACACATCGTCGTGCGTGTCGCTCTCACCGCGCTGCAACGCGATGCCCCAGTCGACGAGGTAGACCTCGCCATGGTCGCCGATCATCACGTTCGCGGGCTTGAGATCGCGGTGCACGATCCCGAGCTGATGCGCGAAGTGCACGGCGCTCGCGACCTGCATCAGGGTGCGGAGATTGAAGTCGAGAAGATCGCCCGAGGGAGCAACCTCGCGCGTGCGCGCCGCATCGCAGACGAGATCGCTCCAGGTCGTCCCCGCGATCTTCTTGAGCACGATCATGGGCATGCCGTCGGGGTCGACGGCGACGTCGTGCACGGGCACCACGTTCGGGTGCTGGACGGCGCCCGTGAGCCGCGCCTCGCGCAAGAGGCCCCGCGTCGGCTCGACCTGGCCGCGCAGCTCGTCGCGGAGCGTCTTGATCGCGACGGAGCGATCGAGCGAGCGCTGCGTGCCCTCGCGGACGACGCCCATGCCACCCATGCCGATCGTCTTGCCGAGATCGAAGCCGGAGCGTGCGGACGGGTCGCCGGCGAGCGCGCGCATGCGGTTCGGCACGAGCGTGTCGCCGACCTCGAGGCTCGGACGCTCGGCCCTCGCGGCCGCTGCGAGCGTGCGTGCAAGCGCGAGGGTCGAGTCGTCCACGATCGCGCACGGTACCGGAGTTCCGAGGCTCCGTCCGACAACTACGCGCGGGGAATGGGCGCGTGTACGATGCGCCGCATGCTCCGGACAGGCCTCGTCGTCGTGCTCGCGATCCTCGGACTCTCGTTCGTCTCGGGATGCGGGGGACCGACGACGCTCGCCATGTACGGCCACACGATCGTGTACGAGGGCGGGCAGAGCGATCCGCGGATGTCGTACGACGGCCGGCCGCTCGACGTTCACTACGATCCGAGCGTCGGCGCCTACGTCGTGGCGGACTGCGACGTGGGACCCGGATCCACGATGGACTTGCTCGCCGAGCAGGTCGCCGCATCGCCGAGCCAGTGCGCGCCGACGCCCACCGTCGACTGACGCGTCAGCCGTGGTGCCCGTGACCCCACGCGTACACGATCGCGACGGCGAACCAGATCAACACGATGACAGCCGCACGGATGAGCCCGCTCGGTCGGGGTCGCGCGGGCGCTCGGGTGATCGCGCTCGTCGGTGGCGGCGCGCTCGACCCACGATAATCGACGGCGCGCTCCTCGGGCCCGTCGAGCATCGAGGCGTCGACTTCGAACGTCGCTCCCGTCTCCCCGCGAACGCGCCGCGTCGCCATGGATGAAGCGTGGGTCGGATCTCAGGCTTCGGCCATCCGCCAGGCGATGCGCGTCGCCATCATCATCACGGTCAGCTGTGGGTTCACGCCCAGGCTCGACGGAAGAACGCTTCCGTCGGCGACGTAGAGCCCCTTCACGTCCCAGCTCTGACCCCACGCATCGACGACTCCGTCTTGTGCCGTGCGGCTCATGCGACACGTGCCGAGCGGATGTTGAGACGCGCACTCCATCTGCACGACGGGGATGCGATCGAGATCGAATCGACGGAATTCGTCGGGCGTGAGTCCGTCGGCGCCGAGGATGGGAAGAAACAGCTCGCGTGCGCCCGCCTCGAGGAACGTCTCGCCGATCAGTCGAATCCCGCGACGCAGGGCCGCGAGATCGTGCGGCGTGCAGCGATAGAGCATCAGCGGCTCGCGGCCGAACGGGTTTCGAATGACGAGGCCGCCGCCGTCGTCGTGGATCTGCGCGCCGAACATGGCGATGTGCGCGACCTGCTCGGCGAGACGTGCGTGACGCGGGCCGCTGCCCGGCATGGTCGCCGCGATCACGCTCGCGGGGATGAAGAGCGAGTTGAGCAACACACCCTCGTGCTCGAAGGCGGTGGAGAACACGCTCTGCATCGCGCCGGCCCAGCCGCGCACCTCTTCGTCGAAGCGCGCGAACACGCGGCAGCCGGGGTGCAGTGTGAGGTTCCGGCCGACGTGGCTACCGATGCCGCCGATGCCGCTCGCGCTGAGGAGCACCGCGGAGTGCACGCCGCCGCACGCGACGACGACCCTCTTCGCGCGCACGCGGAGACGATCGCCGCGCGCACCGTCAGGGCCGTTCAACACGCGGCCGCGAACGCCGACCGCGCGATCGCCCTCGATCACCACGCGCTCGACCAGGCAGTGCGACCAGACCTCGGCGCCCGCCTCCATCGCACGCGGCAGGTAGCTGAGATCGACCGAGAGCTTGGCGCCGTGCGGGCAGCCGAAGTTGCAGCGCCCACAGCCCTCGCAGCCCAGCGTGTTGCGGCGCATCGACTGCATCGGAAAGCCGAGCTTGTCCGCTCCCTCGACGAAGAGCTGGGTCGAGCGCGAGCGCATCGAAGCAGGCACTTCTTCGACGTGCATCGCCTTCTCGACGTGCGTGTAGTAGCGATCGACGCCCGCGGGCGTGAGCTCGGCCAGGCCCATGTCGTGCGACCAGCGCTCGAGCACCGCGTCGGCGACGCGAAAGCAGACGCCGCCCGTGACCATGGAGCTACCGCCGATGACGCGGCCCATCGTGACGTTCACGGTCGGTGCGCCGCCGATACCGAGCGCCGCCGTCATCCCGCCTTCGCGCCAGACGTGACGGAGCGACTGGCTCTGTGTCATTGCGCCATGAGCGAGCGCGGGGACTTCCTTCCCTTCTTCGAGGACGATCACGCGCTGACCTGCGAGCGCGAGCTCCGTCGCCACCACCGCGCCGCCTGCACCCGAGCCGATCACGACGACGTCGCAGTCGAGCTCGAGCCTGCCGCGCTGAGTACGACCGCTGTGGATCGCGCTCACGAGGAGGCCTCGACCGGAGTGCCCGGCTCGCCGGGCCGACACAATTGTGTCGCGTCCGCGAAGCGGACGACTCCGGCCGAGATCACCGGGAGCGACTTGTTGCCGAGACAGCGCTGATCCCAGCCGAGCTCGGCGGCAGCGTCGGGATGCTCGTAATAGATGAAGCTCGTCAGCGCCTTCATCGCGAAGAGCGCGAGCTGCGCGACCGGCACGCGCTCCATCGCCTCCAGCGCTTCGATCCGATCGGCGATGGAGAGCGACCCGAGCCTCGTGAAGGCTCGCCCATGGAGGATCGGCGCGCCCCACGTCGCCGTGGCGAGGCACGCCAAGAACAAGAGGCGCGCGCGGCCGCCCACGTGACCGAAGAAGTCGGAGAGCTCGCGCTCGAACACGTCGAGCCGATCGCCCGCCACGGGCTCGCCATCGCGCGAGAAGAACGCCTCGGCGAACGCGCGCGCGTCGCGCTTGCTGCCGACCGAGAGGCCGTCCTTCTTCTCCATCGCGTCCACGGCGCGAGAGCATACCCGGCAAGCGCGCGCTGAGAAGCGCTAGGCTGACGCGGTGCTGATCCGGGCCTCACTCGCGATCGTCGCGATCCTCTCCGTGAGCTCGCCTGCGCTCGCGCAAGATGAGGCCGGTCGCACGGCGTCGTTCGGCTGGGTGAGGCTGCCGGGTGCCGAGAGCTGCCCGAGCGCGCAGGTCATCGCACAGGCCACCGAGGCAGTGCTCGGTCGCGATGCGTTCGTATCGGCCGCCGACGCCTCGCTCGCGATCGAGGGCCGCGCCGAAGCGCGCGAGGGTGGCTTTCGCGCAACGCTCTCGGTGAGCGATGCCGCCGGGGCATCGGTCGGCGAGCGCGTCGTCGAGGCCGACGGAACGTGCGAGGCGTTGCTCGCGCCCCTCTCGATCGTGCTCGCGATCCTCGTCGATCCCGACGCGACTCCGACGCCGCCACCACCACCAGCGCCGGCACCGCCGCCACCAGATCCGATCGTCGAGACGCGCATCGTCACCGAGCGTGTCGAGGTTCCCGTGCGATCGGCTCCGTGGCGCCTCGAGCTCGATCTCGGTGGGCTCTTCGATGCAGGCGCGACGCCCTTCGTCAGCGGCGGCGGCGAGCTCTACGTCTTTCTCACGGCGCCGGGCTTCGTGCCGATCGGGATCCACGGCTGGATCGTTCCGTTCTCGCGCGCCGAGTACGGCATGGGCTCGCACGTCGATCAGCTCACCTCGTGGGTCGGTGTCTCGATCTGTCCGCTCGCGGGTCACGACGCCACGTTCGCCGTCGCCGCGTGCGCCGGGCTCGACGTCGGCGGCGTCTTCGTGATCGATCAGTCGAGCGGCGCGCTGCTCTCGGAGCGCGAGCGCATCACGGGCGGGCTCGACGTCTCGGTGCGCGGCCGCGTGCGCGTGATCGGCCCGCTCTCCATCGTGCTCTCGGCTGCGCTGCTGGTGCCCTTCCGCAACGAGGGATTCCTCGACGGCACGAGGAGCTACTACGTCCCGGAGCCGGTCGCGCTGATCGTCACGCTCGGACCTTCATTCGCGTTCGACTTGTGATCGAGGCAGCCGTCGCCGCACGCGCGTTGATCAGCGGTGCATCAACACGTTGACGTGCACCCAGCCGTCACCGCTCGGAAACCGCCGGTACGCATCGATCTGGACGTAGCTCGGATCCGGGACCGAGACGCCGTAGTCCACACAGTCTTCCGTGCCCGGCCGCCGACACGCATCGACGTGCCGGCCGCTCATGCCGAACTCGGACCACGCTCCGTCGGGCGCGCTCGCCGTGCCGTAGTCCTCGAAGCCTCCTCCCGTCGCGCTGCCGCTTCCCGGCGGCGACTCGAACATGCACTCGACGTGAACGGAGACGGTCTCGCGCCACGACGTGATCACGGTGCCGATCGCCGGCGAGGGCGCGTCGGGGCCACCGTGGTGCGCAGGACAGGTCGGTCCCACCGCCCCGGCCAGCGCATCGACGTCGGCGAGCCGAGGCGCGGCAAGCGCTTGAACGGCCGGGTCCACGGTGAGTGTCGTCGGCCCGCTCGCGTTGTTGCGAAACAGGACGAAGCCCGCCACCGCCGCACCGACGAGCACGAGGAGAAAGGCACACCCGAGGGCCAGCGCGATCCGCATGCGTGCATGGAACCACACGCGGAAGATTCACGCGACGCACACGCGGCGGCAGTCGTCCCTACGCCTCGACGCGCGCGGCGCCCTTGCCGGCTCCGTCGCCGGCACGCTTGCGGAAGACGAGCTCCCCGGCGAGCGCCCGATCCACCACCACCGTGTCGCCCGCGACGTAGCGACCTGCAAGCAGATCCTCGGCGAGATGGTTCTCGAGGTAGCGCTGGATCGCGCGCTTCAGCGGGCGTGCGCCGTAGGTCGGGTCGTAGCCGACCTCGCCGATCCAGTCCTTGGCGGCATCGGTGATCTCGAGCGCGATGTCGCGCGCACGAAGGCGGCTCACGAAGCGCTCGATCTGCAGGTCGACGACGCGGCGGATCTCGATGGGGCCGAGCTTGTGGAACACCACGATCTCGTCGAGTCGGTTCAAGAGCTCGGGCCGGAAGTTCTGCCGGACCTCCTCCATGACCGCCTTCTTGATGCTCTCCTCGTCGCGATCTTCGAGCATGAGGCGCGAGCCGATGTTGCTGGTGAGCACGATGACCGCGTTGCGGAAGTCCACGGTGCGGCCCTGTCCGTCCGTCAGGCGTCCGTCGTCGAGGACCTGGAGCAGCGTGTTCCACACGTCGGGGTGCGCCTTCTCGATCTCGTCGAAGAGCACCACGCAGTAAGGACGACGCCGCACGGGCTCGGTGAGCTGGCCGCCCTCGTCGTAGCCCACGTAGCCGGGCGGCGCGCCGATCAAGCGCGAGACGGAGTGCTTCTCCATGTACTCGCTCATGTCGAGGCGCACCATCGCGCGCTCGTCGTCGAACATGAACTCGGCGAGCGCGCGCGCGAGCTCGGTCTTGCCGACGCCCGTCGGACCGAGGAACAGAAAGCTCCCGATGGGGCGGTGCGGGTCACCGAGCCCGGCGCGGCTGCGACGCACGGCGTTCGCCACGGCGACGAGCGCCTCGTGCTGCCCGACCACGCGATGCTCGAGGTTCTTCTCCATCTGAAGGAGCTTGTCGCGCTCGCTCTCGAGCATTTTCGAGACGGGAATCCCCGTCCACTTCGAGACGACCGCCGCGATGTCCTCGTCGGTCACCTCTTCGTTGAGAAAGCCACCGTTCACCTGCGCGGCCGCGAGCTTGTCTTGCGCGACGATGCGCGCCGCCTCGGCCTCGGGGATCTCGCCGTTCTTGATGCGCGCCACCGCGTCGTAGTCACGGGTGCGCATCGCGCGCTCGAGGTCCTGGCCGAGGTGTTCGATCTTCGCCTTCTGCTCGCGGATGCCCTGGATGAGCTCCTTCTCGCGCAGCCACTGTGCGCGCATCGCGGTGCGCTTGCCCCTGAGCTCGTTCAGCTCGCCCTCGAGCTCGACGATGCGCTTCTTGCTCGCCGCGTCGCTCTCCTTCTTCAGCGCCTGCTTCTCGACCTCGAGCGAGACGAGCCGGCGCTCGACCTGATCGATCTCGCCCGGCAGCGACTCGATCTCCATCTTCAGGCGCGAGGCGGCCTCGTCCACGAGATCGATCGCCTTGTCGGGAAGGAATCGGTCGGTGATGTAGCGGTCGCTGAGCGTGGCCGCCGCGACGATGGCCGCGTCCTGGATGCGAATACCGTGGTGGACCTCGTAGCGCTCCTTGAGGCCGCGCAAGATCGCGATGGTGTCCAGAACGCTCGGCTGACCCACGAAGGTCGGCTGGAAGCGACGCGCAAAGGCGGCGTCCTTCTCGATGTGCTTGCGGTACTCGGCCAAGGTGGTCGCGCCGATGCAGCGCAGCTCACCACGAGCGAGCGCGGGCTTGAGCATGTTGCTCGCGTCCATCGCGCCTTCGCCGGCGCCGGCGCCGATCACCGTGTGCAGCTCGTCGATGAACAAGATGATCGCGCCCTCGCTGGCCTCGATCTCCTTCAGCACGGCCTTGAGGCGATCCTCGAACTCGCCGCGGAACTTCGCGCCCGCGACGAGCGCCCCGAGATCGAGCGAGAGCAGCCGCTTGTCCTTGAGCGACTCGGGCACGTCGCCCTGCACGATGCGGTGCGCGATGCCCTCCACGATCGCCGTCTTGCCGACGCCGGGCTCGCCGATGAGCACGGGGTTGTTCTTGGTGCGGCGCGCGAGCACCTGCATCACGCGGCGGATCTCTTCGTCGCGGCCGATGACGGGGTCGATCTTGCCGAGGCGCGCCATCTTGGTGAGGTCGCGCGTGTACTTCTCGAGCGCCTGGAACTTCCCCTCGGGCTCGGTATCGGTGATGCGCTGCGTGCCGCGCACCTCACGGATCGCTGCGAGGAGCGAGTCGCGCATCACGCCCTTGCCCGCGAGGAGCTTGGTGAGCTCGTCGTCCTTCTGCTTGGCGATGGCGAGCAACACGTGCTCGGCAGACGTGTACTCGTCCTTCATCGCTTCGGTCTCGGTCCAGGCGTCGGTGAGGACCGTCCGCGTGCGACGTGAGAGCGCGGCCTCCGAGCCGCCCTTGACCTTGGGCATCTCGCCGAGGCGCTTCTTGATGGCCTCGATCAAGGTGCGCGGGTCAGCGCCGGTCTTCTGGAGGATGGGCGCCGCGATGCCTCCTTCCTGCACGAGCAGCGCGAGCGCGACGTGCTCCGGATAGAGCTCCGGGCTCCCGAGCTCGTTGGCGAGCTGCTGGGAAGCGGCAAAGCCTTCGCGGGTCTTGGTCGTGAGTCGATCGAGGCGCATGGGAGAACTCCTGCCTCCCGCCTCGTTTCCCGCTCAAAACCAGTCGTTCTGCGCGTCGTGTGCTCGGCGGCGTCGGCTGCGATGAAACTAAGCACCAGCACTCCGTCGTCAACGGCACGCGGCGCGCTTCTTGTCGGGTACCATCGCGCTTCTCCGTCCCCAAGCCCCCCGAGGAACTCAGCATGAACGACAAGACGAAGGCCTCTCTCGCGATCGCAGCGTCCGCTTTGCTCGGCCTCACGGCGTGCGGCGGCGGCAGCGCCAGCCCCGCAGCCTCGACGACCACGACGACGTCATCGACCACGGGCGGTGAGGGCGCGGCGTCGTGCAGCGGTACTGGCTCGGGCTCGTGCTCCGCGTCGGACATGCACGCGCATCCGGCGGATGGCACCACCGGCTCCACGACCACGACCACCACGACGTCGCCCTGAGCGTCCGCGGGCTCGGCCAGTCCGGCCGGGAACTGGACAGGCGATCCGGTCTCGGCTACCCGGGACAGATGCGCCTGTCGATGGTCGTCCTGTGCTTGCTCGCCGCGATCGGGTGTGACGGCGCGACGCGCACGATCGATGCGCGCTTCTCGACGCCCGAGCACACGGTGCGAACGCTGCTCTCGGCGTATGGCCTGGCGGACGCCACGCAGGATCAGATCCGCGAGCGCATGGCCGCGCACGATCGCTTCGAGATGCAGAGCCGCGCGACGTTCCGCGCCTGCTTCGAGGATCTCGGCACGCAGGCCGCATCGGAGGGCGTCGCAGGCTTCGTGTTCGGTGCGCTCGCCGCAGGGCGCGACGACCTTCGCGTCGAGATCACCGGCGATCGCGCGACCGTCTCGCCGCGCGCTGGGGTCGAGATCGTGATGCACCGCGGCGACGACGGCGCGTTCCGCATCGTGCTCCGAGAGAGCGTGCCCGCCGAAGTGCGCGCCCGGATGGCCTCGCTCGCACAGCACGCCGACGACCGCTTGCGTCGCGGCATCGTCGAGTGACGACCGAAGACGATCGAGCTGAAGATCAGCGCTGACGTCGCGCGACGAAGAGACCGAGCGCAGCGAGCACCAGCACGCTCGAAGTGACGCTTCC